>NZ_JBHUUV010000044.1:0-50722 GCF_042670885.1 Streptomyces sp. NPDC057136
GGCCCGGACCACAGCTGTGGTCCGGGCCCTCCCGTCATGTCCGGATGTCCCGGGGTGGGATCAGCGGCGGTGCTGCGAGTCCGCCACCGTCACCTCGACGCGCTGGAACTCCTTGAGGTCGCTGTAGCCCGTGGTGGCCATCGCGCGGCGCAGGGCGCCGAAAATGTTCATCGAGCCGTCAGGGGTGTGCGAGGGGCCCGTGAGGACCTCCTCCGTCGTCCCGACGGAGCCCAGGTCCACCAGCTTGCCGCGCGGCACGTCCTCGTGGACGGCCTCCATACCCCAGTGCCGGCCACGGCCGGGGGCGTCCGTCGCACGGGCCAGCGGGGAGCCCATCATCACGGCGTCCGCGCCACAGGCGACGGCCTTCGGGATGTCGCCGGACCAGCCGACGCCACCGTCCGCGATCACGTGCACGTACCGGCCGCCCGACTCGTCCATGTAGTCACGACGGGCCCCGGCCACATCGGCGACCGCGGTCGCCATCGGGACCTGGATGCCGAAGACGTTGCGCGTGGTGTGCGCGGCGCCGCCGCCGAAGCCGACGAGGACACCGGCCGCGCCGGTGCGCATCAGGTGGAGTGCCGCGGTGTACGTGGCGCAGCCGCCGACGATCACCGGGACGTCCAGCTCGTAGATGAACTGCTTCAGGTTCAGCGGCTCGGCCGCGCCCGAGACGTGCTCGGCGGAGACCGTCGTACCGCGGATGACGAAGATGTCCACACCCGCGTCGACGACCGCCTTGGAGAACTGGGCGGTGCGCTGCGGGGAGAGCGCTGCGGCGGTGACGACACCGGAGTCGCGCACCTCCTTGATGCGCTGCCCGATCAGCTCCTCCTGGATGGGAGCGGAGTAGATCTCCTGGAGCCGGCGGGTCGCGGACTCGACGGGCATCTCGGCGATCTCGTCGAGGAGCGGCTGCGGGTCGGCGTGCCGGGTCCACAGCCCTTCCAGGTTGAGTACGCCCAGTCCGCCGAGCTCGCCGATCCGGATGGCGTGCTGCGGGGAAACCACGGAGTCCATGGGAGCTGCCAGGAACGGCAGCTCGAACCGGTAGGCATCGATCTGCCAGGCGATCGAGACCTCCTTCGGGTCCCGCGTACGACGGCTCGGAACGACGGCGATGTCGTCGAATGCGTACGCCCGGCGGCCGCGCTTGCCGCGCCCGATCTCGATCTCAGTCACGATGGTGTGGCCTTTCCCTCTACGTCTGCCATGCCAGTATCCCCGACACACGTCGGAGGGGCGGCCCCGGGGAACCCCCGGGGCCGCCCCTCGGGCGACGGTGCGGCTACTTCCTGCTGTAGTTCGGCGCTTCGACGGTCATCTGGATGTCGTGCGGGTGGCTCTCCTTGAGACCCGCCGAGGTGATCCGTACGAAGCGGCCGTTGTTCTGGAGCTCCGGCACCGTCCGGCCGCCGACGTAGAACATCGACTGGCGCAGACCGCCGGTGAGCTGGTGGACGACCGCGGAGAGCGGACCCCGGTAGGGGACCTGGCCCTCGATGCCCTCGGGGACCAGCTTCTCGTCGGAGGCGACGCCCTCCTGGAAGTAACGGTCCTTCGAGAACGACTTGCGTTCGCCCCTGGTCTGCATCGCGGCGAGCGAACCCATGCCGCGGTACGACTTGAACTGCTTGCCGTTGATGAAGAGCAGCTCGCCCGGCGACTCCTCGCAGCCCGCGAGCAGCGAGCCGAGCATCACGGTGTCGGCGCCGGCCACCAGGGCCTTGGCGATGTCGCCGGAGTACTGGAGGCCGCCATCACCGATGACCGGGACACCGGCCGCCTTGGCAGCGAGCGAGGCCTCGTAGATCGCGGTGACCTGCGGGACGCCGATACCGGCGACCACACGGGTGGTGCAGATGGAGCCGGGGCCGACGCCTACCTTGATGCCGTCGACGCCCGCGTCGATCAGTGCCTGGGCACCGTCACGGGTGGCGATGTTGCCGCCGATGACATCGATCGAGGAGTTCGACTTGATCTTGGCGACCATGTCGCCGACGAGCCGGGAGTGGCCGTGGGCGGTGTCGACGACGATGAAGTCGACGCCCGCCTCGACGAGCGCCTGGGCCCGCTCGTAGGCGTCGCCCGCGACACCGACGGCGGCGCCGACCAGCAGCCGGCCTTCCTTGTCCTTGGCTGCGTTCGGGTACTTCTCGGCCTTGACGAAGTCCTTGACCGTGATGAGACCCTTGAGGATTCCGTGGTCGTCGACCAGCGGAAGCTTCTCGATCTTGTGGCGGCGCAGCAGCTCCATGGCGTCCACGCCGGAGATGCCGACCTTGCCCGTGACCAGCGGCATCGGCGTCATGACCTCGCGCACCTGGCGCGTGCGGTCCGGCTCGAAGGCCATGTCACGGTTGGTGACGATGCCGAGGAGCTTGCCCGCCGGGTCGGTGACCGGGACACCGCTGATGCGGAACTTGGCACAGAGGTCGTTGGCCTCCAGCAGCGTCGCGTCCGGGTGCACCGTGATCGGGTCGGTGACCATGCCGGACTCGGAGCGCTTCACCAGGTCGACCTGGTTGGCCTGGTCGGCGATGGAGAGATTGCGGTGCAGCACGCCCGCGCCGCCCTGACGGGCCATGGCGATGGCCATGCGCGCCTCGGTGACCTTGTCCATCGCCGCGGAGAGCAGCGGGATGTTCACCCGGACGTTCTTCGAGATGTACGAGGAAGTGTCGATCTGATCGGGCGCCATGTCGGACGCGCCCGGCAGCAGCAGCACGTCGTCGTATGTCAGCCCGAGCGTCGCGAATTTCTCGGGCACTCCGTCGACGTTTGCAGTCATGACACCTTCCCCAAATGGCCTTGATCGGTGCGGATGTCCATGCTAACGGGCTTCCGGGGTGTCTCATTCCACGATCAAGATCGGTAAGCGGTTCTGTATGTTCCTACGTGATCACGGACGGGACGCGCCTACTGTCCCGCGAGGGCGCGCAGCCTGCTCAGCGCGCGGTGCTGGGCGACGCGGACGGCCCCCGGGGACATCCCCAGCATCTGACCGGTCTCCTCGGCCGTCAGTCCGACGGCGACCCGCAGGACCAGCAGCTCCCGCTGATTCTCCGGAAGGTTGGCCAGGAGCTTCTTGGCCCAGGCCGCGTCACTGCTGAGCAGGGCACGCTCTTCCGGGCCGAGCGAATCGTCGGGCCGCTCCGGCATCTCGTCGGAAGGCACGGCCGTCGACCCGGGGTGCCGCATGGCGGCGCGCTGGAGGTCGGCGACCTTGTGACCCGCGATGGCGAAGACGAAGGCTTCGAAGGGTCTGCCGGTGTCCTTGTACCGCGGCAGCGCCATCAGCACCGCGACACAGACCTCCTGCGCCAGGTCCTCCACGAAGTGACGGGCATCACCGGGCAGCCGGTTCAGCCGGGACCTGCAGTAGCGCAGCGCGAGGGGGTGGACATGGGCCAGCAGATCATGGGTGGCCTGTGCGTCGCCGTCGACGGCACGGTGCACCAGTGCACCGATCACCGTTGTCTCGTCGTCGCGCATCGAACCATGGTGCCTTGGGGCCGCCGGATCCGCGGCACCGCGTCCTGAGTTGTGCACCGAAGCGTTATGAGCGGGTGCGCCGGATGTCATGTCCTGCGCCCTCCCCTTCCGCTCGACCGAATCGTTCCCGAGGAACTCCACGTCTCAAGGATGCGGCATCGGCCGAGAAGCGTCACATATCGCTGGTCGGAGGGGTCGGATCGCGGGCCCGCCGCCCCGCCGTCCCCGTCACCCCGCCCGCCGTTGCGCGGACGGGGGTGGCTACGGCTACCGGCCGTGGCCCGGGTTCAGCGGACCAGGCCCCATCGGAAGCCGAGCGCCACGGCGTGTGCGCGGTCCGAGGCGCCGAGCTTCTTGAAGAGTCGCCTCGCGTGCGTCTTCACCGTGTCCTCGGAGAGGAACAGCTCGCGTCCGATCTCCGCGTTGGACCGGCCGTGGCTCATGCCTTCGAGCACCTGGATCTCACGCGCGGTGAGCGTCGGTGCCGCACCCATCTCGGCGGACCGCAGCCGGCGCGGGGCGAGCCGCCACGTCGGATCGGCCAGGGCCTGCGTCACGGTGGCCCGCAGCTCGGCGCGCGAGGCGTCCTTGTGCAGATAGCCGCGGGCACCGGCGGCGACCGCGAGCGCGACACCGTCCAGGTCCTCGGCGACGGTCAGCATGATGATCCGGGCCCCCGGGTCGGCGGAGAGCAGCCTCCGGACCGTCTCCACACCCCCCAGACCGGGCATGCGTACGTCCATCAGAATCAAATCCGAACGGTCGGCCCCCCAGCGGCGGAGAACTTCCTCGCCGTTGGCCGCCGTCGTCACACGCTCGACGCCGGGCACGGTGGCAACCGCGCGGCGGAGCGCTTCTCGGGCAAGCGGGGAGTCGTCGCAGACGAGGACGGATGTCATGACCGTCCTCCGCAGCTGATGCGCGTCACCTTGAGCCTCCAGGCTGATACAAGTCGTCACCTGTGCGGTTGACCCCCTCGGACATCTGCCCGAGCTCGTTCTTCGTCAACCGCCTCCGCACTCTCAACGATGGTCACTCGAAAGAGTTACGGGTTGGAAGGTCGAGTTCGGCACTCTACGTGAGGGGTCGCACACGGAGGAGAGCGGCGCAGATCATCCAGGCGTCAACAGAAACTTCACCCAAAGGTATGCCCCATTTAGCGGATTTTCTTCCCTTTTACCGGTGTCTGTGGCTAGATTCGCAATCAGTCATATTTACATCTACTAACACCGTAGATGTACGGTCGGGACTCCGGTCACCGACGATCAACAACGGTCGAGGATGCCGTTTCCGACTCAGCACGGTTTCGAGGGGACACGCAATGGCAGATTTCTCCCGCCTTCCCGGACCCAATGCAGATCTGTGGGACTGGCAGCTGCTGGCCGCCTGCCGAGGGGTCGACAGCTCACTCTTCTTCCACCCGGAGGGTGAGCGCGGGGCGGCTCGGAGCGCTCGCGAGACCTCGGCGAAAGAGGTGTGCATGCGCTGCCCGGTACGGGCCGAGTGCGCGGCGCACGCACTGGCGGTACGGGAGCCCTACGGAGTGTGGGGCGGCCTGACCGAGGACGAGCGCGAAGAGCTCATGGGCCGGGCACGCAACCGGCTGATCGCGGCGGCCCACTCGGCCGGCGCGGCCGGCGGCGGACGCGCCTGACACCCACGCCCTCCACCCAACAGAGAAACGATTCTTCGTGAGCGTTTCCCCAAACGCCCACCGAAGCGGGCAGCCCCGGCGCCGTCGGAGCTGCCCGCTTCAGCGCGTGGCGGCCCGGGCGAGCTGGTCCAGCGTGGCCGCCACCGCGGGCACCTGGGCCAGGTCCGGGAGGGTCAGTGCGACGATCTCGCGCTCGATGGCCGGTTCGACCGTGACGGTACGGGCACCCTTCGGGCGTACCGACTCGATGGCCAGCTCCGGCAGGACGGCCACCCCGAGGCCCGCTCCCACCAGTCCCATCACCGCCGGGTAGTCGTCGGTGGCGAAGTCGATACGGGGAGTGAAGCCGGACGCCTCGCAGACCTCCACGAGCTGGCGGCGACAGCGCGGACAGCCCGCGATCCACGGCTCGTCGGCCAGCTCCGCGATGCCCACGGCCGCCGCGTCCGCCAGCCGGTGCCCCTCGGGGACCAGCCCGATCAGCCGGTCGGCCAGCAGTGGGCGCACGACCAGGTCGTCCCACTCGCCGCCGGACTCCCCGTAACGGAACGCCAGCGCGATGTCGCAGTCGCCGTCCCGGAGCATCTCCACCGAGCGGGGCGGCTCCGCCTCGACGAGCGAGACCCGGGTGCCGGGGTGGGCGGCGCGCAGCGCCGCGAGCGCGCCGGGGACCAGGGTGGAACTGCCGCTGGGGAACGAGACGAGCCGGACCCGGCCCGCCCGCAGTCCGGCGATCGCGGCGACCTCCTCCTCCGCGGCGGTCAGCCCGGCGAGGATGCCGGACGCATGGCGGACCAGGGCCTCGCCTGCCTGGGTCAGCCGCATCTCGCGGCCGGTACGGATGAGCAGCGTGGTGCCCGCCGATGCCTCGAGGGCCTTCATCTGCTGGCTGACCGCAGGCTGGGTGCAGCCCAGTTCGCGCGCGGCGGCGGAGAACGAACCGGTCGTGGACACGGCGCGCAGGACTCGGAGATGACGGGCTTCGATCACCCCTCCACCATAAGCGACTCTTGGGGCAGGCGTGAATAATTGGTGTGCGGCTTTGAGTAATGACTCGCTAGCGTGTACGCCATGAAGCTGCTGACCGTGAACCTGGGCCGCCCCAGGCCGTCCGAACACACCAACGGCCCCGGTGGCGTCACCGGGATCGACAAGCACCCGGCCGACGGCCCCGTACAGGTATCGGACCCGGGCCCCAAGGGAAGCGGCGGCAGCGGTCTGGCCGGCGACGCGGTGTGCGATCTGCGGCACCACGGGGGCACGGACCAGGCGGTGTACGCCTTCGCGCGCGAGGAGCTCGACGCCTGGGAGACGGCGCTCGGCCGGGACCTGGCCAACGGTGCGTTCGGCGAGAACCTCACGACCCAGGGGGTCCATGTGAGCGGGGCCAGGATCGGGGAACGCTGGCGGATCGGCTCCGGTCTCGTCCTGGAGGTGACCACGGGCCGCATTCCGTGCCGTACGTTCGCGGGTCATCTCGGCGAGAAGGGGTGGGTCAAGCGGTTCACCGAAGAGGCCGCGCCCGGCGCGTATCTGCGGGTCCTGGAGCCGGGGACGATAAGCGCGGGCGACCCGGTCGAGATCGTCCACCGGCCGGACCACGACGTCACCGTGTCCCTGGTGTTCCGGGCCGTCACGACCGAGCGGACGCTACTGCCCCAGCTGCTCGCGGCCGGGGACGCGCTGCACCCGGAGGCACTGCGTGACGCACGGGCGTACGTGGAGAAGCACGGGGTCTGACGGCTGACGGTCCGTAGGGGGCGGCTCAGGGGACGGTCAGGGATGCGCCCGATACCCCGGCCGCCCTTGGGCGGAACCCTGGTGAGCATGGAAAAGTCCAGGGGACGGCGGCGGTTGGTACGGGCACTCATCACGCTGGGTGTGGCTGCGGGCGTGTTCGTTGCGGCCATCGGCGGCGTGTTCGCCTGGCTGTGGACCGGCGCCGATGTGAGCACGGTGGGGAAGGTCCGCTTCAGCAACCGGATGGCCGTACCCCCACTGTCCGAGTCGACCGTCGACAAGGACGGCACCCGGGTCTTCGATCTGCGGATGCAGGCGGGGGAAACGGAGTTCAAGGACGGGCGGTCCACACCGACCTGGGGTTTCAACGGAAGCTATCTGGGGCCGACGCTGCGCGCGCGCCGCGGCGAGCAGGTGAAGGTCCGGGTGAAGAACACCCTGGACGAGGCGTCGAGCGTGCACTGGCACGGGATGCACCTGCCGGCGTCGATGGACGGCGGACCGCACCAGATGGTGCGGGCGGGCGGCGACTGGGCCCCGCGCTGGAAGGTCGACCAGCCGGCCGCGACGCTCTGGTACCACCCCCATCCGCACGGCAGGACCGAGCAGCACATCCAGCGCGGACTGGCCGGGATGTTCCTGATCGACGACGAACGGTCGGAACGGCTCGCGCTGCCCAGGACGTACGGGGTGGACGATCTCCCGGTCGTCGTCCAGGACGTGACGTTCGACGGGGCGAAGCTCGACCATGGGCGCTTCTTCCTGGCCAACACCGGATTCCTCGGCGAACAGACCCTGGTGAACGGCACCCTCGACCCGTACCGGGAGGTCGGCGACGAGCTCGTACGGCTGCGTCTGCTGAACGCGTCCACGGCCCGCATCTACACCTTCGGCTTCGACGACGACCGCTCGTTCGGCCTGGTCGGGACGGACGGCGGGCTGCTGGAGAAGGCCGCCGCCATGAACCGCGTACAGCTCTCCCCGGGCGAGCGCGCCGAGATCGTCGTACGGATGCAGCCGGGTGAGCGCACGGTGCTGCGCAGCTATCCGTGGCGCGGCGGGGGCGGCTGGGAGAAGCGGTTCAACGGGGGCGACGACTCCTTCGACGTACTTGAGCTGCGGGCGTCGAAGCAGCTGCGCAAGTCGCCCGCCCTGCCCGCAGCCCTGGGTGAGCTCGAACTGCCCCGGGCGGAGGATTCGGTACGCGGACGGCACTTCGAACTGCTTCAGTCCGGGATCAACCGGCGCCCGATGGACATGAAGCGGATCGACGAGACGGTCGTCCGGGGCACGACGGAGACCTGGACCCTGCGCAACGGCGGCGACGTGACCCACAACTTCCACGTCCACGACGCGCAGTTCAGGGTCCTGAAGGTGAACGGGAAGGAACCGGAGCCCGCGCTGCGCGGCCGCAAGGACACGGTCGCGGTGCCCATGGGGGCGACGGTGACCATCGTTCTGCGGTTCGACGGGCCGGCCGACCCGGACACTCCGTACATGTACCACTGCCATCTGCTGCGCCACGAGGACGACGGGATGATGGGCCAGTTCGTGGTTGTCGACAAGGGACAGCGGGCGGGTCGACCGCCCACGCACGCCGGGCACTAACGTGCCGCCTATGACGACTGCACTGATTACGGGCGCGACGGCGGGGATCGGGGCCGCTTTCGCACGGCGGCTCGCGGGCGAGGGGCACAACCTGGTGCTGGTGGCCCGTGACACCGAGCGGCTGCGGGTCCAGGCCACCGAACTGCACGACCGGCACGGCATCGAGGCCGAGGTCCTGACCGCCGACCTCTCCGAGGACAAGGGGATCGCGGCGGTCGAGGCCCGGCTCGGGGACCGCCACCAGTCCGTCGACCTCCTGATCAACAATGCCGGATTCGGGAACAAGGGGCGCTATCTGGAGGTCCCCATGGCCGATGAGCTGACGATGCTGAAGGTGCACTGCGAGGCGGTGCTGCGGCTGACGTCCGCCGCCGCTGCCGGGATGAAGGAGCGGGGGCGCGGCGGAGTCATCAACGTGGCGTCCGTCGCGGCTTTCGTGCCGCGCGGGACGTACGGGGCGTCCAAGGCGTGGGTCGTGCAGTTCACCCAGGGCGCGGCCAAGGACCTGTCCGGGTCGGGCGTGCGGCTGATGGCGCTGTGTCCTGGGTTCGTACGGACGGAGTTCCACGAGCGGGCCGGGATGGGAACGGGCAGCATTCCGGGCTGGATGTGGCTCGACGCGGACAAGCTGGTCACGAGTGCGCTCGCGGATCTGGCGCGCGGGCGGACGGTGTCGGTGCCGGACGCCCGGTACAAGGCGCTGATGGGGCTGGTGAAGGTGACGCCTCGCGGCCTGCTCGGAGGGGTCACCTCCAGGACAGGCCGCAAGTACGGTCCTCAGTAGGGCGTTATTGCGTTGTTACGGAAGGCCGGGGCCTTCGTAGGCGCCCAGGTTCGGGGCGGTGTCCGGCAGCGGGTTGCCGAAGTAGTCCTTGCTGCCGTTGTTCCCGATGACGGCGCCCGTGCCGATCGCGGGTGAGCCGGCGCCGAGCCTCCAGTCCTCGCGCAGCAGCGGGTTCCCGGTGATGCCGCCGAGGTTGGGGCGGGTCATCGTGATGCCGTAGAACGCGTTGTGGTCGAAGGACAGGCCGGGGGTGGGGTTGGTGAAGCCGTATCCGCCGGTCCCTTCGCTGACGAAGACGTTGTTGCGGATGGACTGCTCGTGGACGGTGGCGGAGGGATTGCCGTTGTCGTCCTGCACCAGATAGGCGGGGATCTTCTCCTTGTTGTAGAAGGAGTTGTTGTAGATCTGGGTGTTGAGGATGGGGCCCCAGCAGTTCTGCAGCAGCCGGGCTCCGTCGTTGCGGCTGACGTTGTAGCGGGCGACCGTGTCGATGGTCTTGGCGCCGCTGTAGGGGCAGACCAGCAGGAAGCCGCCCTTGTTGTCGTGGCTGTAGTTGTACTGGAAGACCGTGTGGTCGGAGGCGCCATCGGCATCGAAGGACATGCCGTCGTGGGTGTTCCCGCCGCCCGAGACCTCGTTGTACTCGATGGTCGTGTCGTCGGTGTTGAACGTCCAGATGCCCGCGTTGGCCGAGGGCGAGCGCAACTGGAAGCCGTCGATACGGTTGTGGTCGACGCGGGCACCCGCGGTGGTGTCCAGCTTCATGCCGTCGCCGGCCAGCGACCTGAGGGTGTTGTGGTGGATGCGGACGCCGGTGGACGGGGTCCAGGCGCCGGGGTAGACGTTCGGGTCCTGCTGGTTGCCGACCAGCGCGCGCTTGGAGAACGTCGACTTGAAGTAGATGCCCTCCCGGTCGACGTCCTCGATGAGGTTGTGGTGGATGTCGACGCCGTCGTACCTGCTGGCCTTGGCGATGCCCTGGACAGCCACGTGGATGGCGCTGGAACCGGTGATCGTCTTGAAGTCGCCGCCGCGCACGTCGTGGATGTAGAGGTGGTCGATCTCGAATCCGCGGGCCGTGCCGTAGTCGGTCAGGCGCAGCCGTACGGCGTTGCGTTCGCTGCCGGGGTTCGAGGCGTTGGTGATCTCCAGCGCGGTCAGCCGGACGTGCTCGGTGTCGGCGAGGAGTACGACGTCGTGTGCGCCCGCGCCGTCGAGCCTGGCGCGCTGCGGGCTGTCGCCGTAGTCGGCGATGGTGAAGGGTGCATCGGCCGACCCCGCACCCTTGGGGGTGAGCGTGCCGGTACAGGTGGCGCCGCGCTTGAAGAGCAGGCGGTCGCCTGGACCGTAGGTGGCAGCGTTGGCCTCGGCGGGAGTCGTCCAGGGGTGCCGCGCGCTTCCGTCCGCACCCTGCGCGGGGGCGGAGCAGTCGACGTGGAAGGTGCGGCCCACGGGTGCGGCCTGCGCGGTGCTCTGGGCCGTTGCCGTCAGACCGGCGGCGGCCGTCAGGGCAGCGAGCACTGCTGCGGTGAGGCGATGTCTCACAATTCCTCCGTACGAAGAGTCAGAGTCGGATCGGGTCGGCATCGCCCGGAATCCTGGGGCTCGGACTGATCGAACGTCAATGGAAAGCGTTTGAATGATCGAAACTCCCGTCGTTCGATCATTGTGGTCTAGGGTCGGGGACACACACGTCGAGGGGACTGCTGTCGTGCGCGAAAGTGCTGCTGAACGTCATGACCGCCTGCTGGGGCTGGTACGGGAACGGGGCTCGGCCCGCGTCTCCGATCTCGCCTCCCAGCTGGGGGTCTCACCCGTCACGGTGCGCCGGGACGTGGAGGACCTGGCGGGCCGGGGCCTGCTCGACCGGGTGCACGGTTCGGTCTCCTGGCCGCAGGACCGTGCGGCCGCGGCGCCCGACACCGCGGGCGGTACGGGCAGGGGGCTGGTCCTCGGCATGCTCGCGCCCTCCGCGACGTACTACTTCGCCGAAGTGATCCGCGGGGCGCACGAGGCCGCGGCCCGCGCCGGGGCCCGGCTGATCCTGCGGATCTCGGACTACCGGCCGGAGGAGGACCACGCCCGCACCCAGGGCCTGCTCGCCGCCGGCGCCGAAGGAGTGCTGGTCGCGCCCGGCTGGCGGCGGCCCGGCGACCCGGCGGCGTTCGGCGACTGGATCACCTCGCTGCCCGTGCCCACGGTGCTCCTCGAACGGCAGCCTCCCGCCGGCTCACCGCTGGACACCCTGGACCGGGTCTGCTCGGACCACCGGCACGGGGTGTTGCTCGCCCTGCGCCACCTGGTGGGACTGGGCCACGGGGCGCCACTGCTGATGGCCCGCGCCGATTCGCCGACGGCCGTCGCCGTGCGGTCCGGGTACAAGGAGGCGCTCGCCGTGATGGGGCTGCGCGCCCCGCAGGGCGTGATCGGTTCCGTACCGGCGGAGCAGGAGCCGGACGCCTTCGAGGAGGCCGTGCAGGCCCTGCGTGAGGCGGTCGTCTCCGGGGTGGCGACCGCGGCCCTGATCCACAACGACGTGGACGCGATCCAGGTGGTGCAGCGCCTGGCCGAGCTCGGTGTACGGGTGCCGCAGGACCTGGCGCTCATCGCCTACGACGACGAGGTGGCGGCGCTCGCGGACACCCCGCTCACCGCCGTGGCCCCGCCCAAGCGGGAGGTGGGGCGGCACGCGACGGACCTGCTGGTGGAACGCCTCACCCAGATCGGGGGCCCCGGCGCCGGGCTGCCCCGCCGCCATGTGTCGCTGCTCCCGCAGCTCCGGGTCCGCAGCTCCTGCGGAGACCCCGTGACGTAACGCCCCCGGCGCCTCCCCGACCGCTTCCGTACATAACCGTTCTGATCTTTTTTCGATCAATCAATCTTTCGCTCTTGACTTCGGTCACAGCTGGTTCAAGGATCACGGCCAACGCCCCATGTCGCCGCCTGTTCAGGAGCCACGCCGTGAGCCGCAGTTGGAGCAGAACGTCCCACGTCATCGTCGGTGCCGCCACCGCCCTCGCCGTTCTCACGGCGTGCGGCGGCAGCGGTGACGACAACGCCGCACCCGGAAGCGACGGCAAGCCCGTCAGCATCACCTTCTGGGGCTGGGCAAAGGGATCGAAGGAAGTCGTTGACGCGTTCAACGCCTCGCACAAGGACATCAAGGTCGTCTACGAGGAGATCCCGTCCGGGAACGCGGGCGGCTACGCCAAGATCTCCAACGCGGTGAAGGCGGGCAACGCACCCGACCTCGTCAGCATCGAGTACCCGCAGCTGCCCGAGTTCGTCAGCCAGGGCTCGGTCCAGGACATCAGCCCGTACCTCACGGACGACATCAAGAAGAAGCTGCTGCCGCAGGCGGTGGAACTGACAACGCTCGGCGGCAAGAACTGGGCCGTCCCCTTCGACGCCTCGCCGCAGGCGTTCTACTACCGCAAGGACCTCTTCGAGAAGTACGGCGTCGAAGTCCCCACCACCTGGGCCGACTTCCGCAAGGCGGCCGAGAAGGTCAAGAAGGCCGACAAGAAGGCCCGCATAGGCACCTTCTTCCCCGATGACCCGACCACCTTCCAGGCGATGGCCTGGCAGGCAGGGGCCCAGTGGTACAAGGCCGAGGGCGACACCTGGAAGGTGAACACGACCGACCAGGCGACCACGAAGACCGCCGACTACTGGCAGGGCCTGCTCGACGACGACCTGATCAGGGCCAACGCCTCGTTCAGCCCGGAGTGGACCAACTCGCTCAAGAGCGGCGGAACGGTCGGCTACCTCGGGGCCGCCTGGGGCGCCGGTGTCCTGAAGGGCACGCTGCCCGAGCAGAGCGGCAAGTGGGCGGTCGCGCCGATGCCCAGCTGGGACGGCACTCCGGCGAGCGGCATGCTCGGCGGGTCCACCTTCGCCGTGTCGAAGAACAGCAAGAAGGCCGAGGCCGCCGTCGAGTTCGCCACCTGGATGTCGACCACGCCGGAGGGCATCAAGGCCCGTATCGCATCCGGCACGTCGAGCGCCTTCCCGGCCGCGGCCGAGCTGCGCCCGGTGGCGAAGGCCGCTTTCGACGCGAGCTACTTCGGCGGCGCGGACATCTACCAGGTCTTCGACAGAGCCGCGACGTCCATCCGGCCCGACTGGGCCTGGGGCCCGACGACCGGCACCTCCAACACGATCATCAAGGACCAGTTCGGCAAGGTCGCGAGCGGCGACACTACGATCGCCGAAGCGGTGAAGGCCGGCCATGACGCCACGGTCGCCGAGCTCAAGAAGCGCGGCCTGAAGGTCGAGGACGCCGGCTGATGAAGCGCGCCCGGACAACCAGAGCCGCCGCAGTCCTGCTGGGCCCGTTCTTCGCACTCTTCACCGTGGTCATGGTGGTGCCGATCGGTTACGCGGTCTGGCTCAGCCTGTTCACCGAGAAGCAGTCCGGACTGGGCTTCGGCGGCACCGAGACCGTCTTCAGCGGCCTCGACAACTACGCGGCGGCGCTGGGCGACCGGGCCTTCCGCGAGGGCTTCGTCGTCCTGCTCGGATACTGCGTCTTCTACATTCCGCTGCTGCTCGTCGGAGCCCTCGCGCTCGCTCTGCTGCTCGACTCCACACTCGCCCGCGCCCGCCGGTTCTTCCAGCTCGCGCTCTTCCTCCCGCACGCCGTGCCGGGCATCATCGCCGCGCTGATCTGGGTCTACCTCTACACACCCCAGCTCAGCCCGGTGGTCAGCGCCATGGAGTCCGGGGGAATCGGCTTCGACTTCTTCTCCTCCGAAGGCGCTCTTCCCTCCATCGTCAACATCGCGCTGTGGGAATGGCTCGGCTACAACATGGTGATCTTCTACGCCGCCCTCCAGGCCGTCGACCGTTCCGTACTCGAAGCGGCCACGGTGGACGGCGCGGGCGCCTGGCGGATCGCCTTCTCCATCAAGGTTCCGCTGATCCGCGCCTCGGTCGCGATGGTCGCACTGTTCACGATCATCGGCTCGCTCCAGCTGTTCACCGAGCCGCTGATCCTCAACAAGGGGACCGGCTCCGCCGTCTCCTCCACCTGGACGCCGAACATGTACGCGTACACCGCGGCCTTCGAACGCAACGACTACGGGCTCGCCGCCGCCGCCTCCATCCTGCTGGCCCTCACCGCCGCGCTGCTGTCCTTCGTCGTCACCCGCTTCACCGGACGCAAGGGCAGGAAGGCATGAACCCCTCAGCTCCCCCGAACCGCTGGATGTCGAAGACCGCCGTCAACGGCTTCCTGATGCTCGCCGTCGTCTACATGCTCTTCCCGCTCGTCTGGCTGGTCACCGCCGCCACCAAGGACACCGGCGACCTGCTCGCGGGCAACGCCTTCTCCCTCGACGGCTTCAACCTCGGCGAGAACCTGTCGAACCTCGCCGCCTACGGCGACGGCATCTACTTCCGCTGGTACGTCAACAGCCTTCTCTACGCGGGCGGCGGAGCGCTCGTCTGCTCCCTGATCTGCGTCGCCGCGGGCTATGCCTTCGACAAGTACGAATTCCGCGGCAAGGAGAAGCTGTTCGGCCTCGTCCTGATGGGCGTGCTGGTCCCGACCACCGCGCTCGCCCTGCCGATGTATCTCCTGGCCTCGAAGACCGGGCTGGTCAACACCTACTGGTCGGTGCTGATCCCCGTACTGGTCAACCCGTTCGGCGTGTATCTCGCGCGGGTCTTCTGTACGGGATACATCCCCGACGAGGCGCTGGAGGCCGCCCGGATCGACGGGGCAGGTGAGCTGCGCACCTTCTGGTCGATCGGTCTGCGCATGGTCATGCCGGGCTTCGTGACCGTCTTCCTCTTCCAGTTCACCGCGATCTGGAACAACTTCTTCCTCCCCCTGGTGATGCTGTCGGACCGCGAGCTCTTCCCCCTGAGCCTCGGTCTGTACTCCTGGAACACCAACACCCATGGCGAACCGAGCTTCTACCCTCTCGTCGTCACCGGTTCCCTCCTCGCCGTCATCCCCCTGATCGTCGCCTTCGTCTCGCTGCAGCGGCACTGGAAGGCGGGACTGACGGCAGGAAGTGTCAAGTGACCGTCAGGCGAGCCTTCGAGGAGTCGAGTTCCACCATGCCCCACGCCACTGACAACCGGCCCCGCGCGCTGCTCGCGATGGGCCCCGGCATCGCCGGCCGGCTGTTCGCCGAGCGCCACCGCACCCGGCTGGCCGCCCTCACCCGTACGGACCCGGGCCTCGTCGCCCACGATCTGGCCGCCCCCGGCCCGGAGGTGGCCGCCGCGCTCGCCGAGGCGGACGTGCTCCTCACCTGCTGGGGCGCCACCCCTCTGACCGCGGAGATCCTGGCCGCGGCACCCCGTCTGCGCGCCGTCGTGCACGCGGCAGGGTCCGTCAAGCACCACATCACCGACGCGTGCTGGGAACGCGGCATCGCCGTCACCTCGGCGGCCAACGCCAACGCCCTGCCCGTCGCCGAGTTCACCCTCGCCGCGATCCTCTTCGCCAACAAGCGGGTGCTGCACGCCGCCCAGCGCTTCCGCGCGCTGCGGGCCGACCACGACTGGCTCCAGGATCTCGAAGCGAGCGGCAACTACCGCCGTACGGTCGGCATCGTCGGCGCGTCCCGGATCGGCCGCCGGGTGATGGAACTGCTGCGCCCGTTCGACCTGGACGTGCTGCTGTACGACCCGTACGTCTCCGCCGCCGAGGCCGCCGCGCTCGGGGTGCGGACGGCGACACTGCCGGAGCTGTGCGCCCGCAGCTCGGTGGTCTCCGTCCACGCTCCCCAGTTGCCGGAGACGCGCCACCTCATCGGGGCGGCGCAGCTGGCGCTGATGCCGGCGGGGTCGACGCTGATCAATACGGCGCGCGGTTCGCTGGTCGACGAGGAGGCGTTGCTTCCGGAGCTGGTGAGCGGGCGGCTGCACGCGGTGCTGGATGTGACGGAGCCCGAACTGCCGGTGGCGGATTCACCGTTGTACGACCTGCCGAACGTCCTGCTCACGCCTCATATAGCGGGCTCGCTGGGCAACGAGCTGCACCGCATGGCGGATCAGGCGCTGGACGAGCTGGAACGCTTCGCCGGGGGCCGGCCGTTCGCGGACCCGGTGACACCGGAGGTGCTGGGCCACTCGGCATGACCTCTCGGGGCTCCGCTCCGGACCCCGCTCCTCAATCGCCGGAGGGGCTTGAGCCTGCCTCGCACTGAGGCCCGGTACCCCCGCGACGGGGGTACCGGGCCTCAGTGGTGTGCCGGGTGCGTACTAGTGGGAGTGACCGTGGCCGTGACCGGCCTCGGACTCGTCGTCGGCCGGCTTCTCGACGACCAGGGTCTCGGTCGTGAGCAGCAGCGACGCGATCGACGCGGCGTTCTCCAGGGCGGAGCGGGTGACCTTGACCGGGTCGATGACGCCGGCCTTCACCAGGTCGCCGTACTCGCCGGTCGCGGCGTTGAAGCCCTGGCCCTTGTCGAGCTCGGCGACCTTGGAGGTGATGACGTAACCCTCCAGGCCGGCGTTCTCGGCGATCCAGCGCAGCGGCTCGACGGCGGCGCGGCGCACGACCGCGACACCGGTGGCCTCGTCGCCGGTCTTGCCGAGGTTGCCCTCGAGGACCTTGACGGCGTGGACCAGAGCGGAGCCACCACCGGAGACGATGCCCTCCTCGACCGCGGCGCGGGTCGCGGAGATGGCGTCCTCCAGACGGTGCTTCTTCTCCTTGAGCTCCACCTCGGTGGCTGCACCGACGCGGATCACGCACACGCCGCCGGCCAGCTTCGCGAGGCGCTCCTGGAGCTTCTCGCGGTCCCAGTCGGAGTCCGTGGAGTCGATCTCGGCCTTGATCTGGTTGACCCGGCCCTTGACGTCGGCGGAGTCGCCGCCGCCGTCGACGATGGTCGTGTCGTCCTTGGAGATGGTGACGCGGCGGGCGGTGCCCAGCACGTCGAGACCGGCCTGGTCGAGCTTGAGGCCGACCTCTTCGGCGATGACGGTCGCACCGGTGAGGGTGGCGATGTCGCCGAGCATGGCCTTGCGGCGGTCACCAAAGCCCGGGGCCTTCACCGCGACGGCGTTGAAGGTGCCACGGATCTTGTTGACGACCAGGGTCGACAGGGCTTCGCCCTCGACGTCCTCGGCGATGATCAGCAGCGGCTTGGAGCCACCCGACTGGATGACCTTCTCCAGGAGCGGGAGCAGCTCCTGGATGGAGCCGATCTTGCCCTGGTGGATCAGGATGTACGGGTCGTCGAGGACGGCCTCCATACGCTCCTGGTCGGTCACCATGTACGGCGACAGGTAGCCCTTGTCGAAGGCCATGCCCTCGGTGAACTCGAGGTCCAGACCGAAGGTGTTGGACTCCTCGACGGTGATGACACCGTCCTTGCCGACCTTGTCCATCGCGTCCGCGATGAGCTCGCCGACCTGGGTGTCCTGCGCGGAGAGCGCGGCCACGGCGGCGATGTCGGACTTGTCCTCGATCGGGCGGGCGGTCGCGAGGAGCTCCTCGGACACGGCCTTGACCGCGGCGTCGATGCCCTTCTTCAGGGCGGCCGGGGAAGCGCCGGCGGCGACGTTGCGCAGGCCCTCGCGGACGAGCGCCTGGGCCAGGACGGTGGCGGTGGTGGTGCCGTCACCCGCTACGTCGTTGGTCTTGGTCGCCACCTCCTTCACCAGCTGGGCACCGAGGTTCTCGTACGGGTCGTCGAGCTCGACCTCGCGGGCGATGGTGACACCGTCGTTGGTGATGGTGGGGGCGCCGAACTTCTTGTCGATGACGACGTTGCGGCCCTTGGGGCCGATCGTCACCTTGACTGTGTCGGCAAGCTTGTTGACGCCGCGCTCAAGGGCGCGACGGGCGTCCTCGTCGAACTTCAGAATCTTCGCCATGGGCTGTTGCCTGTCCTCTCAAAACGAACTGCGCCCCTGACCACCCGGCTAGTTATCGCAGGGGGCCAGGGGCGCAGAACAGAAACAAACGTGGGTGAATTACTTCTCGATGATCGCGAGCACGTCGCGAGCCGAGAGGACGAGGTACTCCTCGCCGTTGTACTTCACCTCGGTGCCGCCGTACTTGCTGTACAGAACGACGTCGCCGGTCTTGACGTCGAGCGGAAGGCGCTCGCCGTTCTCGAAGCGGCCCGGGCCCACAGCCAGGACGACGCCCTCCTGGGGCTTCTCCTTGGCGGTGTCGGGAATGACCAGGCCGGAGGCCGTGGTCTGCTCGGCGTCGAGCGGCTGGACCACAATGCGGTCCTCGAGCGGCTTGATCGCAACCTTGGAGCTGGTGGTCGACACGATCCGGTCTCCCCCTTCGGAGATCTCACGGGGTTTAACAGTCTTTGGGGTGGCGACCAGGTCGATCCGTCGTCGCGGGTGCCGGACCTGCCCTGTCGCACGGTGGTGCTGGCACTCTCCAGTGGGGAGTGCCAGCACTGAGACTATGACCGCGATTAGCACTCGGTCAAGCGGAGTGCCAATTCACCACCCCGGCGTGGCGGACGGGCCGCCCTCCCGTGCCGGACACAGTCCTGTGGCCGTGTCAGACGTAGTCCTCCAGCCTGGCGACCGCGTAACCCTTGTCCGTGACCGTCTTCATGACCCGCCGGATCATGTCGGGCATGGAGCCCTTCCAGTCCTCGGGCCCCCGGAAATGGGTGAGGATGATGTCGCCGGGGTGCAGGTCGCGGTCCCACTCGCGCCATTCCATGTGGTCGGGGAACGCCTCCGACGACCACAGCGGCACGGCCTTGATGCCGCAGGACTTGGCGATGCGCAGGGTGTCGCGGTTGTAGTTGCCGTACGGCGGCCGGAAGAGCGTGGGCCGTTTCCCGAAGTGCTTCGCGATCTTGTCCTGCTGGCCGCAGATCTCCCGCTTCTGCTCGGCGTACGACAGACCGGGCATATAGCGGTGGTTCAGCGTGTGGTTGTTGAGGGTGACACCGCGGGCCTGCATCTTCTTGAAGTAGCCGTAGTCATCGTTCACCACGAAGTCGCTGAGGAAGGCGCTGTACGGGATGTCCAGCTCCGTCATCATCCGCAGCAGCGCGGGGTCCTTCTCGGCCCCGTCGTCCATCGTCAGGAAGACGATCCGTTCCTTGGTCGGCACGGTGGTGAAGACGGGCGGCAGCGCGTCCCCGCCAGCGACCTCGAAGCCCTTGCGGGTGGTGATGCGCGGCTTGACGGCCGGTGGTTCGGGGGCGGCCAACGGGACCTTCGCCAGTCGCCACTTCTTGGCCACCGCGACCCGCGCGGCCTGCTTCCGCTTCAGGTTCTCCGCGTACACGGACAGCGCGTCGGCCGGCGCCGCCTTCAGTTCGGGCGGCCCCTCCTGACCGGCGGCGGGCGACGCCGAGTGCTTCCCACCAGTGGCACTGTCCGCGCCTTCGGCCGCGCACCCGGAGGCGACGGCGGTGGCGAGGAGAACGATCAGGGCCTTGCGGACCGGCCCACGGACGAGGCGGCCGGGCCTGTGCCGCTTCCTGGCGGATTCTTCCTTTTGTCGTACTAGCTGCATGGCGCCGCATCCTGCCAGGGCGCGCCCGGGTGCCCGGCCCGACACCGCCGCCGGGCCCGCCCGGTCCCCCGGCTGGCTCACAATGGGCCGGGTGAACGCTCTCCCCACGCCCGACGCGCCCGACCCGCTCGCCGGCTTCCACGCCCTGCTCGCCCCCGAGGGCACCGCGCTCCTGGCCGAGCTGCGCGACCACGACCCCGCCCGGGAACTGGCCACCGCGACCCGCCTGCGCCGCAGCCACCCGGCCGACCTGGTCTCGGCGGCCCTGGGGCAGGCCCGGCTGCGGCAGCGGGCGGTGGCGAAGTTCGGCGCGGACGACGCGTACCGGATGTTCTTCACGCCCAACGGTGTCGAGCAGGCGACCCGCACCTCGGTCGCCACCTACCGGGCGCAGCGGTTCGCCGGCCTCGGGGTGCGAAGTGTGGCCGATCTGTGCTGCGGGATCGGCGGCGACGCGATCGCCCTCGCGCGTGCGGGCATCGCGGTGCTGGCCGTGGACCGCGATCCGCTGACCGCCGAGGTCGCCCGCGCCAATGCCGCGGCGCTCGGTCTGGAGGCGCTGGTCGAGGTGCGGTGCGCCGATGTCACCGAGATCGACACCGCTCCGTACGACGCGGTCTTCGTCGACCCGGCCCGGCGCGGCGGACGGGGCCGGATCTTCGACCCGGAGGCGTACTCTCCCCCGCTGTCCTGGGCGACCTCGGCCGCGCTGAAGGCCCCTCGCGCCGCGCTGAAGATCGCCCCCGGCGTCCCGCACGAGGCGATCGAGCCGCAGGCCGAGGCCGAGTGGATCTCGGACGGCGGCGATGTGAAGGAGGCGGTGCTCTGGTTCGGCGAGGGCTTCGCCCCCGGCTCGTTCCGGGCGACGCTGCTCCCGGCGGGCGCCACCCTGACGGCCCCGGCCCCGCTGCCCGCCCCGCCCGTCGGTCCCGTCGGCCGCTATCTGTACGAGCCCGACGGCGCCGTCATCCGCGCCCATCTGGTCGCCGACATCGTGGACCGGTGCGGCGGCCGGCTGGTCGACGAGACGATCGCGTACGTCACGAGCGACGAGCTGTACGTGTCCCCGTACACGACCGCGTACGAGATCACCGACGCGCTCCCCTTCAACATGAAGAAGCTCAAGGCCCTGCTGCGGGAGCGGAAGGTCGGCATCCTGACCGTCAAGAAGCGCGGCTCCGCGGTCGAACCGGAGGAACTGCGCCGCAAGATGAAACTCCAGGGCCCGAACGCGGCGACCGTGTTCCTCACCCGGGTGGCGGGGGCTCCTGCGATGCTGGTCGGTCAGCCCCTCAAGCGGCCCTGACCGGCGGTTCGGCGAGCGTCCCGACTAGGGTCTGTCCGCCGGGCAGACCCTAGGACCCGGAGCACCCAGCGGCGGTGCGCGAGCGCCTTGACGACCCCGATCAGACCGGTCAGCCAGCAGATGAGACCGAGGCCCATGAACAGGGCCACCTCCCCGTACGTCTCCTCGCCCGCCTCCGCGCCCGCGGGGACGACCACACACGTGTACAGGCCGAGGGCGCACAGCGCGAAGGACGTCAGCATCCAGAGGAGGCTGACGCCGGGAATCCGCAGCCGCAGGTCGCCCGCCGGATCGCGGCCCAGCGCGCCCCACTGGACGAGCAGCCGGCGGACCTGCCGGTCCCGGGCGAGCCCGACGGCGACGAACGCGACCGACGGCACCAGCAGGAAGGCACCGAGGGCGAAGCCGACCATGCCCAGCATCGCGGCGAACGGGTCGTTGGGCTCCTCGAACGAGACGATCGCCCCGCCCACGAACGACCAGCCGAGCGCCGCCAGCATCCCCCACAGCCACAGCATGGCGAGCCGCACGTGCCCCAGGTGCATCGTGACCAACGCGCCGAGAACCACCGCCCGGTCGGCGAACATCGCCTGCCGGTCGGGCCAGGAGCGCAGCTCCACGGGCGGCGGGGGCGGCGGCAGCGGTGAACGGCGTGACATGCCCCAGACACTACCGACCGGGCCGGCACGCGGGGGTGACGGGCCGTGAACACCGGTGCAGGGTGGACCTCATGGTGAAACGGGTCGCGGTTCTTTCGGACATCCATGGGGCACTGCCCGCCCTCGAAGCGGTACTCGCCGAGCCCGATGTGTCGGCCGCCGACCGCATCGTGCTGACCGGGGACATCACCGCGGGCCCGCAGCCCGCCGAGGTGCTCGACCTGCTGACAGGTCTCGGCGAACGGGTCGTATGGGTCAGCGGGAACGCCGACCGCGAGCTGCTCGAATACCGCCGCGCTATCCGCGCCGCCATCCCCTACCCGGTCAGCACCTGGGCGGCCGGGCAACTGCGCGAGGACCACCTCGACCTGCTCGGCCGGCTGCCGCGGACGGCCGAGCTGACGCTGCCCGGCCTCGGCCGGGTGCTGTTCTGCCACGCCACCCCGCGCGACGACGAGGAGATCGCCCTGGTCGATTCGCGCCTCGACCGCTGGGAAGAGGTCTTCACCGGCCTCGACGACGAGGTGGGCACGGTGGTGTGCGGCCATACGCACATGCCGTTCGTCCGCCTCGCCCACGGTCGGCTGGTGGTCAACCCGGGCAGCGTCGGGATGCCGTACGGGCGGCCCGGGGCGCACTGGGCACTGCTCGGCCCGGGGGTCGAACTGCGGCGTACGGAGTTCGACGTCGAGGCCGCCGTGGCGCGCGTCGGACGGGAGTCCGGCTTCGAGAGGGCCGCCGAGTGGGCCGACACCTACCTCCGGGGCCGGATCACCGACGCCGACGCGCTCGCGGCCTTCGGGCCGGGGGACGGGCGCGGCTAGAGCCTCTCGTGCGGTGAACGTATTCGGTCACGGCGCCGGCGCCGTCCCGGAGCCGATTGCTCAGGCGTCCCGGACCGCCTGGATGTCCAGCTTCCGCATGCCGAACATCGCCTTCATGGCCCGCTCCGCCCTGGCCGGGTCCGGATCGGACAGCACCTCGGGCAGGCCGCTCGGGACGATCTGCCAGGACAGGCCGTACTTGTCCTTGAGCCATCCGCACTGGCCCTCCTCGCCGCCCTCGGTGAGCGCGTCCCACAGGCGGTCCACCTCGGCCTGGTCCTCGCAGTTCACGGAGAGCGAGATGGCCTCCGTGAAGGGGAACTGCGGGCCGCCGTTGAGGGCGATGTACTCCTGGTCCGCGAGCCGGAAGCTCACGGTCATGACGGAGCCGGGCTCTCCCGGGGCCGCCGCCCCGTAGTGGGTGACTCCCAGAATCCGCGAGTCACCGCCGAAGACGGAGACGTAGTGGTTCGCCGCCTCCTCCGCCTGGCTGTCGAACCACAGGAACGTAGTGATCTTCTGCACGGTCTTCTCCTCGCCGAAAAGCGAAACGCCGAAAGCCGAAAGCCGAAAAGCCCTCTCGGAAGGTAGACCCGCCACACCCCCCGAACTCATCGCGACACCCGGTCGGCGCGCGCCAGCAGCAGCGTCTTCTCCTGCTCGTTACGGGTCAGCTCCGCCGCCCGTACGAACTCCGCCCGCGCCTCCTCCCGCCGCCCCAGCCGCTCCAGCAGATCGCCCCGCACGCTCGGCAGCAGGTGGTACGTCTTGAGCTCAGGGCCCGCCGCCAGCGCGTCCACCAGGGCGAGCCCCGCCTCGGGCCCATCGGCCATCGACACCGCCACCGCCCGGTTCAGCTCCACCACGGGGGACGGAGTGAGCGCGGCGAGGTGCCCGTACAGCGTGGCGATCGCCGTCCAGTCCGTGTCCTCGTACGTCACCGCGTGCGCGTGACAGGCGGCGATCGCGGCCTGGAGGGCGTACGGTCCCGTCGCCCCGCCCGCCGCGTTCGCCCGCGCCAGGGCCGCGAAGCCGCGCCGGATCAGCAACTGGTCCCAGCGCGCCCGGTTCTGGTCGGCGAGCAGCACCGGCGCACCATCGGGCCCGGTCCGCGCGGCGGCACGCGACGCCTGGAGCTCCAGCAGCGCGACGAGCCCGTGGACCTCGGGCTCCTTCTCCATCAGACCGGCCAGCACCCGGGCCAGCCGCAGCGCGTCCTGGCAGAGCGCCGGGCGCAGCAGATCGTCGCCCGCGGTCGCCGCGTACCCCTCGTTGAAGATCAGGTAGATCACTTCGAGTACGGAGTCGAGGCGGGCGGCGCGGTCGGGGCCGCACGGCACCTCGAAGGGGACGCCCGCCCGGCCCAGGGTCCGCTTCGCCCGCACGATGCGCTGGGCGACGGTCGCCTCGGTAGCCAGGAACGCGCGGGCGATCTCCTCGGTACTGAGGCCGCCGAGGAGGCGCAGGGTGAGGGCGATCCGGGCCTGGGTGGAGAGCACCGGGTGGCAGGAGGTGAACATCAGCCGCAGCAGATCGTCGTCGATGTGGTCGGGATCGGCGGGTTCCGGCGGCGGTACGTCCTCCAGGGCCCGGCCGACCTCCGCCAGCTTGCGCGCGTAGGTCTCCTTGCGGCGTACGAGGTCGATCGCCCGGTGCTTCGCGGTGGCCATGAGCCAGGCGCCCGGCCGGTCCGGGACCCCGGACACCGGCCACTGCTCCAGCGCGGCGAGCAGCGCGTCCTGCGCGATTTCCTCGGCGATTCCCACGTCCCGCACGATGCGGGCGGTTCCGGCGATGATCCGTGCCGATTCGATCCTGTACACGGCTTCGACGGCAGTGCGTGCTTCTGTCACGGACACCCATCAGAGCAGCCGGGGGCCGGGGCGGCAAGGACCTGCCGCCCCACCCCTGTGCCGACTGTGCCGACTGGGGGGCCCGTCAGCCTTCGGCGATCTCGCGGATCTCGGAGGTGACAGTCCAGTACGGCTCGTGGACCGCGAGGAACCGCTTGGTCCACTCCAGGATCTCGGCCTTGTCCTTGGCCTGGATGATCGCGTAGCCGCCGATGACTTCCTTCGTCTCGGTGAACGGCCCGTCGGTGACGGTGAACTCGCCGTTGGACCAGGTGACCCTGGTGCCCTGCGCGCTCGGGGTGAGCCCGGCGGTGTCCAGCAGGACACCGGCCTTGGTCATCTCCTCGATCAGTGCGCCCATGCGCTGCATCAGCTCTTCGCTGGGGCCTTCGGCCGGGGCGCTGTTCTCGTCGATACGGACCATCGTCAGATAGCGCGGCACGGTGACTCCTCGGGTCGGGGGCGGGCTGTTTCCCGCCTCACACTCATACGTCGAACGGGCACACCCCGGATCGACACCCCGGCGGAATTTATTTCGGCGAATGTCAGCCGACGGACTCGAAGCGCCAGCGGTGCACCGGCCGTGCGATCAATTCCGCGTCCGGCTCCGGGAGTTCCGGCAGCTCGTCACCGTACGCACCCTCCCACCAGGTGATGACGAGCACCCGGTCCTGCGGGGCGCGCAGCAGCTCGCGGCGGACGGGCTCGCGGGCCAGCTCCGCCGACCGGGCCCGCGCCCACTCCAGCAGCTCGGCGCCCCGGCCCTCGACGGCCCGGGCCTCCCACATCAGTGCGACGGTCGTACCGCTCATGAGTAGAGGTTGTCCTTGCTGATCTCGTGCACATGATCGTGATCGTGCGCATGGGCGCCCGGTACGTGGGTCTCCGTCACCGGCAGCGAGGAGTCCGCCGACAGTTCCAGGTCGGAGGCCGGCCGGTTGCGGGCCACCATCTCCGCACCCAGCGCGGCGACCATCGCCCCGTTGTCCGTACAGAGTCCGGGCCTGGGCACCCGCAGCCGGATACCGGCCCGCTCGCACCGCTCCTGGGCCAGGGCCCGCAGCCGCGAGTTGGCCGCGACACCGCCGCCGATCATCAGGTGGCCGACGCCCTCGTCCTTGCAGGCCCGGACCGCCTTACGGGTGAGCACGTCCACGACGGCCTCCTGGAAGGACGCCGCCACGTCCCGTACCGGCACCTCCTCGCCCGCCGCCCGCTTCGCCTCGATCCAGCGCGCCACGGACGTCTTGAGCCCGGAGAAGGAGAAGTCGTAGGCGGGGTCGCGCGAACCGCTCAGACCGCGCGGGAACGCGATGGCCTTCGGGTCGCCCTCCTTCGCCAGCCGGTCGATGACGGGGCCACCGGGGAAGCCGAGGTTCAGCACCCGGGCGATCTTGTCGAACGCCTCGCCCGCCGCGTCGTCGATGGTCGCGCCGAGCGGCCGTACGTCATTGGTGATGTCCGGCGCGAGCAGCAGCGAGGAGTGCCCGCCGCTGACCAGCAGCGCCATGGTCGGCTCGGGGAGCGGACCGTGCTCCAGCTGGTCGACGCAGATGTGCGAGGCGAGGTGGTTGACCCCGTAGAGCGGCTTGTTCAGCGCGTACGCGTACGCCTTGGCCGCGGAGACCCCGACGAGCAGCGCGCCCGCGAGCCCGGGGCCGGCCGTGACCGCGATGCCGTCGAGGTCGCGCGCGCTGATCCCGGCGTCCTTCAGGGCGCGTTCGATGGTCGGGACCATCGCTTCCAGATGGGCGCGGGAGGCGATCTCCGGCACGACACCGCCGAACCGGGCGTGCGTGTCGACGCTGGAGGCGACGGCGTCCGCGAGCAGGGTCGTGCCGCGCACGATGCCGACCCCGGTCTCGTCGCAGGAGGTCTCGATGCCGAGTACGAGCGGTTCGTCAGCCATCAGTCAGTCTCAGTTTCTTGTCCGGGCTCTTGTTCTTGTCCGGGCTCTTGTTCTTGTCCGGGCTCTTGTTCTTGTCCGGGCTCTTGTACGTGGAGGCGCATGACGAGCGCGTCGATGTTGCCCGGCTGGTAGTAGCCGCGCCGGAAGCCGATCGGCTCGAATCCGAAGCGTTCGTACAGCTTCTGCGCACGGGTGTTGTCGACCCGTACCTCCAGCAGCACGGCGGAGCACTCGAAGGCCGTGGCGTGCTTCAGCAGATCGGTGAGGAGTTCGGAGCCGAGGCCGCCGCCCCAGTGGTCGCGGGTGACGCCGATGGTCTGGACGTCACCGAGGTCACCGGCGGCGGCGAGTCCCGCGTACCCGACGATCCGGCCGGTGGCCGGTTCCTCGGCGACGACATAGCGGCGGGTGGCGCCGGGGCCACGGGCGTGGGCCAGTTCCGACCAGAACATCCCGGCCGACCAGGCGTCCTCCGGGAACAGCTCGTGTTCGAGCTCCAGCACCGGATCGATGTCCCACCAGCGCATCTCGCGCAGCACGGCGGTCACGGTCGCCGCACCTGCCCATTGGATCGCTTCGGTCACTTCGGGGTGACCACCTTGTAGTTCTTCGGAACCTGGGCATCGGGCCTGCGCAGATAGAGCGGCTGCGGCGGGAGCAGTTCCTGCCCTGCGGCGAGGCGTTCGGCCGCGAGGGCGGCCAGTGCGCCCGCCGAGACGTGTTCGGGCTCCCGGGCGTCGGGGAACGCCTCCGGGTAGAGCACCGCGCCCGCCCCGACGACGGGCAGTCCCGCGAGCTGTTCGGCGATATCGGCCGGCCGGTCCACCGCGGGGTCACCCGTGCGGGTACGGGAGTCCTCGTACCGCGCCCAGTAGACCTCCTTGCGGCGGGCGTCCGTGGCGACGGCGAACGGCCCCTGGAGGCCGACGAGCCCGGCGGCGTACGCGAGACCGTCCAGGGTGCACACGCCGTGCACGGGGACGGAGAGCGCGGAGGCGAAGGCGGCCACCGTCACCAGGCCGACGCGGAGGCCTGTGTACGGACCGGGGCCGACGCCCACGACCAGGTCCGTCACGGCGTCGAGTTTCACCCCGGCCTCGGCGAGGACCCGGTCGACGGCGGGCAGCAGCAGTTCGCCGTGCCTTCGGGCATCGACCTGGCTCGTCGCGGCGACGACGGCTGAGCCGTCGTGCAGGGCGACGGTGACGGCGGGGGTGGCGGTATCCACGGCGAGCAGGAGCACACAAACAGCCTACGGCTCCGCCGACGGGGTCACCGCGCCCGTACGTCGTCCCGGTCCGCCCCGCCCCGGCTGCTACCGTCACCCGGTATACGTGTGTACGACATAAACGCTTGTACGACATGCGCCGGATGGCAGGCGAAAGGGGAGCTCAAGTGGCAAGGGGCAGCTCGGGAATCGTGGCCGGGCTCACTGCGGCGGCTGTCGTCGTGGTCAGTTTCCTCGCCTACCAGGCATCGGCGAACGCACCGGACTCGGTGGCAGTACCCACGCCCACGGTCTCCGGCAGCGCTTCGCCCCAGCCCTCCCAGAAGCCGAAGCCGGCGAAGTCTCCGCTGGCGGTGCCCGAGCACTCCGGCACCGGGATGCGCGTCGTGTACGCGCTGAAGGACCGGCGGGTGTGGCTGGTGGACGCCAAGGGGAATGCGGGCCGGACGTTCACCGTCATGCCGAGTCCCGTCAGCCCGATGCCCGGGGCCTACCAGGTGGCTTCGCGCACCGGCAGCGTCAAGGGTTCGGACGGCGTGATGATCGAGCACGTCGTCCGCTTCACGAACGTCGACGACGTGGCCATCGGCTTCAGCGCCGCCCAGGACGGCACGATGGCGAGCCCGGACCCGACGGCGAAGACCGGCGGGGTACGGATGAAGCGGGCGGACGGCGACGCGATGTGGACCTTCGCGACGGTCGGTGCCAAGGTCGTCGTCGTTCCGTAGGCGTACGCGGCGGTCTCAGGCCGTTCTCAGGCCGCGTCGCGCCGGGCGGGCGGCCCCGGCCGCTCCTCGCGGTCGGCCTCTTCTCCGCCCTCGCGCTCGTCGCGCGGGGGCGTGGAGACCGCCGACGCGGCGGCGCAGGAGGCCAGCAGATCCTTCATGGACACCGCCTGCGGCGACTGCGGCTGCACTTCACGCTCGGGCGTCGGCATGGATGCCTCCTGGGGCTCCGGTGAAAGGCGCAGTTAGGTAGACCTAACCAAGTCTTCTCTCCATGTGAACACGCCTGCGGCCCCGCGCGCAACAATTTACCGACGGCCTGTCGGAAAGTCTCGCACGGGAACCCGCCCGGAGCCCTGGGACCGGTCCGCCAGGGCCTGCCTTTCGTTCGGATCAGGCCCCCGCGAGCCCGCATGATCCAAACGAGAGGCCCTACGTCTCCGGGGCCAGCTCCGCCCGAAGTCCGGCCCAGCGCGGCCCGATGCCCACCAGCGTCACCGTGCGCCGCTCGTCGTCCGTGTCACCGACCGCGCGGTCGATCACCACCCGCAGGCGGTCCTCCGACAGCTCCTCGACCTTGCCGTCGCCCCACTCCACGACCACCACCGAATCCGGCAGCGACACATCGAGGTCCAGGTCCTCCATCTCGTCGAGCCCACCGCCCAGGCGGTACGCGTCGACGTGGACCAGCGCGGGACCGCCGACCAGCGACGGGTGCACACGGGCGATCACGAAGGTGGGCGAGGTGACGGCGCCCCTCACCCCGAGCCCCTCGCCGAGGCCCCGGGTCAGCGTCGTCTTCCCGGCACCCAGCTCACCCGTGAGCATCACCAGGTCACCGGGGGCCAGCACACCGGCGATCCGGCGGCCCAGGTCCTGCATCTGTTCGGGTGACTCGACGGCCACACCCAGGGTGACGGTGCCCGGTACGGAGGTCTCGGCCACCGGGCTTTTCTGTACTGCTTCCATGCCGGTCAACGTTAAGGGGTCGGAGCCGTCGTCGGCACGGCCCCGATGCGTACGAGCAGGTCCGCGAGGCGCTCGTTCACCACCTCGGGGTGCTCCAGCATCACCAGATGCCCGGCGTCCGGCACGATCACCAGCTCCGCGTCCGGCAGGACCTCCGCGATGGCCTCGCTGTGCGAACTGGGCGTCACCAGGTCCTTGTCACCCGCCAGGATCAGCACCGGGATCTCACGGAACGCGGGCAGCGCCCCGCTCTTGTCGTGTTCGGTGAACGCCGGATAGAACTCGGCCACCACATCGATCGGGGTGGCCTCGATCAGCCGCTCGGCGAACCGCGCGACCCCCGGGTCCACATCCCGTGAACCGAACGAGTACCGCTTGATGAGGCTCGCGAAGAGATCCGCGGTCGCCCGCCGCCCGCGCTCCACCAGCTCCGTCTGCGAGCCGAGCGCCTTGAGCACCCCGGGCAGCACCCGCCGCACCGCGTTCACACCCGCCACAGGCAGCCCGAAGCTCACCTCGCCGAGCTTCCCGCTGGAGGTGCCGACGAACGCCACCGCGGCCACCCGGTCCCGGATCAGCGCCGGGTACTGGTCGGCGAGCGCCATCATCGTCATCCCGCCCATCGAATGCCCGACCAGCACGAGCGGGCCCTCGGGCGCCGCCGCGTCGATGACGGCCTTCAGATCGCGGCCGAGCTGGTCCACGGAGACGGGCACGCCCTCGGCCTGCGCCCTGCCTCGCTCGGACCGGCCGTGGCTGCGCTGGTCCCAGTGGACCGTACGCACCAGACCGCGCAGCGCGGCCCGCTGGAAGTGCCAGGAGTCCTGGCTGAGGCAGTAGCCGTGGCTGAAGACGACGGTCACGGGCGCGGGGGCCTTGCGGCCGAAGAGCCTGCGCCGCCGCGAACCGGGGGCAGCCGCGCCGGTGGCCGCCGCGGCACCCGTACCGCCCTCGGGCTCGACCTCGTCGACCTCGTAGTGCAGCGCGGTGCCGTCGTCCGCGACCGCCTTGCCCGCCACACCCCGCAGGGCGCCGTAGGGGCCCGCGGCGTCCAGCGCCAGCCGGGCCTTCTTGCGCATGCCCCGGCCCACGGTCACCCGCTCGACCGCGACACCGGCCGCCGCGCCCGCCGCGATCACCCCTATCGCCGCACCCGCGATGCCCGCCCGGCGCCAGCCGGCCGCGGCGGCGGCCGTCGCCACCACGTCCCCCGCGCTGCTCTCGCTCACGGTGCCGCGCTCCTCGTCCTCGTCAGTCGGATATCGGGTGGTCGGATATCAGGTGGTCGGATATCAGGTGGTCGGATATCGCGTGGTCGGGTATCGAAACGACAGGGGCTACTGGTTCAGATGGACGCGCGGCACGCGCGCCCCGATGCGGGTGACGATCTCGTACGCGATGGTGTCCGCCGCCACCGCCCAGTCCTCCGCGCTCGGCTCGCCCCGGTCCCCCGGTCCGAACAGCACCGCCTCCGCGCCCGGCTCCGGCTCGTCGCCCTCCAGGTCGACCACGAACTGGTCCATCGCGACCCGTCCCGCGATCGTGCGGCGCCTGCCCCCGACGAGGACCGGGCCCCGACCCGAGGCGTGGCGCGGAATCCCGTCCGCGTACCCGACGGGGATCAGGCCGAGGGTCGTCTCGGCGGGCGTCGTGTAGTGGTGGCCGTAACTGATGCCGTGGCCCGCGGGCACCTGCTTGACCAGGGCGACCGACGCGGCGAGCGTCATCACCGGGCGCAGCCCGAAATCGGCCGGGGTGCCCAGCTCGGGGCTGGGCGAGATGCCGTACATGGCGATCCCGGTCCGTACGAGATCGAAGTGGGACTCGGGGACCGTGAGGGTCGCCGGGGAGTTCGCGATGTGCCGCACCTCGGGCCGGACGCCCGCCTTCTCCGCGTACGCCACCAGGTCCCGGAACACGTCCAGCTGGGACGCGATCGACGGGTGGCCCGGCTCGTCCGCGCAGGCGAAGTGCGACCAGAGGCCGGTGATCCTTACCGTGCCGCCCTCCTCGGCGGCGCGGGCCGCCGAGACCAGTTCGGGCCAGTCGGCGGGCTGGCATCCGTTGCGCCCGAGGCCGGTGTCGGCCTTCAGCTGGATACGGGCCACGCCGCCCGCTCCGGCGGCCGCTTCGACGACCTCACGCAGCGCCCACATGCCGCTCACGGACACATCGATGTCCGCCTCGATCGCCTCGCGCCACGGGCCGCCGGGTGTCCACAGCCAGCACATCACCCGGCCGCCGAGCCCGGCCGCCCGCAGGGCCAGTGCCTCCTGCGGGGTGGCGGTGCCCAGCCACGTCGCGCCGGCTTCGAGCGCGGCCCTGGCGCAGGGCACCGCCCCGTGTCCGTACGCGTCGGATTTCACGACGGCCATGAGCTGCGCACCGGCCGCCCGCGCACGCAGGACACGCACATTGGCGCGCAGTGCGGCGAGGTCGATCTCTGCACGGGCTCTCATGGTCGCTGTCTCGTTCATCGCGCCCAGTGTCTCAGAGGCGTACGCCAGTACGTGTCGCGTGAGCCGCGCGGCCGGGGCACCGGGGCCGGCTCAGGGGTGCGCCAGCTCGTGCTCCAGATGGTCCACGAGCACCGGGACATGGCTGCGGGGGACGTCCTTCACGGCCGTCACCAGCGTCACCGGGCCGCCCTCGCGAAGCAGGGTCAGCAGTTCACCGACCGCCGCGGTGTGGGCCGGGTCCGCCAGCTCCGTGCGATAGCGGTCGACGAAGTCGTCGTAGCGGGACCCGGGGTCCTGGTGGTACCAGGAGCGCAGCTCGTTCGATGGGGTGACTTCCTTCAGCCACCTGTCGATCGCGGCCTTCGCCTTGCTCTCCCCGCGCGGCCAGAGCCGGTCGACGAGAACGCGCACACCGTCCTCGTCCTCCAGCGGCTCGTACACCCGCCGTACGCGTACGGAGTTGCTGCCCACAGTCCTTCTCCTTCCGCCGCCGCCCTTCCCCAGCGTGGCGCAGGCTCACGCGTCCCGCACATCGCGCCAGGCCGCCGGGATCGCGTCCGCGACGTCCTGCGCGGCCACCGGCGCACCGGCCGAGACCCGGCGGGCCGCGAGCCCGTGCAGATAGGCGCCCACCGACGCCGCGTCACGCGGGGCGAGGCCCGCGGCCAGCAGCGAGCCGGTCAGGCCGGAGAGCACATCGCCGCTGCCCGCCGTGGCCAGCCAGGAGGTGCCGGTCGGGTTGACCCGTACGGGCGTGTCCCGGGCCTCGGCGACCAGGGTCGTCGACCCCTTCAGCAGGACGGTGACGCGGTAGCGGGCGGCGAGTTCCCGTACGGCGGCGAGCCGGCCCGCATCGACCTCCTCGCGTGCCACGCCGAGCAGCGCCGCGGCCTCCCCGGCGTGCGGGGTCAGCACCGTGGCCGCGGAGCGCGACCGTACGGCTTCGCCGTCCAGCAGCCGCAGCCCGTCCGCGTCGATGAGCACCGGCACATCGGCGGCCAGCACATCGGCGACCGCCGCCGTGGCCCGGGAACCGTCGCCGAGACCCGGTCCGACGACCCATGCCTGCACCCGCCCCGCCCTGGACGGCGGCCCGGAGTGCACCAGGGTCTCGGGGAAGCGGGCGATCACCGCGTCGGCGCCCGGACCCACGTACCGCACGGCCCCCGCGCCGCCCCGCAGCGCCCCGGCGACCGCGAGCACCGCGGCACCCGGATAGCGCTCGGACCCGGCCACCACACCGACGACCCCGCGGCGGTACTTGTCGCTCTCGGCGCCCGGCACCGGCAGCAGCGCCGCCACGTCCGCGAACTGGAGCGCCTCCAGGTCCGGCGGCTCGGGCAGGTCAGGACCCAGGCCGATGTCGACGAGCCGCAGCGCGCCCGCCCGTTCGGCGGCCGGGTCGATCAGCAGCCCCGGTTTGTACGTGCCGAAGGTGACCGTCGCGTCGGCCCGCACGGCCGCGCCGTGGACCTCCCCGCTGTCCGCCTCCACCCCGCTCGGCAGATCCACGGCGAGGACAGGCGCCCCGTGCCCGTGCGCCGTGACGGCCGCCACCAGGGCCGCCGCCTCGGGGCGCAGCCCGCCGCGTCCGCCGATCCCGGTGATGCCGTCGACGACGAGGTCGACCGCGCCCAGCCCGTCCGCACTGTCCAGCACCTGGCCACCGGCCGCGAGCAGCGCCGCGAACCCGCCCGCGTGGACCTTGTCGGGCGAGGTCAGCAACGCCCGTACGCCCGCCCCGCGCTTCGCCAGCCGCGCCCCGGCGTACAGCGTGTCGCCGCCGTTGTCGCCGCTGCCGACGAGGAGGAGGACCCGGGACCCGTACACCCGGCCGTTGCGCCGCAGCAGATCGCCGCAGGCCACCGCGAGGCCCGCGGCGGCCCGCTGCATCAGGGCGCCCTCCGGCAGCCGCGCCATCAGTACCGCTTCGGCGGCCCGTACGGTCTCCACGCTGTAAGCGGTTCGCATACGGTCAACCCTCCGCGATCACCACGGCCGACGCCACCCCCGCGTCGTGGCTGAGCGACACGTGCCAGTGCCGCACCCCGAGCTCGGCGGCGCGCGCGGCGACCGTGCCCCGCACCCGCAGCCGGGGCTGCCCGCTGTCCTCGACGTACACCTCGGCGTCCGCCCAGTGCAGACCGCCGGGCGCGCCGAGCGCCTTGGCGACGGCCTCCTTGGCCGCGAACCTGGCGGCGAGCGAGGCGATACCGCGCCGCTCGCCGCTCGGCAGGGTCAACTCGCTGTCCAGGAAAAGCCGTTCGGCCATCTGGGGCGTACGCTCCAGCGCGGCGCCGAAGCGCTCGATCTCGGCCACATCGATCCCGACCCCAATGATCACGTGCTCACTCACTCACTCGACTGTCACTGACTTCGCCAGATTGCGCGGCTGGTCCACCTCGTTGCCGCGGGCCGTCGCCAGTTCGCAGGCGAAGACCTGCAACGGCACGGTGGCGACCAGTGGCTGAAGCAGCGTAGGCGTAGCGGGGATCAGGATCAGATGGTCGGCGTACGGAACGACGGCCTCGTCGCCCTCCTCGGCGATCACGATGGTGCGGGCCCCGCGGGCCCTGATCTCCTGGATGCTCGACACCATCTTGTCGTGCAGCACCGAGCGCCCACGCGGAGACGGGACGACCACGACGACCGGCAGACCCGCCTCGACCAGCGCGATGGGCCCGTGCTTGAGCTCGCCCGCGGCGAATCCCTCGGCGTGCATGTACGCGAGTTCCTTGAGCTTCAACGCGCCTTCCAGGGCCACCGGATAGCCGACGTGCCGCCCGAGGAACAGCACGGTGTCGTGGTCGGCGAGCGAGCGCGCCAGCTCGCGCACGGGCTCCATGGTCTCCAGCACCCGTTCGACGGCCCCGGCCATCTCGGAGAGCTGCTGCACGACTGTCCCGATCTCGTCCGCCCACTTCGTCCCGCGTACCTGCCCGAGATACAGGGCGACGAGATAGCAGGCGATGAGCTGCGTCAGGAACGCCTTCGTCGAGGCGACCGCGACCTCGGGACCCGCGTGCGTGTAGAGGACGGCGTCGGATTCTCTTGGGATGGTCGAGCCGTTCGTATTGCAGATGGCGAGCACCTTGGCCCCCTGTTCACGGGCGTGCCGCAGCGCCATCAGGGTGTCCATGGTCTCGCCGGACTGCGAGATCGCGATGACGAGCGTCCGCTGGTCCAGGATCGGATCGCGGTAGCGGAACTCGCTGGCCAGCTCCGTCTCACAGGGCAGCCGGGTCCAGTGCTCGATGGCGTACTTGGCGATCATTCCGGCGTGGTACGCGGTCCCGCAGGCGATGACGACGACCTTGTCGACCTCCCGGAGCACACTGGGCGAGATGCGCACCTCGTCGAGCCGCAGTGCGCCCTGTTCCCCGCCGATCCGCCCGAGAAGCGTGTCCGCGACGGCCTTCGGCTGGTCGGCGATCTCCTTGAGCATGAAGGAGGCGTAGCCGCCCTTCTCGGCCGCGGACGCGTCCCAGTCCACGTGGTACGCACGGGTGTCGGCGGGCCGTCCCGCGAAGTCGGTGACGGTCACCCCGTCCCTGGTCAGCTCCACGACCTGGTCCTGGCCCAGCTCGATCGCGGACCGGGTGTGCGCGATGAACGCGGCGACGTCGGAAGCCAGGAAGGTCTCCCCCTCCCCGATCCCCACCACGAGGGGCGAGTTCCGCCGGGCGCCGACCACCGTGTCCGGCTCGTCGGCGTGTACGGCGACGAGGGTGAAGGCCCCTTCGAGCCGCCGGCACACCTGCCGCATGGCCTCCGCCAGACCGCCACCGCCCGAGAACTCCTCGGCCAGCAGATGGGCGACGACCTCGGTGTCGGTCTCGGACGCCAGATCGTGGCCGCGCTCGGTGAGTTCGCCGCGCAGCGCGGCGAAGTTCTCGATGATCCCGTTGTGCACGACCGCGACGCGGCCGGCGTTGTCGACGTGGGGGTGGGCGTTGGCATCGGTCGGCCCCCCGTGGGTGGCCCACCGGGTGTGCCCGATCCCGACGTTCCCGGCCGGCAACGGCCGCTCCATCAGCTCCTTCTCCAGATTGACCAGCTTCCCCGCCCGCTTCGCGGCGGCGAGCCCGCCGTCCGCGAGAAGGGCGACTCCCGCCGAGTCGTAACCCCGGTACTCAAGACGCTTGAGACCCGCGACCACGACGTCCTGCGCCGACTGTCCACCGACATAACCCACGATTCCGCACATAGCGGCACCATAAGGCGGCGAGGGGCGGGTTCCCAGGGTTACGGAGAGGGTGGGCGTGGGACGGAGCGGGCGTGTCGCATCCCCGGGCCGGCACCGTCTCCCCGCGCCCGTGAACCTTTCCGGCCGCTGCGGGCAACAGGGGGTGCCAGACTCACCGACCGACCACCCCTGGAGGCGCCGTGCCCGGACGACCATCACCACCGGCCGGGCCCGACGCCGCACTCCCCGGCCCCACGCCCTCCGCGCCCGGACCCGACGACGCCGAGGTCATCGCCCAGTCCCTGGAACAGCCGGAACTGTTCGCCGGGCTGTACGACCGCCACGCCCCGGACATCCACCGGTACGCCGCCCGCCGCCTCGGGGAGGGCGCGGCGGACGACATCACCGCGGAGACGTTCCTCATCGCGTTCCGGACCCGTGGGCGCTACGACACCGCCCACCGCCTCGCGAGGCCCTGGCTGTACGGCATCGCCGCCAACCTGATCGGCAAGCACCGGCGTACCGAAGTACGGGCCCTGCGCGCCCTGGCCCGTACCGGGCACGACCCGGTCGCCGCGTCCTGGAGCGAGCGCTCCGACGACCGGATAGCCGTCCAGGCGCCGCTGGCCGGCGCGCTCGCCGGGCTCTCCCCCGGGGACCGGCACGTCCTGCTGCTCGTCGCGTGGGCGGACCTCGGTTACCAGGAGGTGGCCGAGGCCCTTCAGATCCCCCTCGGCACGGTCCGCTCCCGGCTCAACCGCGCCCGCCGCAAGGTCCGCGAGGCTCTGCGCATCGATCCCTCGTTCACCCAGGACGAACTGGAGCTGACACCGTCATGGACGAACTGACCCAGTTGCGCGAGCTGCGCGCCGACGTCCCCGCACCCGACCGCGCCGCCCTCGCCCCCGGGCGACAGCGCCTGACCGAGGCCATGGCGGGGGGCGGCCGTGCCCGCCGGACGCGGGCCGACTGGCGGATCGCGTCCCTCGGCGCCGCCGCGGCGATCACCGCGGCGGCCCTCCTCGGTACCCAGCTGCTGGACACGCCCGGCCCGCGCGGCACGGCCCCCGCCACGATCGCGAGCAACCTGGACCTGTCCGGCCCGGCCGAGACCCTGAACCGGGCCGCCGACTTCCTGGAGGGTGCGACGGCTCCCCCGGAACCCCGCGACAACCAGTGGATCTACACCAGCGTCGTGATCGGCAATCCGGCGCTGAAGGCCGGGAGCGAGCAGATGGGCGAGATCCGGTACGAACCCGACTCCTGGAGCCGCTACGGGAACGCCGCCGCGGAGAAGGACCAGTCGGACGACGACCGCTCGACCCGCGAGATCTACCGGGCCACGGCCGGCTTGCCCGAGGACCCGGCGGCGCTGCTGGCCGAGGTCCGCAGGCTCTACCCGGCGGACACGAGCGGGCAGTCACGCCCCGAGAGCAAGGAGGAGCAGACCTTCCGCGGGCTGAGCGTGCTTCTGGAGTCCTATCCGCTCCCCCCGGCGGCCGTCGCCCGTATCTACCGGGCCATGGCCACGCTCCCGGGCGTCGGGATCACCGGTCACCTCGTCAAGGACGCCGCGGGCCGCGAGGCCATCGCCGTCACTCGGGACGAGAAGGGCACCCACGAACGCCGCGAGATCCTCCTCTCCCCGTACGACTACACCTACATGGGTCTGCGCTTCGTGGTCACGGAGAACTACGAGACGAAGATGCCCGAAGGCATGCAGGGCCCCGCGCAGAAGTTCACCGCCGGTGACATCACCATCAGCGAGGCCCGCACGGCCGCGGCCGTCGTCGACGCCAAGGGCGAAAAGCCCTGAGCCGCGGGTCGCCGTTCCTCCCGGCAGGGGCCGGTGTCCACTACAGGGGTGTGGACACCGGCCCCTGCCGGGGCCTCCCGCATGGGACCGAGCCACCGTGCGGGAGCCCACGTGACCGAGCCCACCCCCCACGGAGTTAAAACTCCCGCAACAATGAACCCGTGATCACTTCGCCGCCACGGAGCACCCAGCGTCGTACCGAGCATGCGCCGACGCCCTACGTCGACCTGTCACGGGCCGAGTGGAGCGCCCTGCGCGACAAGACTCCGCTGCCGCTCTCCGCCGCCGAGGTGGAGCAGCTGCGCGGACTCGGCGATGTCATCGACCTCGACGAGGTCCGCGACGTCTACCTGCCGCTCTCCCGGCTCCTCAACCTCTATGTCCAGGCCACCTCGGGCCTGCGCGGCGCCCTCAACACGTTCCTGGGCGACGCGGGCAACGGCCACGGGGCGCAGCGCGGCACCCCGTTCGTCATAGGGGTCGCGGGCAGTGTCGCCGTCGGCAAGTCCACCAGCGCCCGCATCCTCCAGGCGCTGCTGGCCCGCTGGCCCGAGCACCCCCGGGTCGAGCTGGTGACCACGGACGGCTTCCTGCTGCCGATGAAGGAGCTCCAGGCCCGCGGCCTGATGTCGCGCAAGGGCTTCCCCGAGTCGTACGACCGCCGGGCCCTGACCCGTTTCGTCGCCGACATCAAGGCCGGCAAGGACGAGGTGACGGCACCCGTCTACTCGCACCTGATCTACGACATCGTGCCGGACGAGCGGCTGACCGTATGCCGCCCGGACATCCTGATCGTCGAGGGGCTGAACGTGCTCCAGCCCGCGATGCCCGGCAAGGACGGCCGGACCAGGGTCGGGCTCGCGGACTACTTCGACTTCAGTGTGTACGTCGACGCCCGGGCCGAGGACATCGAGACCTGGTATCTCAACCGCTTCCGCAAGCTGCGCGAGACGGCGTTCCAGAACCCGTTCTCGTACTTCCGCAAGTACACCCAGGTCTCCGAGGAGGAGGCCATGGACTACGCGCGCACGATGTGGCGGACCATCAACAAGCCCAACCTGCTGGAGAATGTCGCGCCCACCCGGGGCCGTGCCACTCTGGTGCTGCGCAAGGGACCCGACCACAAGGTCCAGCGCCTGTCGCTGCGCAAACTCTGACCTCTCCGGGAGCCCGCCCGTGCTGCATCTGCGCCTGATCGTCCCCGCCGACCGTTCGGACGAGGTGGTGCATCTCCTGGAACACACCGTCGGCTGCACCCACCTCGCCGTGCTCACCGGCGCGGCCCGCAGCCCGGCCGGCGATGTGGTGCTGTGCGATGTGGCGCGCGAGGCGGGCGACGAACTGATCGGCGCGCTGCGCAGGCTCGGCATCGACAAGTCCGGCTCGATCACCGTCGAGAACATGGATCTGACGCTCTCCGCGCACGCCGATCAGGCGGAGGAGGACGCGCCCGGTGAGGGCGCGGACGCGGTGCTGTGGTCGGAGCTGACGGAGGCGACCCACGAGGAGTCGACGCTCAGCGTCACGTACCTGGCGTTCCTCTCCGTCGCCACGATGCTCGCCGCCTGCGGTGTGATGCTCGACAACGCGATCCTGATCGTGGGTGCGATGGCGGTCGGCCCGGAGTTCGGCCCGCTGGCCGGAATCTCCACGGCGCTGGTGCAGCGCGCCCCGCGCCTGGTGTGGCGCTCCCTGTGGGCGCTGATCGGCGGCTTCGCCGTGGCGATGGTCCTGACCGCCGGCTTCGCCTGGCTGTTGGACGCCTTCGGCCTCTTCACGCGCTCGATGGTCGAGGCGGACCGGCCCAATACGGCGTTCATCTGGAAGCCGGACTGGATGTCGTTCGTGGTGGCGTTCCTCGCGGGCATCGCCGGGACGCTCTCGCTCACCTCGGCGAAGTCCGGGGCACTGATCGGCGTGGCGATCTCGGTGACGACGGTGCCGGCGGCGGCCAACGCGGCGGTGGCGTTCAGCTACACGGACTACGGCCAGATGTGGGGCTCGGCCGGTCAACTGCTGGCGAACCTCGGCGGCATCGTGCTCGCGGGCACCCTGACCCTGCTGGTCCAGAAGGGCCTGTGGGCCGCCCACCGCCGCCGGACGGCCCCGAAGACGGCCCCGTCCGACGGCATGTGACGGCAGATCGCCATCACCCCAGGGCGGACTTCACCACGTCGGCCAGCCGGCCGGCCACGCTGCGCGCCTGCTCGATGTCGGCGGCCTCGACCATGACCCGTACGAGCGGCTCGGTGCCCGACTGACGCAGCAGTACGCGCCCGGTGGAACCCAGCTCGCGCTCCGCCTCCGCGACCGCGGTGGCCAGCTCGGACGAGGTGCTCACCCGGGACTTGTCGACGTCCGGCACGTTGATGAGCACCTGCGGAAGGCGCTGCATGACACCGGCCAGATCGGCGAGCGTACGGCCGGTGGCGACGATCCGGGCCGCCAGCATCAGGCCGGTCAGCGTGCCGTCGCCGGTCGTGGCGTGGTCGAGGACGATGACGTGGCCGGACTGCTCGCCGCCCAGCGCGAAGCCCTCGGCCTTCATGGACTCCAGGACGTAACGGTCCCCGACGGCGGTCTGGACGAGCGAGATCCCCTCCCGCTCCATCGCGATCTTGAAGCCGAGGTTCGACATGACGGTGCCGACGACGGTGTCCTTGCGGAGCTGTCCGGCGTCCCGCATGGCGAGGGCGAGCACGGCCAGGATCTGGTCGCCGTCGATCTCCTCGCCCGTCGCGTCCACGGCCAGGCAGCGGTCGGCGTCGCCGTCGTGCGCGATACCGAGATGGGCGCCGTGCTCGACGACCGCGGCGCGCAGCAGGCCCAGGTGGGTGGAGCCGCAGCCGTCGTTGATGTTCAGACCATCCGGCTCGGCACCGATGGTGACAACCTCGGCACCGGCCCGCGCGAACGCCTCGGGCGAGACCCGCGCAGCCGCACCGTGCGCCTCGTCGAGGACGACCTTCAGCCCGTCGAGCCGGTTGGGGAGTACGGCGATGAGGTGGGCGACGTACCGGTCGAAGCCCTCGGCGTAGTCACTGACCCGTCCCACTCCGGCACCCGTCGGGCGCGCCCACGGCTCACCGGTGCGGTGCTGCTCGTAGACCGTCTCGATCCGGTCCTCCAGCTCGTCGGCGAGCTTGTGGCCGCCGCGTGCGAAGAACTTGACACCGTTGTCCGGCATCGCGTTGTGGCTGGCGGAGAGCATCACGCCGATGTCGGCGCCGAGTGCGCCGGTGAGATAGGCCACGGCGGGAGTGGGCAGTACGCCCACCCGCAGGACGTCCACACCCGCGCTCGCGAGGCCCGCCACGACGGCGGCCTCCAGGAACTCTCCGGACGCGCGCGGGTCACGACCCACCACGGCCGTCGGCCGATGCCCCTCGAAGGTCCCCGCCTCGGCAAGTACGTGCGCCGCCGCGACCGACAGACCGAGCGCGAGCTCGGCCGTCAGATCCGCATTGGCGACGCCGCGCACGCCGTCCGTGCCGAAGAGTCGTCCCACTGGTGTCCTCCGAGATTGCTCCGAAACCACAAACCCAAGAAATACAAAAACAGGGCCGGCCAGGGCATGCTGCCGCGAACACCGCGCGACGGGGCCCGGCCCTCGGCCCTATGAACGTCCTATGCCGTTATACGCCCGCGAGGGCCCATAAACGAACGCCCCAGCGGCACGAAGTGTGCCGCCGGGGCGAACGGGTAACGCTGATGAGCAGGCGGTTTAGCGCTTGCTGTACTGCGGGGCCTTACGGGCCTTCTTGAGACCGGCCTTCTTGCGCTCGACCGCACGGTCGTCACGGCAGAGGAAGCCGGCCTTCTTCAGCGTGGCGCGGTTGTTGTCCACGTCCGCCTCGTTCAGCGAGCGGGCCACGCCGAGGCGCAGGGCACCGGCCTGACCGGAGACGCCGCCACCCGAGATGCGGGCGATGACGTCGTAGCGGCCGTCGAGCTCGAGCACCTTGAAGGGCTCGTTGACTTCCTGCTGGTGCACCTTGTTGGGGAAGTAGTCCTCAAGGGTGCGACCGTTGATCTTCCACTTGCCGGTGCCCGGGACGATCCGGACGCGGGCGATGGCGTTCTTGCGACGACCCAGGCCGGCCGCGGGCTGCGGGTCGCCGAAGCGGCCTGCCAGCGACTCGGAGGTGTACTCGCCCTCGACGGGCACCTCGGACTCGAACGTGGTCACCTCAGCGAAAACTTCTTCGCCCTCGGTGCCCTCGACGGGGGTCTCAACAGTGGTCTCGGCCACGATTCTCCTCAGATCTTTCTGTACGTCTTAGGGGGTGGCCGGAACTACTGCGCGACCTGGGTGATCTCGAACGGGACCGGCTGCTGCGCGCCGTGCGGGTGCTGGTCACCCGCGTAGACCTTGAGCTTCGAGAGCATCTGACGGCCCAGGGTGTTCTTGGGGATCATGCCCTTGATGGCCTTCTCGACGGCCTTCTCCGGGTTCTTGGAGAGCAGCTCGTCGTAACGCACGGAGCGGAGACCGCCCGGGAAACCGGAGTGGCGGTACGCCATCTTCTGGGTCTTCTTGTTGCCGGAAAGGTGAACCTTCTCGGCGTTGATGATGATGACGAAGTCGCCCATGTCCATGTGGGGGGCGTAGATCGCCTTGTGCTTGCCGCGAAGGAGGTTCGCAGCCGTGGTGGCCAGACGGCCCAGGACGATGTCCTCGGCGTCAATGATGTGCCACTGGCGAGTGACATCGCCGGGCTTGGGGCTGTACGTACGCACTTCGTAGCCTTCGCTTCTTCAGTGGATGGGGTCCAGACACACGACACCTCTGAAGCGATCATGCAGCTGGGGCTCACAATGCCGGGAACACTGCCCGTATGCGAGCCACTGGTAACTGCTCCAGAGAACCTACGTAAGGGCCCTTCGCGTGAGAACGACGAAGCCAATACGTATAACAGTCCCCGACACTACCCGCCCCGCCCCGGACGGGTCAAAACGCGCCGGCCCTACCGCTCCCGCTCGACCCGCCGCTCGTCCCAGACCGGCTCCGTGGACTCCCGCACCACCCCGTCCGACCCGAAGACCAGATATCGGTCGAAGGACTTCGCGAACCACCGGTCGTGCGTGACCGCCATCACCGTGCCGTCGTACACCTCGAGCCCGTCCTGCAAGGCCTCGGCCGACTCCAGGTCCAGGTTGTCCGTCGGCTCGTCCAGCAGCAGCGCCGTCGTCCCCGCCAGCTCCAGCAGCAGGATCTGGAACCGCGCCTGCTGCCCTCCGGACAGCTTCTCGAAGAGCTGGTCCCCCTGCCGCTCCATCTCGTACCGCCGCAGCACGGACATCGCCCCGCCCCGGTCCTTGGCATGCTCGGTCCAGAGAATCTCGACCAGCGTGTGCCCCAGCAGCTCCGGATGCGCATGCGTCTGCGCGAAGTGCCCCGGCACGACCCGCGCCCCGAGCTTCCACTCCCCCGTGTGCGCCACCGACGTATCGCCGGCCAGCAGCCGCAGGAAGTGCGACTTCCCCGACCCGTTGGATCCGAGGACAGCAACCCGCTCCCCGTAGAAGATCTCCAGGTCGAACGGCTTCATCAGACCGGTGAGCTCCAGGTTCTTGCAGGTCACCGCCCGCACCCCGGTCCGCCCGCCGCGCAGCCGCATCTTGATGTCCTGCTCGCGCGGCGGCTCCGGCGGCGGGCCCGCGTCCTCGAACTTCTTGAAGCGGGTCTGCATCGCGTGGTAGCGGTTGGCCATGTCCGGACTGTTCGCCGCCTGCTGCCGCATCCGCAGGACGAGTGCCTTCAGCCGGGCGTACTCCTCCTCCCAGCGCCGAAGGAGCTCCTCGAAGCGCGCGAACCGCTCCTTGCGCGCCGCGTGGTACGTCGCGAATCCGCCGCCGTGCACCCAGACGTCCGACCCGGCGGGGCTCGGCTCCACGCTCACGATCTTCTCGGCGGCCCGGGACAGCAGCTCCCGGTCGTGGGAGACGAAGAGGACCGTCTTACGGGTCTCCTTCAGCTTTCCCTCCAGCCACCGCTTGCCCGGCACATCCAGATAGTTGTCCGGCTCGTCGAGCAGGAGCACCTCGTCGGGCCCGCGCAGCAGCGCCTCCAGGACCAGCCGCTTCTGCTCACCACCGCTGAGCGTGCGCAGCTCACGCCACTGCGCCTTCTCGTACGGAACACCGAGCGCGGCCATCGTGCACATGTCCCACAGGGTCTCGGCCTCGTACCCCCGCACCTCGGCCCAGTCGCTGAGCGCCTGCGCGTACGCCATCTGCGCAGCCTCGTCATCGACGGTGAGAATCAGCTGCTCGGCCGCGTCGACAGCCTTCGCCGCATCCCTGATCCTGGGCTGGGCCACGGACACCAGCAGATCCCGTACGGTCCGCTCGTCCCGCACCGACCCCACGAACTGGGCCATCACACCGAGCCCACCGCTCACCGACACCGAGCCGCCGTGCGGCTGGAGCTCACCGGCCAGCAGCCGCAGCAGCGTCGTCTTGCCCGCGCCGTTCGCCCCGACGAGAGCGACGACGGCGCCGTCCGCGACCCGGAACGAAGCATCGCCGAGCAGCACCCGCCCGTCCGGTAGGTAGTACTCCAGGTGCCCTGCTTCAAGATGTCCCATACCCAGCATTGTCACGGTCCGAGAAGCCCTGGCCCAACCAGTTTTGGCGCGGTCTAAGATTCGCCGCATGAGCTTTGGTCAAGGGGGGCCCTCCTGGGGGCCTGGGGGCACACACACGCCGGACTGGGCGGCGCTGGCCGAGGAGTCCGCCGCACGCAGCCGACGCAAGAAATGGCTGATGATCGGCGGCGGCGCGCTGGCCACCGCGGCCGTCGCCGCGATCGTGGCCACGGCCGTGATCACGGCCAACGGCAACGATGATCCGGCCCGGTCGGAGAAGAACGCGAGCGAGCTGCCCGCGCCCGCCGAGCTGCCCTCGGAGTCCGCCGCACCCGAGCCCTCGTTCTCCTCGGTCGCACCGCCGCCCCCGCCGGACCCGAAGGAGTACATCTCCGACGCCAAGAAGGACAAGGCCCCCATCAACGCCGACGCCTTCTTCCCCGGCAGGCGCCTGACCATGGGCGACCGCGTCCACACCAAGGGGGCGACGGCGCAGACCCGCAACTGTGCCGCGACCACCCAGGGCGCGCTCGGCTCGGTCCTCACCAACAACGGCTGCGAGCAGGTCATCCGCGCCACCTACCGCAAGGACGGCGTGGCGGTGACGGTCGGCCTCGCGGTCTTCAAGACCGAGGCCCGGGCCAAGAAGGCGGCCCAGCAGGCATCGGGCGGCATCGCCTCCCTCAACGGGGCGGGCGTACCCACCTTCTGTCGCGGCGGCACGGTCTGCCGCCGCACCGCCAACTCCTACGGCCGCTATGCCTACTTCACCGTGGGCGGCTTCACGAACGGCAAGAGCGTCACCAAGGCGGACAGCGCCGTGTTCGCGGTCGGCGACGATCTGACGAACTTCACGTTCCGTCAGATCCGCCACCGCGGCGAGGTCCAGGCGTCGGCAGCGGCCGGCGCACCCGTCTCCTGACCCGCACCGCCCGGGGGTTCAGCAGCAGCCGCCCCCGGGCAACGTCCGTACGTTCCGGGCCTCCACGGCCCGTGCCGCCAGCAACGCGTCGGCGGGATAGGCCACTTCCTCCAGCGTCAGCCCGTGCGGCCGCACCACATGCACCGCCGGGTCCCGCACCCGCGCCGCCAGTACCTCCGCCGGCCACCGGGCGGGCCGCCGCCCGTCCCCCACGAACAACGCCGCACCGATCAGCGCCCGCACCATGTTGTGGCAGAACGCATCCGCCTGCACGGTCGCCGTCATCACACCGGACGCCTCGTCCCGTACCCAGCTCAGCTTCTGCAGCGTACGGATGGTCGTCGCACCCTCGCGCTTCTTGCAGTACGCGGCGAAGTCGTGCTCGCCGACCATCGGCGCCGCCGCCTCGTTCATCGCGTCCACGTCCAACGGCCGGTCGTGCCACAGGACATGGCCCCGCAGCAGCGGGTCCACCCCGCCCGGCCGGTCCGCGACCCGGTACGCGTAACGCCGCCACAGCGCGGAGAACCGCGCGTTGAACCCGGCCGGTGCCTCGGCGGCCCGCCAGATCCGCACATCCTGCGGCATCCGCCCGGCCATGCGCCGCAGCAGCTTCTCCTCGTGCTCGGCCCACACCTCGGCCGGCAGATCGACGTGCGCCACCTGCCCCCGGGCATGCACCCCGGCATCGGTACGCCCGGCGACGGTCAGGTCGTACGTACGCGAGGACCGTGTCACGGTCCTCAGCGCATCCTCGATCTCACCCTGCACCGTACGCCTGCTGGTCTGCTTCGCCCAGCCGGAGAAGTCCTTCCCGTCGTACGAAAGGTCCAGCCGTACCCGTACGAAACCGGGCTCCACCTCGTCACTCACCCGCGCATCCTCTCAAAACAGAACGGACCCGCACCGCCCCGAAGGGTGATGCGGGCCCGTCCAGCGGTCTCAGAACGCTCAGGCGTCCTTGGACTCCGCGTCGGCCTCGGCCGGCGTGACGTCCTCGACGGACTCGGCCGGGGCCTCGTCCTTCTTGAGGGAGTCTTCCTTGACCGCGCGCTTCGTCGCGGCCTCGGCCTCACCGGTGGCCTGCTGAGCCACGGTCAGCGCCTCGACCAGCTCGATGACCGCCATCGGGGCGTTGTCGCCACGACGGTTGCCGATCTTGGTGATACGCGTGTAACCACCGGGGCGGTTCTCGTACCGCGGGGCGATCTCGGTGAAGAGCGTGTGCACGATGCCCTTGTCCGTGATCGACTGCAGCACCAGGCGACGGTTGTGGATGTCGCCCTTCTTCGCCTTGGTGATGAAACGCTCGGCGACGGGGCGCAGGCGGCGAGCCTTGGCCTCGGTCGTCGTGATGCGGCCGTGCTCGAACAGCGACTTCGCAAGGTTGATGAGAAGAAGCTTCTCGTGCGCAGCGCTGCCGCCCAGACGGGCGCCCTTGGCGGGCTGAGGCATGGTTTCTCTCCTTGTGTGCTGCACCGGCCGTATCAGGTACCGGTGTCAGTTCCCGCGAGGCGGCCGCCCCACGGAAGTTCTTGCTCGCCTGCGGCCTTCATCGGGCATCAGCCCAAAATCAAGCCTGTCCGGCGATTGAGGACAAAGTCCTCACCCCGGCACGGGGCGCCCAGAAACGCGGGCACCCAGCCGGAGGCGACTCAGTACTGCTCGGTCTCCACGAAACCGGCATCCGCGTCGTCATCCGCACCGAACGCGTCCGCCGCGGCGGTCGGGTCGAAGCCGGGAGGCGAGTCCTTCAGCGCGAGGCCCATACCGGCCAGCTTCGCCTTGACCTCGTCGATCGACTTCGCACCGAAGTTGCGGATGTCGAGCAGGTCGGCCTCGGAACGAGCCACGAGCTCACCCACGGAGTGGATGCCCTCGCGCTTGAGGCAGTTGTACGAACGGACCGTGAGCTCGAGCTCCTCGATCGGCAGCGCCAGATCGGCAGCGAGCGCGGCGTCCGTCGGCGACGGGCCCATGTCGATGCCCTCGGCGTCGATGTTGAGCTCGCGCGCCAGACCGAACAGCTCGACCAGGGTCTTACCGGCCGACGCCATGGCGTCACGGGGACGCATGGCCTGCTTGGTCTCGACGTCGACGATCAGCTTGTCGAAGTCGGTGCGCTGCTCGACACGGGTCGCCTCGACCTTGTACGTGACCTTGAGCACCGGGGAGTAGATGGAGTCGACCGGAATCCGGCCGATCTCCTGGCCCACCTGCTTGTTCTGGACGGCGGAGACGTAGCCGCGACCGCGCTCGACGGTCAGCTCCATCTCCAGCTTGCCCTTGCCGTTCAGCGTGGCCAGGACGAGGTCCGGGTTGTGGACCTCGACACCGGCCGGCGGGGCGATGTCAGCAGCGGTGACCAGGCCGGGACCCTGCTTGCGCAGGTACATCACGACCGGCTCGTCGTGCTCCGAGGAGACGACGAGCTGCTTGATGTTGAGGATGAGGTCGGTGACGTCTTCCTTGACGCCCGGCACGGTGGTGAACTCGTGCAGGACACCGTCGATGCGGATGGACGTGACAGCCGCACCCGGGATCGAGGAGAGAAGGGTCCGACGCAGGGAGTTGCCGAGGGTGTAACCGAAGCCCGGCTCCAGCGGCTCGATCACGAACCGGGAGCGGAACTCGTCGACGACCTCTTCGGTCAGCGACGGACGCTGAGCGATCAGCATGAGGAGAATCCTTCAGTCGTGGGCACCCACTATTTGATGCCCTACAGATAGAACAAGGGTACGGGCGGCACGCCTCCGAAGAGACATACCGCCCGGACCCGAAAGAAACGCAACAACCGTTACCGGCCGTCGTGCGTCAGACGCGACGACGCTTCGGCGGGCGGCAGCCGTTGTGCGGCGTCGGGGTGACGTCCTGGATCGAACCGACCTCGAGGCCCGTGGCCTGGAGGGAGCGGATCGCGGTCTCGCGGCCGGAGCCCGGACCCTTGACGAAGACGTCAACCTTGCGCATGCCGTGCTCCTGCGCGCGGCGGGCGGCCGACTCGGCGGCCATCTGCGCGGCGAAGGGGGTGGACTTGCGCGAGCCCTTGAAGCCGACGTGGCCGGCGGAGGCCCAGGAGATCACGTTGCCCGAGGGGTCCGTGATCGAGACGATGGTGTTGTTGAACGTGCTCTTGATGTGCGCGTGCCCATGAGCGACGTTCTTCTTTTCCTTGCGACGCACCTTCTTGGCTGCGCCCTGACGACCCTTGGGGGGCATGTCTTTACTCCAGATGGAGAGGGGAGGTGATCGGTCCTACAGCGAAGACCGCTGGATAGCGTCCGCTGAGGACTACTTCTTGCCCGGCTTCTTCTTACCGGCGATCGCGCGACGCGGGCCCTTGCGGGTACGCGCGTTGGTGCTGGTGCGCTGGCCGTGGACCGGCAGACCGCGACGGTGACGGATCCCCTGGTAGCAGCCGATCTCGATCTTGCGGCGGATGTCGCCCTGGATCTCGCGGCGAAGGTCACCCTCGGTGCGCAGGTTGGCGTCCACGTACTCGCGGATCTTGACCAGGTCCTCTTCGGCCAGGTCACGAACGCGGGTGTTCGGGTTCACGCCGGCGCTGGCGAGGATCTCCTTGGACCGGGTACGCCCGATGCCGAAGACGTAGGTGAGGGCAACCTCCACGCGCTTTTCGCGCGGGATGTCAACACCTGAAACGCGTGCCATTCAATGGCTCCAGTTGTTATGTCGGGGGTCTTCCACAGTGTCACTCCCGGCCGCCGACCTCTCGTACGAAGTACTGAGGTGGTACGTCCGGGTCCCCGGCCCCCGCCGGAGGTGTCGTCAGCCGAAGCTTGGACGGGCACTGCGTATGTACGAATTACGTGCGTCGCGCGAAGTCTGCGAGATGCAGGGGGTCGTGCTTCAGCCCTGGCGCTGCTTGTGGCGCAGGTTGTCGCAGATGACCATGACCCGACCGTGACGGCGGATCACCTTGCACTTGTCGCAGATCTTCTTGACGCTCGGCTTGACCTTCATGGGATGTCAGGTTCTCCGGGTCAGTGCCACCACCGCGCCGAAGCGCGATGCGGGCAAGATCTACTTGTATCGGTAGACGATCCGGCCACGCGTCAGGTCGTACGGAGAGAGCTCCACCACGACCCGGTCATCCGGGAGGATACGGATGTAGTGCATCCGCATCTTGCCGCTGATGTGCGCGAGGACCTTGTGACCGTTCTGGAGCTCCACCCTGAACATTGCGTTCGGGAGAGACTCGATCACGGTGCCCTCAATTTCGATGGCACCTTGCTTCTTGGCCACGCTTCGCCTTTCGAATCGGCTACCTTGATCGACTTCGGGTTCCGTATGCGGACACACGGATGCACGAGAGCCGACGAGTCAGTCTACGTCAGCGGACTCGAAAAGACGAATCCGTCAAGTTTGCCCACTACAGCTGATCCAAAAACCAGCCGGTCCGGCACTTGGCAAACCACGGGGCGCATCCAGCCCCTCCGGCGTTTGAGGAGCGGGGCCCGGGGCGGAGCCCCGAATGCGCCCCGCTCCCGGCTCAGCCCAGAGGGTCCGGCGCCACCTCGACCCCATACGGGGCCAGCCGAGACCGCCCACAGTCCGGAGCGGTCAGTACCAGCGGCCCCTGCTCCGTCAGAGCAATCGAGTGCTCCCAGTGCGAGGACCAGGTGCCGTCGGTCGTCAGGACCGTCCACTCGTCGGCGAGGACCTTCGTCTGCGCCGTACCGAGGGACACCATCGGCTCGATGGCCAGGCAGACGCCCGGGACCAGCTTGATGCCCTTGCCGCGCTTGCGGGAGACGTAGTTCAGCAGGTGCGGGTCCATGTGCATCTCGGTGCCGATGCCGTGGCCGCCGTAGTCCTCGATGATCCCGTACTTACCGGTGGCCGGGCGGGGCTGGCGGCGGATGTAGGACTCGATCGCCTTGGAGATGTCGACGAGGCGGTTGTTCACCTTCATCGCAGCGATCCCGGCCCACATCGACTCCTCGGTCACCCGGGACAGCTCCACGAGCTCCGGGGCGTGACCGGTGCCGACGAACGCGGTGTACGCGGCGTCGCCGTGCCAGCCGTCGATGATCGCGCCGGCGTCGATCGAGATGATGTCGCCGTCCTTGAGGACCGTCTTGTCGTCCGGGATGCCGTGCACGACGACCTCGTTGACCGAGGTGCAGATGGTCGCGGGGAATCCGCCGTACCCGAGGAAGTTCGACTTCGCACCGTGGTCGGCGATCACCTTGCGCGCGACCTCGTCCAGGTCCTTGGTGGTGGCGCCGGGCACGGCCGCCTCGCGGGTGGCGGCGTGAATGGCAGCGACCACCAGGCCCGCCTCGCGCATCTTCGCGATCTGCTCGGGGGTCTTGATCTGCACCATTGCTCGGCGCCTCTCTGCGTCTGTGGGATACGGGTGCGGCGTACCCCACGATACGGCGCAAACAGTCGGCCGCGGCGCCCTGAGGCGCCCCCGCCGGGGGGGTATGTTAATAGGGGGGGGGGAGGCCCGTGGGGTAATAAAAAAAAACAACCCCCCAGAAAACAGGGGTTA
>NZ_JBHUUV010000045.1:0-50502 GCF_042670885.1 Streptomyces sp. NPDC057136
GTCCCTCTCCGCGAGAGGGACCGGGCCTTCGGTATGCCGCCGCCGGGTTCCGGCGACTCCCTGAACGGGAAGCGGCCCCCGGTCGGCAACTGCCGTACCGGGGGCCGCTGATGAGCTCTCCGCGCTCCGGTGACCGGGCGTCGGCCCGTCACCCGAGCCTTACTGGCCGGCGAACTTCTTGCTGACCGAGTCGAAGACACCCTTGGCCTCGGCGCCGAGACGCGGACCGGCCAGCCAGCCGGCCGTCACCGGACCGATGGAGGTGTTGGAGACCAGTGCGGGCTTGCCGTCCTGGCCCGCCGCGACCCAGCCGCCGCCGGAGGAGCCGCCCGTCATCGTGCACCCGATGCGGTACATCGTCGGGTCCGCCTCGAAGACCGAGAGGCGACCCGGCTTGTCCTTGCACTGGAGCGCCTTCTGGCCATCGAACGGCGGGGCGGCCGGGTAGCCGGTGGCCGTCATCTCGGCGATCTCGGGCACGGCCGGGGCGTTGAACTCGACCGGAAGCGCGGAACCGACCGTCTCCTCCAGGGACTTGCCCGTCGCACCCTTCTCCGGCGTCACGTGCAGGACCGCGAAGTCGTACGGCGCACCCTGGCCGCCGACCGAGGCGCCCTGGGAGATCCACTGCTCGGAGGTCTGGGCCCACTGGCCCCACCACACGCCGTACGGAGCGATCTGCTCCTTGGACGCGTTCTCGAGCTCGGTCACCGGCAGGCCGCTGTTGTTGTACGCAGGGACGAAGGCGATGTTGCGGTACCAGCCGCCCTTCTTGCCCGCGTGCACGCAGTGTCCTGCGGTCCACACCATGTTGGACTTGCCGGGGTGCGCGGGGTCCTTCACGACAGTCGCGGAGCAGACCATCGAACCATCGGGCCCGTCGAAGAGGAGCTTGCCGGACTCCGGCGCGTTGTCGTGATACGGCGTCGCCACGGGGGCGGCCGACACCGGAGCCGGCGTCGGGTCCGTCACGCCGTCGTCGCCCGAGATGTCGTTGTCGACGGGCTTCTCCGGGGACTTGTCGGCATCCCGCATCCGGTCCGGGTCCCAGAGGTCCTCGATGATCGGGTTGACGTAGTCCTTCGCCTCACGCAGCCATTTGTCCTTGTCCCAGTTCTTCCATTCGCCGTTCTTCCACTGGTCGAGGTCGATCCCGTGCTCCTTGAGCCGGTCCTTCAGATCGTCCGGAATCACGATCTTGTCGTCGGAGGACTGGCTGGCGGAGCTGCTCGGCTGGTCGCTCGCGTCGTCCTCACTCGGGCCGCAGGCCGTGGCGGTGAGCGCCAGGACGGTCGCGAGAGATGCTGCGGCGAGCACGGGGGAGAGCTTGCGACGTGCGCTCCTCCCACGGCGTGCGGCGTCGGTCGGGCGAATGGGTCGCATGTGGTGGTCCCCCTGGGACTTCGTCATTCGTTACTTCCGTAAGGCATTTGCGGCGAGTGTGAGCGCGCTGCGCACACCCGGGACACCGACAGGACTGCCCCGGCCCCGAGTGCGCGCCCCACTATGCCGGTGCCGATGGGGACGGTGCTCGGCAGGGCCACGGTTCCGCCTCCGCAAGGATCTTCCGATTTACCCGTGATCCTCCGCGATCGGCGTCGTTGGTACGTACGGGGGACACCCGGGCAGCGTTCACCGTCACAGCCCTTCCCCGGGGGCAACGTACTGACGTGCAACGCAACTGTTACAGCAGGAGGATCAACAGCCGTGGCCGTGACCGAACCAGCTCCGGTGGCATCGTCCCCTGCCCACGAGGGAATTCTGCGACGCCAGGCACAGCGTGAATCGGCGGCCCGTACTTACGCGCGGTCCCTGCCGATCGTGCCCGTACGCGCCCGGGGGCTGACCATCGAAGGAGCGGACGGGCGGCGCTATCTCGACTGTCTGTCCGGGGCGGGCACCCTGGCGCTCGGCCACAACCACCCGGTGGTGCTCGAGGCGATCAGGAAAGTCATCGACTCGGGCGCACCTCTGCATGTGCTCGACCTCGCCACCCCGGTGAAGGACGCCTTCACGACCGAGCTGTTCGCGACCCTGCCACGGCAGTTCGCGGACAACGCCCGGATCCAGTTCTGCGGGCCCGCCGGAACGGACGCCGTCGAGGCCGCGTTCAAGCTGGTCCGCGCCGCGACCGGCCGCACCGGACTCCTGGCCTTCACCGGCGCCTACCACGGGATGACGGCCGGAGCGCTGGCTGCATCGGGCGGCGCCCCGGACGTACAGGTGACGCGGCTGCCCTTTCCGCAGGAGTACCGCTGCCCGTTCGGCGTGGGTGGGGAGCGCGGCGCCGACATCGCCGCCCACTGGACGGAGCACCTCCTCGACGACCCGAAGTCAGGGGTGCCCGCTCCCGCCGGGATGATCGTGGAACCGGTCCAGGGCGAGGGCGGAGTGAATCCCGCGCCCGACGGCTGGCTGCGGCGTATGCGTGAGATCACCGCGGCGCGCGCCATTCCGTTGATCGCCGACGAAGTGCAGACCGGCGTCGGTAGGACCGGTGCCTTCTGGGCGGTCGAACACAGCGGCATCGTGCCCGATGTGATGGTGCTCTCCAAAGCCATCGGTGGCTCCCTTCCTCTCGCGGTGATCGTCTACCGGTCCGAACTGGACCTCTGGCAGCCCGGCGCGCACGCCGGCACCTTCCGTGGCAACCAACTGGCCATGGCCGCCGGTGCGGCCACTCTCAAGTACGTGCGCGAGAACCGGCTCGCCGAACGCGCCGCAACGCTGGGGGCCCGGATGCTCGCCAGCCTCCAGGCGCTGAGCGCGGACCATCCGAGCATCGGGGACGTCCGGGGCCGCGGCCTGATGATCGGGATGGAGCTGGTCGACCCCGAGGCCGCCGTCCCCACCGGCCGGTCCGAGCGCCCCACCGCCCCACCACCCGACCCGATCCTCGCCGCCGCCGTCCAGCAGGAATGCCTGAGCCGCGGCCTCATCGTCGAACTCGGCGGACGCCACTCCGCCGTCGTACGTCTGCTCCCTCCCCTGACTCTCACCGACGAACAGGCAACAGCGGTCGTCGACCGCCTCGCCGACGCACTGGCAGTCGCAGAACGCTCGCCGCACCGTCGGGCCACTGCCGGGCCGCACCGCTGATCCCGGACACCTCGTAAGGAAGACCGCCGTGAACCCCACCCCCGCGCCCGAGGCCGACGGCCCTCTCACCAGCCCTTACCCCGGGCAGGACGGACCGGACTGTCCTGAGGCAGTCGAGGCGACGACCGTGCCTCGTCAGAAGACCGCGCCCCGCGGAGACCGGCGTACCCCCACGAGCGCACCCACCGGCGCGGCACAGCCGGATCTCCTCGACCACCCGGACCCGCTCAGGGCGGCGGACGCGGCGGGCACCGAGAACCTCCTGCGCTGCTGGGCCCGGGAGAACGACCTCCGCCGCCCGGACCGCAGCACCCTGGGCATCCCGCTCCCCGCCAGCGGCACCGCCCTGCTCGTCCCGGTCCTCTACTGGTCCGCCACCGGCTGGCACCGCTTCGGCGCGCCCATGCTGGAAACCGCGCCCGAATCCGCCCCGCCCGTCGATGCCGTCACCCTCGCAGCCCTTCTGGGCCGTGAGGCCGACCGGAACGTCGGCTCCGACCTGGTGGCCAGGGTGGCCGATTCGGTACGCCATACGGCTGCGTTCATCGAGGAACGGCGACGCACACCCGCCGAGCCGGCCGACGCCGACCTGTTTCTCACCGCCGAGCAGTCGCTCCTCCTCGGTCACCCCCTGCACCCCACTCCCAAAAGCCGCGAAGGTCTCTCCGAGGCCGAATCCCGTCTCTACTCACCCGAGTTGCACGGCTCCTTCCCCCTCCACTGGATGGCTGTCGACCGGTCCGTGCTGGCCACCGAATCGGCCTGGACGCAGGGGGGCCGCCCGGTGTCCGCCGAGGATCTCGTCGCACCGCACGCCGACGGCCTGCGCCTCCCCGACCACACCACCGCCCTCCCGCTCCATCCCTGGCAGGCCGGCGAGCTGATGCACCGCCCGGAAGTCGGCGCACTGTTCGACGCGGGTCTCCTCCATGACCTCGGCGCACACGGTAGGCACTGGCACCCCACGTCCTCCGTCCGCACCGTGCACCAGCCCGGCGCCGAACTCATGCTGAAACTGTCCCTGGGTGTACGCATCACCAACTCCCGCCGTGAGAACCTCCGCAAGGAACTCCACCGGGGGGCAGAGGTCCACCGCCTGCTGCGCAGCGGCCTCGCCGAGCAGTGGCACACGGTGCATCCCGGATTCGATATCGTCCGGGACCCCGCCTGGCTGGCCGTCGACACCCTGGACGGCGAGCCCGTCGCCGGACTCGACGTCATGCTCCGGCACAATCCCTTCGGTCCCGGGGACGACGCCGTGTGCATCGCTGGGCTCACGGCCCCGCGCCCCTGGCCGGACCGCACGGGCATGCACTCGCGCCTGGCCGAATGCGTCTCCCGGCTGGCCTCACGTACCGGCCGGACCAGGGGAGCCGTCTCCGCCGAGTGGTTCCTGCGTTACCTCGACCGAGTCGTACGGCCCGTCCTGTGGCTCGATGCCACGGCGGGAGTCGCCCTCGAAGCCCATCAGCAGAACACGCTGGTGCTGCTCGACCCCGATGGCTGGCCCATCGGCGGCCGTTACCGGGACAACCAGGGCTACTACTTCCGTGAATCCCACCGCGCCGCACTCGAGCACAGGCTTCCCGGGATCGGCGCACTCAGCGACACCTTCGTCCCGGACCCCGTCACTGACGAACGTTTCGCCTACTACCTCGGTATCAACAACGTCCTCGGCCTCATCGGAGCGTTCGGCGCCCAGCGTCTCGCGGAAGAGCAGGTGCTCCTCGCCGCATTCCGCCGCTTCCTCGACGGAGTCTCAGGACTCGGCTCCCCTCTGCCCGCCTACCTGCTGGAGACGCCGCAACTGCGCTGCAAGGCCAACCTGCTGACCCGGCTGCACGGCCTCGACGAGCTCGTGGGCCCGGTCGACACCCAGTCCGTCTACGTCACCATCGCCAACCCCCTTCGCCCCTGAAAGATCCTGAACACCATGGCCACCTGAACTCATGAGAGGAGAGCGTCACGTGCCTCCGGCCGATGCGCACACGGACACCGGAACCGACGCCGCCCCCAAGCTCGCCACGGGCGCCGACGACACCCTGGACCTGCGGCTCTCCGAGGAACTCCTCGCTCTGTTCGGTGACGACACAGCAGCGCCCGCCACCCGGCCGACCGCCTCCGATCTGCTCGGCGACCCCGCGGCCTGGCGCCCCGTCACCACCTCTGCCGGTGTCTTCCAGCTCGTCCCGGTACGACTGGAGCGTGACCTCGCGCTGATCAGCCGCTGGATGAACGACCCCGCGGTCGCCGCGTTCTGGGAGCTCGCCGGAGCCGAAACCGTCACCGCCGAGCACCTCCGACCGCAGCTGGAAGGAGACGGACGGAGTGTGCCCTGTCTCGGCGCCCTCGGGGGCATGCCCATGAGCTACTGGGAGATCTACCGGGCGGATCTGGACCCGCTGGCGCGCCACTACCCGGCCAGGCCCCATGACACCGGTATCCACCTGCTGATCGGTGGCGTGACCAACCGTGGCCGAGGCGTGGGCACCGCACTGCTGCGTGCCGTCTCCGACCTCGTACTCGACAATCTTCCCCTGTGCGCACGCGTAGTGGCCGAACCAGACATGCGTAACACCCCCTCCGTCTCAGCCTTCCTGAGCGCCGGCTTCCGCTTCTCGGCGGAGGTCGAACTGCCCGACAAACGAGCCGCTTTGATGGTTCGCGACCGAGTCCATCGTGCCCAGCTGTGAACAGCTCGCTGACTTACATACACCGCTCGAACCCCATCGGTTCCACCCGGAGGAGTCCCTGTGCCGAAATATCCTGCGAGCAATGATTCGGCGGAGCCCCACGCGCCGCACAGCACTCCGGAACTGAACCGGGCGGGCTGGGACCGTGCCGCGGCCAGGCTGCTCGCGAAAATGCTCGGCGAGTTCGCCTACGAGGAGGTCATCGAGCCGACCGCGCTGGGCGAGGCGGGCGACACCTACTCCCTCCCGCTCGACGACGGCGCGACCCTGCGCTTCCGGGCCCGGCGCGGCGTCTACGGCAGTTGGCGCGTCGACGCCGCCTCGATCGCCGAAATCAAAGCCGCACACCGCGCCGAAGGCGACACCGGAACCCCGGCCGAGCCCTCCGACGATCCTCGCGCCGTGCCGAGGCCCTTCCGCGACCCGCTGCAGTTCCTCGCCCGCGCCCACCGCCTCCTGGGAATCGACGGCGCCACGCTGGGCCACCTCATCCGCGAGCTCACCGCCACGCTCACCGCCGATGCCCGACTCGATCACACCGCCGTCAGCACGGCTCGTCTGGCGGAGCTCGACTACGCCGAGCTCGAAGGCCATCAGACCGGCCACCCCTGGCTCGTCGCCAACAAGGGACGTCTCGGATTCTCCGCCGAGGACGGGGCCCGCTTCGCGCCCGAAGCCCGCCAGGCGGTCCGGCTGCCCTGGATCGCCGTCAGGTCCCGCATCGCCGGCTACCGCGGCGTCCCCCGTCTCGCCACCCCCGAGCACCTCTACGCCCAGGAACTGGACCAGTCCGTCCGGGCGTCCTTCGACGCCACTCTGCGCGCCCGAGGTCTCGACCCCCAGGAGTACCTGTTCCTTCCGGTACACCCCTGGCAGTGGGACGAGTGGATCGTGCCGCACTTCGCCCCAGCGATCGCGGACGGCAACATCGTGCCGCTGCACACCGACGACGATCTCCGGCTGCCGCAGCAGTCCATCCGTACGTTCACCAACGTGGCACGGAAGGACCGGCACACGGTCAAACTGCCGCTGTCCATCCTCAACACCCTCGTCTGGCGCGGTCTCCCCACCGAGCGCACGCTCGCGGCCCCGGCCGTCACCGCCTGGGTCCAGGGACGGTGCGAGTCCGACCCGTTCCTCCGGGACACCTGCGGCGTGATCCTCCTCGGCGAGGTCGCCTCCGTCGCCGTCGAGCACCCGCTCTACGACCGTCTCCCGGAGACGCCCTACCAGTTCAAGGAGATACTCGGCGCAATCTGGCGGGAACCCCTGCATCCCCGGCTCGCACCCGGTGAGCAGGCCCGCACGCTGGCCTCCCTGCTGCACACCGACCCGCAGGGCCGTGCGTTCGTGGCGGAGCTGGTCACCCGGTCAGGACTCACCCCCACCGCGTGGCTGACGCGCCTCTTCGCGGCCCTGCTCCCTCCGCTTCTGCACTTCCTCTACCGCTACGGCACGGTTTTCTCCCCGCACGGCGAGAACGCCATCGTCGTCTTCGACGACCAGGACGTCCCGGTACGCCTCGCGATCAAGGATTTCGTCGACGATGTGAACATCAGCGCCCAGCCCCTGCCCGAACACGACAGCATGCCGGAGGACGTGCGCCGCATCCTGCTGAGGGAGAACCCCTCCTTTCTCACCCAGTTCATCCACTCCGGTTTGTTCGTCGGTGTCTTCCGCTATCTCTCTCCTCTGTGCGAGGAACAGCTGGGAGTGCCGGAGGGTGAATTCTGGTTACTTGTCCGGGCGGAAATCCTCCGGCATCACGCCAGGTTCCCCGAGCTCAAGGACCGGTTCGAGATGTTCGACATGCTGACCCCCCGTATCGAGCGCCTCTGCCTCAACCGAAACCGTCTGCATCTGGACGGCTACCGGGACCGGCCGCAGCGCCCGCACGCCGCTGTCCACGGCACCGTCCCCAACCCTCTCCACCTCATCGCCCGAGTCCGGGAGTGACCGCCGTTGTCAGTGGCGCGCCGTAGGCTGGTCGGGCTATGACGAAGCCATCCCTCACCGAACTCCTCCACGCCGCCGTCACCGCCGTCGGCGGTACGGAACGGCCTGGCCAGGTCAGCATGGCCGAGGCCGTTGCCGAGGCTGTCGACGACCATTCCCATCTGCTGGTCCAGGCCGGTACCGGCACGGGCAAGTCCCTCGGCTATCTGGTGCCCGCGCTGGCGCACGGGGAGCGCGTCGTGGTGGCCACGGCGACCCTCGCGCTCCAGCGGCAGCTCGTGGAGCGAGACCTTCCGCGTACGGTCGACGCACTGCATCCGATACTGCGCCGCCGGCCCCAGTACGCGATGCTCAAGGGCCGGTCGAACTACCTCTGTCTGCACCGGCTCCACGAGGGAGTACCGCAGGAAGAGGAGGACGGGCTCTTCGACCAGTTCGAGGCGGCAGCGCCCTCCAGCAAGCTGGGGCAGGACCTGCTGCGTATGCGGGACTGGGCGGACGAAACGGAGACCGGGGACCGGGACGACCTGACCCCCGGCGTTTCGGACCGGGCGTGGGCACAGATCTCCGTCTCCTCCCGTGAGTGCCTCGGGGCTTCGAAGTGTGCGTACGGTGCCGAATGCTTCGCCGAAATGGCCCGTGAGCGGGCCAAGCTCGCCGACGTGGTCGTCACCAACCACGCCCTGCTCGCCATCGACGCCATCGAAGGCGCCCCGGTGCTCCCGTCGCACGAGGTGCTGATTGTCGACGAGGCCCATGAGCTCGTTTCCCGGGTGACGGGTGTGGCCACGGGGGAGCTCACTCCGGGCCAGGTGAACCGTGCGGTGCGCCGCGCGGCCAAGCTGGTCAACGAGAAGGCGGCCGACGCGCTGCTGACCGCGTCCGAGGGCTTCGAGAGGGTCATGGAGCTGGCGCTTCCGGGGCGCCTGGAAGAGGTGCCCGAGGACCTGGGCTACGCGCTGATGGCGCTGCGGGACGCCGCGCGTACGGTGATCTCCGCGCTGGGTTCCACGCGGGACAAGTCCGTCCAGGACGAGGACGCGGTCCGTAAGCAGGCCATGGCGTCGGTCGAGACCATTCACGGTGTGGCCGAGCGCATCACCCAGGGCTCCGAATACGACGTCGTCTGGTACGAGCGGCACGACCGTTTCGGTGCCTCTGTGCGGGTCGCCCCGCTCTCCGTCTCTGGTCTCCTCCGCGAGAAGCTCTTCGCGGACCGTTCCGTTGTCCTGACCTCGGCGACGCTGAAACTCGGCGGGGATTTCAACGGGGTCGGAGCATCTCTCGGGCTTGCCCCGGAAGGCACTGCGGGTGATGACATCCCGCAGTGGAAGGGCCTCGACGTCGGCTCCCCCTTCGATTATCCGAAGCAGGGCATCCTCTATGTCGCCCGCCATCTGGCCACGCCGGGGCGGGAGAGCTCTCGCACCGACATGCTGGACGAGCTCGCCGAGCTGATCGAGGCGGCAGGCGGCCGGACCCTGGGGCTGTTCTCCTCCATGCGGGCGGCCCAGGCGGCGGCCGAGGAGCTGCGGGGCCGGCTCGGCAAGCCGATCCTCCTGCAGGGCGAGGAGACGCTCGGTGAGTTGATCAAGAACTTCGCCGCCGACCCGGAGACCTGCCTCTTCGGCACGCTCTCGCTCTGGCAGGGCGTCGACGTTCCCGGAGCGAGCTGCCAGCTCGTGATCATGGACCGGATTCCGTTCCCGCGTCCCGACGACCCGCTGATGAGCGCTCGCCAGAAGGCGGTCGAAGAGGCAGGTGGCAACGGGTTCATGGCCGTCGCGGCCACGCATGCCGCATTGCTGATGGCTCAGGGCGCCGGCCGGCTCGTACGGGCCACGGGCGACAAGGGGGTGGTCGCCGTGCTCGACCCCCGGCTCGCCAACGCGCGGTACGGAAGCTACCTGCGCGCTTCCCTGCCCGATTTCTGGTACACCACGGATCGCAGTCAGGTGCGGCGCTCACTCACGGCCATCGATGCGGCGGCCAAGGCCGACGGGCGGTAGGCGGGGACCGGGAGAAGCGTCTCCCGGTCCGGCAGACATGGCAGGGCCCCGGGATCGGCGCAGTGCATCCCGGGGCACCGGTCGGAATCGGCGGGTTTCAGACCCGCCGCAGCACCGCCACCACCTTGCCGAGGATGGTGGCCTCGTCGCCGGGGATCGGCTGGTAGGCGGAGTTGTGCGGGAGAAGCCACACGTGGCCGTCCTCGCGCTTGAACCGCTTGACCGTGGCCTCGCCGTCCAGCATGGCCGCCACGATGTCCCCGTTCTCCGCGACCGGCTGGCGCCGGACCGTGACCCAGTCGCCGTCACAGATCGCGGCTTCGATCATCGAGTCGCCGACGACCTTGAGGACGAACAGCTCTCCGTCGCCCACGAGCTGGCGGGGAAGCGGGAAAACGTCCTCGACCGATTCCTCGGCGAGAATCGGGCCACCGGCCGCGATCCGGCCGACCAGCGGAACGTACGAAGCGGCGGGCTTGCCCGTCGTGTCGGTCGGCTGGGTGCTGGGCTGGTCCGAGCCCCGGACCTCATACGCACGAGGGCGGTGGGGGTCGCGACGCAGGAAACCCTTGCGTTCCAGAGCCATCAGCTGATGAGCGACGGACGACGTGCTGGACAGCCCCACCGCCTGGCCGATCTCCCGCATCGAGGGCGGGTACCCTCGGCGCTGAACCGAATCACGAATGACCTCGATCACCCGCCGCTGCCGGTCCGTGAGCCCGGAGCTGTCCGCCCGGATTCCTGGTGGGCGGCCGGGCAGTGAGCGCGCGGGACGCGCGGGCTCCTGCCCCTCCGTGTTCATGACTGAGTCATTCATTGCATGCACCGGCTCAAGTCGGCTCTGGGAGCGGTGGTCCTGGGCAGTGATGGCGGCACTGTCTGCGGTGGTGGTCACGTCGGCCCCTCTCGAATGTTCTCCCTAGTTGGACAACGGTAGTAGCTTTCGAAAGGTTGCGCCAAACACACGTTCGAGTGAAAAACAAATAAAGGACCGCCGAGGGCTTATGGCGGGGTGTATGGGCCCCCTTCGGGGCGACCGGCAATTCGGACCATTACGGTAGCGTCCGCGGTTCCCCGGCATGCGTGCGGGGGCCCTTTCCAGGGGGCGCGGCGCCAGTCTGCCACCCGGTGCCCCGCCATCGGGTGAGCCGCGCGTTTCACGTACCCTCATGCCTGGCTGTGTGCCGCCGCGGCGGTCCGGAAGCGCGACACGCGTTAGGGCCGAAAGTGCGGCGAAACCCTAGATCTAGTGGTTGGATTGTCTCAGTCGCCCAGAAGTTGTGGTCCCTGGTCCATCACGGAGCGGCGATCGCCTATGCTTGAGCCTGCTTCGAAGGGTCCGTGACGGACCTGGAGGGGCTATTCAGTCGTGCTGTGAAGGAGGGTTGGGAGCCATGCACTGCCCCTTCTGCAGGCACCCCGACAGCAGGGTCGTCGACAGTCGCACCACCGACGACGGCACGTCGATCCGACGGCGCCGCCAGTGCCCCGACTGCTCCCGCCGTTTCACGACGGTGGAGACCTGTTCGCTGATGGTGGTCAAGCGCAGCGGTGTGACGGAACCCTTCAGCCGTACCAAGGTCATTTCCGGTGTCCGTAAGGCCTGCCAAGGGCGGCCCGTCACCGAGGACGCACTCGCCAAGCTCGGCCAGCGGGTCGAAGAGGCGGTGCGCGCCACCGGCAGCGCCGAGCTGACCACCCACGACGTGGGTCTGGCCATACTCGGCCCCCTGCAGGAACTCGACCTCGTCGCGTACCTGCGGTTCGCGTCCGTGTACCGGGCGTTCAATTCACTCGAAGACTTCGAGGCCGCCATCGTGGAACTACGCGAACAGCGGCCTCCCGCGAAAGAACGCGGGAGCGGCGAGACCCTTGAGGTCCCCGTGCCCGCCATCGCCGCCGACTGATCGGCACCCGTCGGCCGGCGGAGGTCTGCCGGTCGGCGGCAGGGCGGCACCAAGACCTGTTCCCGGCGCTGCGAGCGGCGTCCGGAGCATCAGACACACACTGTGCCCTGGGAAGAACTGGGTACTTCAGGGCGTTTTTGCCCACATATGGGAGGCGGCATGACAGAGACGGCGAGCGGCCCGGCACGAGGTTCCCGCACCAAGGGCACCAAGTCGACTGCGAATCGGCAGGGTCTGCGTATCGAGCGTATTCACACCACCCCCGGCGTGCATCCGTACGACGAGGTGAAGTGGGAGCGCCGTGACGTCGTCATGACCAATTGGCGCGACGGCTCGATCAACTTCGAGCAGCGTGGCGTCGAGTTCCCCGACTTCTGGTCAGTGAACGCGGTCAACATCGTCACCAGCAAGTACTTCCGGGGGGCCGTCGGCACCCCGCAGCGCGAGACCGGTCTGCGACAGCTCATCGACCGGATCGTGAAGACGTACCGAAAGGCCGGTGAGGACTACAACTACTTCACCTCTCCCGCTGACGCCGAGATCTTCGAGCACGAGCTGGCGTATGCCCTCCTGCACCAGATCTTCAGCTTCAACTCGCCGGTCTGGTTCAACGTCGGAACGCCTCAGCCGCAGCAGGTCTCCGCCTGCTTCATCCTGGCCGTCGACGACTCCATGGAGTCGATCCTCGACTGGTACAAGGAAGAGGGCATGATCTTCAAGGGCGGCTCCGGTGCCGGCCTGAACCTCTCCCGTATCCGCTCCTCCAAGGAGCTGCTCTCCTCCGGCGGCAACGCCTCCGGCCCGGTCTCCTTCATGCGCGGCGCCGACGCGTCCGCCGGAACGATCAAGTCCGGTGGGGCCACCCGCCGAGCGGCCAAGATGGTCATTCTCGACGTCGACCACCCCGACATCGAGAACTTCATCGAGACCAAGGTCAAGGAGGAGGAGAAGATCCGCGCCCTGCGCGACGCGGGCTTCGACATGGACCTGGGCGGCGACGACATCACGTCCGTCCAGTACCAGAACGCCAACAACTCGGTCCGCGTGAACGACGAGTTCATGAAGGCCGTGGAGTCCGGCGGGAAGTTCGGTCTGCGCGCCCGGATGACCGGTGACGTCATCGAAGAGGTCGAGGCCAAGTCCCTCTTCCGCAAGATGGCCGAAGCGGCCTGGGCCTGTGCCGACCCCGGCATTCAGTACGACGACACCATCAACCACTGGCACACCTGCCCGGAGTCCGGCCGGATCAACGGCTCGAACCCCTGCAGTGAGTACATGCACCTGGACAACACCTCGTGCAACCTGGCCTCGCTGAACCTGATGAAGTTCCTCAAGGACGACGGCGAGGGCCACCAGTCCTTCGAGTCCGAGCGCTTCTCCAAGGTCGTCGAGCTGGTCATCACCGCGATGGACATCTCGATCTGCTTCGCGGACTTCCCGACGCAGAAGATCGGCGAGAACACCCGCGCCTACCGTCAGCTGGGCATCGGTTACGCCAACCTCGGCGCCCTGCTGATGGCGACCGGCCACGCCTACGACAGTGACGGCGGCCGCGCGCTCGCCGGCGCCATCACGTCGCTGATGACCGGCACCTCGTACAAGCGCTCCGCCGAGCTCGCCGCGGTAGTCGGCGCGTACGACGGCTACGCCCGTAACGCGGAGCCGCACCAGCGCGTCATGAAGCAGCACTCCGACGCCAACGCCGTCGCCGTGCACGTGGACGACCTGGACTCGCCGATCTGGGCCGCCGCCACGGAGGCGTGGCAGGACGTGATCCGGCTCGGCGCGAAGAACGGTTTCCGTAACGCGCAGGCGTCGGTCATCGCCCCCACCGGCACCATCGGTCTCGCGATGTCCTGCGACACCACCGGCCTCGAGCCCGACCTCGCCCTGGTCAAGTTCAAAAAGCTGGTCGGCGGCGGCTCGATGCAGATCGTCAACGGCACGGTCCCGCAGGCGCTCCGTCGCCTCGGCTACCAGCCGGAGCAGATCGAGGCGGTCGTCGCCCACATTGCCGAGAACGGCAACGTGATCGACGCCCCGGGCCTGAAGCAGGAGCACTACGAGGTCTTCGACTGCGCGATGGGCGAGCGTTCCATCTCCGCGATGGGCCACGTCCGGATGATGGCGGCCATCCAGCCGTGGATCTCCGGCGCGCTCTCCAAGACGGTGAACCTGCCGGAGACGGCCACCGTCGAGGACGTCGAAGAGGTCTACTTCGAGGCGTGGAAGATGGGCGTCAAGGCGCTTGCGATCTACCGCGACAACTGCAAGGTCGGCCAGCCCCTCTCCACGAAGAAGTGGGAGGAGAAGAAGACCGAGGTGACCGCGAAGGCCGAGGACACCATCCGCACCGCGGTGGAGAAGGTCGTCGAGTACCGCCCGGTCCGCAAGCGTCTGCCCAAGGGCCGTCCCGGCATCACCACCTCCTTCACGGTCGGTGGCGCCGAGGGTTACATGACCGCCAACTCCTACCCGGACGACGGTCTCGGTGAGGTCTTCCTGAAGATGTCCAAGCAGGGTTCGACCCTCGCGGGCATGATGGACGCCTTCTCGATCGCGGTCTCCGTCGGTCTCCAGTACGGCGTGCCGCTGGAGACGTACGTCTCGAAGTTCACCAACATGCGCTTCGAGCCGGCCGGTATGACGGACGACCCGGACGTGCGGATGGCGCAGTCGATCGTCGACTACATCTTCCGCCGCCTGGCGCTGGACTTCCTGCCGTTCGAGACGCGTTCCGCGCTCGGTATCCACTCGGCCGAGGAGCGTCAGCGTCACCTCGACACCGGTTCGTACGAGCCGTCGTTCGAGGACGAGGACCTGGACACCGAGAGCCTCGCCCAGTCCGCTCCGCTTCAGGTGGAGCCCCTGAAGGCGGTCGTGGCCCCGCAGGAGGCGGCTGAGAAGCCGGCTCCGAAGACGGCGCACACCTCGGCCGAGCTGGTCGAGATGCAGCTCGGTATCAGTGCGGACGCGCCGCTCTGCTTCTCCTGCGGTACGAAGATGCAGCGCGCCGGTTCCTGCTACATCTGCGAGGGCTGCGGCTCGACCAGCGGCTGCAGCTGATACCGGGCGGAATTGCGTCGGATGCAACATCCGACGTAGCTGAACTCGAAGCGTGATTTCTGTGAGGGAGGGGCGTCAGCCCTGGGCTGACGCCCCTCCCTCTCTGCGGTCGGTACACCACGACTGCTTTAGGAGAGCGCGTGTCGCGCCGACGGCGCGAGGAGAGATCGTTCCGGGGGTGCAAGCCCCTGGAATGACGAACGCCCAGCCCTGTAGGGGGCCGGGCGTTCGTTGCAATCAGGAACGTTGTGTCCTGTGCGGTGTAGGAACCTGCATGACATCACGTTCCTGGTCTGCGATGCAAAAGCAACCAGGAAGGGAGTGATGAACATGACGAACAAGCGTCAGACCAGCAAGAAGGTCGCCGCGAAGGCCAGCAAGCAGCTGAACAGCCCGAAGTCGACACCGGCGCAGAAGTCTGTGGCGGCCAGCGCCTTGTCGCAGACGAAGTCCGGCAAGACCAAGAAGAAGTGATACCTGGCCGCCCCGGGCCTACACCCGGGGCGGCCAGCCCCGTTTCTGCTGGTCAGGCCCGCCGCCGTAACCGATTCAACGATGTTGCGTTGAATGCAACGTGAGTCGAGGGGTGGATTTGCCGGGTGCCGCGCACTTGGTGCTGGCCGACGGCGTCGTGCATCTGGAACCGGAGCCGGCGGTTTTCGAGGCGATGCTGGACGGCTGGGCCCGACAACAGAGGACCCGTTTCCTGGACGAGGACGGGACGATCAAGCCGCGTCTGTCGGTGGTGCGGCGGTTCGCGGAGTTCACAAATCAGTACCCCTGGCAGTGGGAGCCCGCGGAAGTCGAGGCGTTCATCGACCACCTAAGGTCGCGGCGGAAGAAGTTCGCCGTGTCCACCGGGCGGAACTATCAGAACGCTCTCCGGATGTTCTGCGAGTACGTCACCGACGCTCGCTACGGCTGGCCCGTGCGCTGCCTGGAACGCTTCGGCCAGGCGCCCGTGCAGATCCTGCACGAGTGGAACACGGTCACCCACAGCAGCGAATACGAGGGCGACGCCGGTCGGCGCCCGCTGACCTATGACGAGGTCCAGGTCCTGTTCGACGCCGCGGACGCACGGGTTGACGAGATCCGGGCCCGGCGCCGCAAAGGCTCGCTTGCCGCTCTTCGGGACGCGATCCTCCTCAAGACCGTCTACGCCTACGGGCTCCGCCGCCAGGAAGCCTGCGGCCTGGACCTGGCGGACCTGCGGCGGAATCCGAAGATGCCGCAGTACGGCCGGTTCGGCGGCTTGTTCGTACGCTACGGAAAGTCCTCCAAGGGCGGCCCGCCCAAGCGTCGCACCGTCCTTACCGTCCCCGAACTGGACTGGAGCGTCGACCTCCTCGACCAGTACCTAGAAGAAGTCCGCCCGGCCTTCTCCCCGGGGAAGCACCCCGCCCTCTGGATCACCAAACGCCGCGGCCGGATGTCCGCCCGACGCTTGGACGAAGCCTTCGAGGCCGTTCGCAAAGCCGCGGACCTGCCCGAAGGTATCGACTTGCACGGGCTCCGCCACAGCTACGTTACGCATCTCGTCGAGTTCGGCTACCCCGAGCGGTTCGTTCAGGACCAGGTCGGCCACGCCTACGCCAGCACAACCGCGATCTACACCGGTGTCTCGGACGAGTACCGCAACCGGCTGCTCCAACGGGTGCTGAAGCAACGCCACGGCGATCTCTGGGAGGGCGATAAGACGTGATCAAGAAGATGGGCTACCACTGGCACCTGCGGCAGATCATGGCAACACGGCAGATGTTCCAGACCACCGACTTGGTGGGACCGCTTGCTGAACGAGGCATCACTCTCTCCCGCGAACAGGTCTTCCGCCTGGTCACCCAGCCTCCGCAGCGGCTGTCGATGGACACCCTCGCAGCGCTTTGCGACATTCTCGACTGCCAGCCCGGCGACCTCATCGAGGTCCAGGTCGTGAACGAGGAGATCCGCAAAACTGCGGATGATGCGCCGGTCCGACCGCTGCCGGCTGCCCGCCGGACCACTATCCGCCGCCCCGAGGGACTATGACTGGCACCCGAGACCGTGAGCGAGCTGAATTGCGGCAGGCCGCCTTGGATCGCGTGATCACTGCCCTGACCGCTTCGCTGGCCGAACTCCACCAGGCGGAAGCCCTCCAGGCTGTCACCGAAGCAGGGGCCGCCCGGGGCATCTCGCTCCGTGACCTCGACCAGCACCTAGCAAACCACCCAGATGCCTTGATCTCCGGGGAGGCCCATTGCCCGCCCGTGATCGTGCGCCTCGCCAAAATTCTCCACGCGGCCGGACACACCGCCGTGATCCGCCCGTCCTGCACCGACTGCGGCCGATCCGACGTGGACCTCCCACGACGCGGCCCACGGGGACGCCTCTGCGTCAACTGCGCTACCCGCAGTAGCAAGGGCACCTGCGACAGGTGCGGCCGCATCGGCACTCGGCTCGCCGCCCGCAGGGCCGAGGGGGTCATCTGCTACTCCTGCTACCGCGTCGACCCGAATGTCGTCGAGGAATGTGCTGGCTGCGGGCAGTTCCGCATGCCTGTCACCCGGCTTCCGGACAACTCGTCGCTATGCACGAGCTGTTGGATTGCCCCTCAGCGCACCTGCACGAGGTGCGGATCCGTTGGCCCGGCCGGGTCGAACGGCCCCAACGGGCCGCTCTGCGTTCCCTGTCACCACCGACAGCAGAGGCCCGTCCGAGAGTGCGGCCGCTGCGGTCAAGTGCAACGCATCGCCCGCCGGGCCAGCGGATCACGGCCGGACATCTGCGAGGACTGCTACAACGGCCCTACCAAGACCTGCTCTGTCTGCGGAAACGTCCGTCCCTGCCAGCGTGGGACTGGCGGCTCATGGGCCTGCCGAAGCTGCCGCCCGGGGCTAACTCAGGAGTGCTGCCGCTGCGGACAGTCCTGCCCCGTTCACACCTACTGGCCGATCGGACCGGTCTGCTTGACCTGTTACACGGCCGTACTGGACGCGCCCGCGACCTGCTCGGGTTGCAGCCGCCACCAGCCGCTGATCGGCATTTCTGAGGACGGCACCGGGATCTGCGGCGCTTGCTCGGGCACTGCCTTCGACTACACCTGCCGCACCTGCGGCCTCGGCGGCCGCGCTTACGCCGATTCCCAGTGCGCCCGTTGCGTGCTTGCCGAACGTGTCCAGCAAGTGTTGTCCGGCCCCGACGGGCACGTCCCGGCACAGCTACAGCCGCTGCGGGACGCGCTGGCCCATGTGGACCGTCCCCGCAGCATCCTTGGCTGGCTCAAGCGCAGCCCGAACGCCGTCTTGTTCGCCAGCCTGGCTGCCACTGGTGAACTGATCACTCACCAACAGCTCGACCAGCTCCCGCCCAGCCGCCACCTTCATTACGTCCGGCACACCCTCGTGCACCTCGGTGTCCTCTCCCAGCGCGATGAGGAACTCGACCGCATCCCTGCCTGGCTGGACGCGATCCTCGCCGACCGCCCCGCGAGACACGTCCAGCTGGTCTGTCCCTACGTGCACTGGTACTTGCTGCGAAGGGCCCGGCTTCGTGCTGCCCAGCGACGCCGCCCGGCCGAGCCGGGCTCGTTCCTCCGCACCCGCGTCTTGGTGGCTCTGGAGTTCCTCAACTGGCTGGACGAACACCGCATCGCACTGGTCGAGCTCACGCAAGGCGACCTCGACCGCTGGTTGGACGCGGGCAACACCCGCCTTTACACGATCCGCTACTTCCTGTCCTGGACCACCGGCCGCGGCCTCACCGAGAAGCTCAAGGTGCCCTCTATTCCACGGCAACAGCCCAGCCAACTGATGGACGAAGATGGACGTTGGCAGCTGCTGAAACGGTGCCTGACAGACTCGGTCATGGCTCTAGACACTCGGGCCGCCGGCGCTCTGATCCTCCTCTTTGGCCTGCACGCGTCCCACGTCCGGCACCTGACCGCGACCCAGGTCACCTGTCGTAACGGCAACAGCTACCTCACTATCGACCGGCACCCGATCCTGCTGCCGCCCTCCCTCGCCAAGCTTCTCCACCAACTGGCCGAGGCACCGCACACCCGTGCCGCCCTCACACGCATCGATCGCGGTGAACCCTGGCTCTTCCCTGGACTGGTCCCCGGCCGCCCCACATCGCAGACGGGACTCAGCACGAAGCTCCTGGCTTATGGCATCAACACCCGGCCCGCCCGCAATGCCGCCCTCGTTGCCCTCGCCGGAGACCTGCCTGCACCGGTCCTCGCGAGCATCCTCGGTCTCCACCTTGAAACCGCTGTCCGCTGGGCCGGGTTCGCCAAGGCATCCTGGGCCGACTACCTCGCTGCTCGTGCTGCGGACCTCCGCCAGCAGACGAATACGACGCCTCAGGAATAAGTGGTCTCCGCCAGTATTCAGGCGCCCGATCCGGGCGTAGAACACCTGCTCAGGGCGGTGGAGCCGATCATTCGGCGCCACCGCCCTGAGCGGTTGTACGGACCGGGCGTGGCATCCGCGTGGTGCCTCGGCCGCTCAGGAAGCCGCTCAGGAAGCCGCTCAGGATTCCGAGGCGCGGTTGCCCATGGCCGCGGCGAACTCATCGGGATCACCATCGAAGCCACGCACCTCCGAGTGGAATGCCCAGGCCCCCGAGCTGTCCCGGGTGAACTCCGCGACCACCGCCGCAGTAGCCGCCGACACTTCCGAGAAGTCGCTCTCCGAGAGGTTCGTGTACCCCTCGCGGATCTGCACGCCGGTGCGCTGTATCTCGCCGAAGGTCTTCCTGCCGTTCCGCTGCTGGATGGCGACCCCGACGATCACCCGGGCGTACGTCTCGGCCAGCCGGTCCAGTTCGATCGTCATGACCTCGTCGAACCCAAGTCCCTGTCCGGTCCTGCTGTCCCGGTTCAGCGTGATCGTGCCGTCCGGTGAGCGGCTGTCGAAGTGCACCAGATGGGCGGGGCGGCCGTAGGGATCGTCCGAGGTGTACGGCGCGGCGATGATGTCCAGGTCATGCGCCGGCTCGCCCGCCGCGCTGGGGTCCCATTTGAGCCTCACTTCAACCTTGTCGATGTCCTTATTGGGAGTGCTCATCGGACTTCCCTCCTCGCGCCGGGCCTGCGGACCTCTCTCACCGCCCGATCATGGCCGTAACTGTCCGTGAATCCAACCGCCTTGGCCGCCGGCGACGCAATCGAGCCATGGCCGTGACGGGGTCGCTCAGTGCGGGATGCGGCGCGGGGGCCGCTGGGCGACTTCCTCGCGGAAGAGCTCGATCTCGGTGCTGACCTGGCGGATGAGGTGAGTGTTCTCAATACGATCGAGGTAGAGGCAGTGCCGGGCCAGGCCCTCCAGTTCGAAGGCGAAGCAGAGCGACATCAAAGGGTTGACGAACAGTTCGCTCCCACGGGTGCGTGAAGTGAACTGAATGTCTCCGAAGGCCCCTTGGACGGCTGCGGCTATCGAGCCGTTGACGATGCTGGGGTGTTCGGATGTGTGGGCCTGGGCGTGGGCCACGGCGTCGACGAAGAGCGCCCCCTCGCGGGTCGTACGGGGGACGGAGAACGCGCCCAGGTAGGCACCCGCGCGTTCCAGAGCGGCAATGTTCTCCAGTACGAGGCCATGGCTGACCCCGTGGTACGCGTCGACCCCGAAACCGATGGAGACAACCAGGCGTTCGGGCACGTCGATCCGGGCCAGCGCGGCGACACTGGTGAGGTCCTCCTCCGGAGTTCCGAGCCCCGACTCGTCGCCGCGCATCAGGATGTCGGTGCCGCCGTCCACGAGCACCACGGCATCGATGTCGTAGGTGTCGATCAGCGACTGGTAGGCGGCCCGGAGCGGCTGCACTCCGACGCGGGAGAATGCGTGCACCGTGCTGCGATAGCCGTGCAGTTCGAGCCATTGGGCAAGGGTGCGTTCGGGGAAGTACGCCTGGTGGAGTGCGGTTCGCGGGCCGACAGTGGCGACGTCAGGTGCGAGCCAGGAGTCGAGCGGAAGCCCTTCGATCGCGCTGAACGTGAGATTGGCGAGCTGGACGTCCTTTCCCTGATGCATCAGGGAAAGTGCCACCGGAAGCCCCGCGTAGATATCGAATCCGCCGCCCGCGCCGGCGACGAGAATGCGCTCGGCGTTTTCGAGCCGGGCGAACAAGGGATTGGCGTGCAGCGCAGTCATGTTGATCATTCTGCGACCGGAGGGGATTGCTTCGGGTGGAGTCCCTCGTAGCGTGACCCGTGCCACGTCGGGCCCCGTACGATGGCGCGGTGCTGGTCAAGTGGATTCGCTGCACCGTGGTGGACCGTCATGGGTTCGAGCGGAGGCAGCGAAAGTGGGCGGGGCTGCTGGGTGAGCCGGGGTTCAGGGGGCAGAGCGGAGGATGGAGCCGGGGGCGGCCGGATGTGGCTCATGTCTTCGCGTTCTGGGAGAACCGCGTCTTCTACGACTCCTTCATGGCGCGCGGGCACGACCGGCTGGCCACGGCGCAGTCCGGCATGTACCGGGACATGCAGGTGAAGCTCTTCGAGTACCGCTTCGACGTGAAGACCGGCTTCGAACCGCACTTCACCGACGCGGATGTCGTCAGGGTGGCGCACAGCCGGGTGCATGAGGACCGCGGGGAGCATTTCGCGCTCATGCAGCGGCAGGTGTGGAATCCGGCGATGGCCGGATCGCCGGGAATGCTGCGCGGGATGTTCGGGGAAGCACCGGGGCACGAGTTTCTGGTGCTGTCGATGTGGCAGTCGAGCGCTGAGCGCGGCAAGTACCGGCCGCAGGGCGTGGAACGGCTCTCGGATCGGGCGCAGACCGAGACGGATGTGGCGGAGCTGGCCGGGGACGTGGTGGAGCTCCAGCCGCTGTGGACGGTGTGACCGGCTGAAGCCGGGTTCGGGTCAGGCTCCCGCTTGGGTGGCGGGGGCGGATGCGGGCGGGGGCGGTGACGTGGTGGGTGACCTTGTGGTGAACACGCCTGCGAGAGCGGCCGCCAGGGCGCCGTCCGCCGACTGATCGGCGAGGGCTTCATCGACCGGTTCGCGGGTGACGAACAGGCGGAGGAACAGCGGAGCTGTGGCCGCCCGGACGAGAGCACCGGCGTCGGTGGCCTGCGGAATCTCGCTGCGCTCGACGGCCCGCCGGACGACGGACTCGCAGCGTCGGAACCGCTCGGAGTAGAAGGCGTGCAGAGCGTCGGCCGCCTTGGCGGACTGGAACGCTGCCGCGATGAAGGCACGTGGCGCGGCTGCCGCGGCCGGATCGGCGAACGAGGCTGCCGTTTCCCGGGCGAGCGCGCGCAGATCGTCGCGTAGACAGCCGGTGTCGGGGGGCGTCCAGCCGTCCTCGCCCGCCAGGTCCAGCGCATCGACGACGAGCCCTTCGAGGCCGCCCCAGCGGCGGTAGAGGGTCGTCTTGTGCACGCCGGAACGTTCCGACACGTACTCGACCGACAGGCCCGGATAGCCGTGCTCGGCCAGACCGGTGAGGACGGCGTCGCGAACGGCCGCCCGGGTGCGGGCTGTGCGCCCGCCCGGGCGGCGGGAGCCGGGGGCGGGGTCCGAGTCGGCCGTCGAAGCGGCCCGTTCATTCATCAATTGCTACTCCTGTTGCGTTAACGCCGCCAAGTGTGCCACAGTCTTCTTAATGCGAATCTGATTGCATTTGCAGCCGGGGAGAGGTTCGCATGCCTGGCCGACTGTTGCTGATGTCCGACTCCCGGCGGCCGCCCCTGGGCGGCCCGACGCTGGAGGTGCCCTTGCCCACCCAGATCGCTGTGCACGACATGACTGTGTCCCGTGGGGACCGCATCCTGCTCGACGAGGTCTCCTTCACCGTGCGCCCAGGTGAACGGATCGGCATCGTCGGGGAGAACGGGGCGGGGAAGAGCACGCTGCTGCATGTCCTCGCCGGTCTCGAAACGCCGGATGCAGGCGAGGTGATCACCGTTGCCGAGAGGGGAGCGGAGCTGCTGGCCCAGACGCCTAGGCTCCCGCCCGACAGCACCGTGGAGGACGCGATAGACGCAGCTCTTTCCGAGCTGCGCGACCTGGAGCGCCGGCTGCGTGAGGCCGAGGCGGACCTGGGCGCGGCCGATGAGGCGGCCCTCGCTCAGTACGGGGATCTGCGGACCACCTACGAACTGCGCGGTGGGTACGAGGCGGATGCGCGGATCGAGAAGGCCATGCACGGACTCGGTCTCGCGTGGATAGGCCGTGAACGGACCCTCGGAAGCCTCTCGGGCGGCGAGCTGGCCCGACTGGGTGTCGCGTGCCTGATCGCGGCGGCTCCGGAGGTGATGCTGCTGGACGAGCCCACCAATCATCTCGACGAATCGGCTCTGGAGTGGCTGGAAGGAGCCCTGATCTCCCATCCCGGCACCGTTGTGGCGGTCTCGCACGACAGGGTCTTCCTGGAACGGGTGACCTCGGCCGTGCTCGAGGTCGATGCCGACCGCAGGACGATCGTGCGGTACGGCGGTGGGTACGCGGGATTCGTGGCGGAGCGGAAAGCGGCACGGAGCCGATGGGAGCAGGCGTATGCCCAGTGGACGGAGGAGGCCGCACGGCTACGGGATTACGTCGCGACCACCGCTCACGGCGTCGCGCCCGGGCGAGCCATCAAGGACAACAACAAGATGGCGTACGACCGGGCGGGGAGCCGGGTCCAGGCGTCCGTGTCGGGGCGCGTCCGCAACGCCCAGGAACGCCTGCGCCGTCTTCAGGACGAGGCCGTGGAGAGACCTCCGGACCCCCTGCGCTTTACTGCCCGGCCTGCGGCGGGTGCGGTGCAGGGCGACCTCGTCTCCCTGGCGGGTATCAGGGTCGGGGACCGGCTCGCCGTTGACGAGCTGACCGTGAGAGCGGGCGAGAAACTGCTGATCCACGGGGAGAACGGGGCGGGCAAGTCGACCCTGCTGCGCGTGATGGTGGGCGACGTCGAACCGGATGCCGGTTCGGTGGTCCGACGGGGCAGGATCGGCTGTCTCGCCCAGGAGATCCCGGCGCACCGCCCGGCGCAGCAGGTTCTGGCGGTCTTCGGCCGTGGTCTTCCGGTCGCGGAGGAGGAGCAGGCGGAACTGCTTCTGTCGTACGGACTGTTCCGCCCACAGGACCTCCATGTGCCGGTCGGTTCGCTCTCCGCCGGACAGCGTCGGCGACTGGCGCTGGCCCGGCTGCTGGCCCGGCCGGCTGACCTGCTGCTTCTCGACGAGCCCGCCAACCACCTGGCCCTCGGTCTGGTCCAGGAGCTGGAGGAGGCCCTGTCCCACTGGCCGGGTGCGCTCGTCGTGGTCTCCCACGACCGGCTTCTTCGCCGCCGTTTCGTTGGTCACATACGTCGGATGGAGTCCGGACAACTGCTCGATTGAGGCGCACGGGGCCTAGGGTCGTGACATGGCACGACCGCAGCGCATTGTTCTTGTCCGGCATGGGGAGTCCGAAGGCAATGCCGACGACACGGTGTACGAGCGGGAGCCCGACCACGCGCTGAGGCTCACGGCCAACGGATTGCGGCAGGCCAGGGAGACGGGCGTCCGGCTGCGCGAGCTGTTCGCGGAGGAGCGGGTCAGCGTCTACGTCTCGCCCTACCGCCGGACGCACGAGACGTTCAGGTCCTTCGGTCTCGACCTGGACAGGGTGCGGGTGCGGGAAGAGCCCAGGCTGCGTGAGCAGGACTGGGGGAACTGGCAGGACAGGGACGACGTACGTCTGCAGAAGGCGTACCGCGACGCGTACGGCCACTTCTTCTACCGCTTCGCCCAGGGCGAGTCCGGGGCCGATGTGTACGACCGGGTCGGGGCGTTCCTGGAGAGTCTGTACCGGAGCTTCGAGGACCCGAGCCATCCGGAGAACGTCCTGCTGGTCACGCACGGGCTGACCATGCGGTTGTTCTGCATGCGCTGGTTCCACTGGTCGGTGGCGGAATTCGAGTCGCTGTCCAACCCCGGCAACGCGGAGACACGGTCACTGGTGCTGGGGGAGAACGGCCGCTATACGCTTGACCGGCCGTTCGAGCGCTGGCGCACCCCGGAGCCGTACGGCATCACCGGATAGAGTGGCAGAGCGATGACCGCTGATTCTGCTTCCGACCGGCGCTTCGAACGCGCACTGGCCAGCCTGCGTGGGCTGTCCGTGGGAGACGCCCTGGGCTCCCAGTTCTTCGTCCCCGTCAACTATCCGCTGCTCAAACGGCGCGCTCTGCCGCCCGGTCCCTGGCAGTGGACCGACGACACCGAGATGGCTTCTTCCGTACTCGCCGTGCTCGCTGCGCACGACCGTATCGACCAGGACGCACTCGCTCATTCCTTCGCCGAGCACCATGATTTCGACCGGGGCTACGGCCCCGCGGTGAACCGGCTGCTCCGACTGGTCCGTGAGGGTGGCGACTGGCGCGAGCTGGCGTCCGCGCTCTTCAACGGTCAGGGCTCCTGGGGCAACGGTTCGGCCATGCGTATCGCGCCGCTCGGCGCCTGGTACGCGGACGACCCGGAGCAGGCCATTCACCAGGCCGAGATCTCCTCGTACACGACGCACCAGCACCGTGAGGCAGTCGTCGGCGCGATGGCGGTTGCTGCCGCCGCCTCGCTGGCTGCCGCGCCCGGGGGACCGCCGACGCCGGGCGATCTTCTCGACGGCGTCATCGCCCTCGTACCGCGCAGTGCGGTCGGCGCGGGGCTGCGCCGGGCACGCGACATGCTCGACTACCGGGACGCGGGGACGGTAGCGGCAGTCCTCGGTAACGGGCGTCGTACGAGTGCGCACGACACCGTGCCGTTCGCCCTGTGGTCGGCGGCGCGAAGCCTCGGGGACTACGAGCAGGCATTCTGGGTGACGGCCCAGGCCGGCGGTGATGTCGACACGACCTGCGCCATCGTCGGAGGTGTGGTCGCGGCCGGCACGGCAGGGGCGCCGCCCGCCGACTGGCTGGCACAGACGGAAGAGCCGCCGCACTGGCTCGCCGTGACGCGCAGCTGACAACTCGCCCGGCTGATTCCACTGTCACGGTCCTGCCACAGCACGGTCCACGGCTGCTGGCGGGACCGCGAGCGGAATACTCTTTCGGCCACGCCGCCACTCATTGATCTTGTAGTGGCATGCGCCGAACGAGACGCCGGGGCGATCGTGCCGCCTCCTGGCCGTGCGAGCGGGCCCGGTGGGGGAGGGGTCCCATGTCCGATCAACCGTCCGAGGCGTCGCGCCGACCCGATGCGTCCACGTCGTCCGGGCTGTCCAAGTCGCCCGGTGCGAACGAGGCGCCCGAAGCCGGAGCCGCTTCCGAGAACACCGGCCCAGCACCGGTGACCGGGAGCGCGCAGCCCGTTCAAGCGGAGCCCGCCAACCCGGAGCCCGCTATCCCGGAGCCCGCTATCCCGGAGCCCGCTCACCCGGTTCCGGGGCAGCGGCAGCAGGCCAATCCTTGGCAGCAGGGTGTACGGCCCCCGCGCGCGCAGTCCCGGCTGCACCCGGCACCCTCGACTCCCGTGCCGGTCGGCACACTCTGGTCCGTCCTCGCCACCGCGCTCCTCAGCGCCATCCTGCTGGGCGACGGCCTGGGCCCGAACCTCCTGATCGTCGCGGTGCCGGCGGCTCTCGCGGCCTTCTTCGCAGCGCTCTACGCGGGCCGGCGGCCACGCCCGTGGACACTCACCTGGGCGGTCGGAGGTCTGGCGCTGCTCGCGGTACCGGCGCTCCGGGACGCCGGCTGGCCGACGTTCCTCGCCGTGGTCTCCGCTCTCGCCCTGGGTTCCCTGGCGCTGCACGGCAGCCGCAGCTGGCTGGGCATCTTCCTCGGCTCGCTGGGCCTGGTCGGTGCGGCCGTCCCCGGTCTGCGGTGGGGATGGCGAGGGCTGCGGTCCCAGGCGGAGGCCTCGCGTGCGCGTTGGGGCACGGTCGTCCGCACGACGGCGGTGGCCGTGGTGCTGCTCGTCGTGTTCGGCACACTCTTCGCCGGAGCCGACGCGGCCTTCGCCGACCTGCTCGGCAACCTCATCCCCGATGTGTCGATCGGTGACGGCCCGTGGCGGGTCTTCCTGTTCGTGCTGGGTCTTGTGGGTGCACTGGCAGCCGCGTACACCGCAGCCGCCCCGGCCCGGTGGGACGAGGTCACCGTCCGTCCCGGGCCGGCCCGGGGAAGGGTGGAGTGGGCCCTTCCCCTGATCGTCCTCAATCTGCTTTTCGCGGCGTTCATCGCGCTCCAGCTCGCCGTCCTGTTCGGCGGATACGACAAGGTGCTGGAAGAGACCGACCTCTCCTACGCGGAGTACGCGCGCCAGGGCTTCTGGCAGTTGCTGTGGGCCACCCTGCTCACGCTTCTCGTGATCGCCCTCGCCCTGCGCTGGGCGCCGCGCGGCCGGACCCGGGACCGGACGCTGGTACGCGGAGTGCTCGGCGCCCTGTGCGTACTCACCCTCGTGGTCGTCGCCTCGGCGCTGCGCCGCATGGACCTGTATGTGGACGCGTACGGCCTGACCAGGCTGCGGATTTCTGTCGCGGCCATGGAACTCTGGCTCGGCGTGGTGCTGGTCCTGATCATCGCCGCGGGCGTGTTCGGTGCGCGGCTGCTGCCGCGCGCCGTTGCCGTGAGTGCCGCCGTCGGCGTGCTCGCGTTCGGTCTGGTTTCGCCGGACGGGCTGATCGCGGAGCAGAACGTTCAGCGGTACGAGAACGACAAGTCCATCGACATCGACTATCTCAAGACGCTCTCGGCCGATGCCGTACCGGCTCTGGACAAGCTGCCGGAGCCGCTGCGTTCCTGCGCGCTGGCGAGGATCGAGCGCAATCTCGATGACTCCTCGGACGAGCCCTGGTACGCCACCAGTTGGGGCGTGATGCGAGCCCGCGACATCCTGGCGGAGCGAAGCGCGCTGGAGCGTGCGAACGAATGCGACAGGTCGGGCCGTTACGGAACGGGCAGTGAACGGGACGGCGTCGACGGTGAGTTCTACGATCCCTACGACCCGTACTGATCACGCCACTCGCGAACGGACGCGGGTGCGGTACGCCTGAGAGCGTGTCCCGCATCCGCGTCCGTGCGGGCACGCCCTACGCGGCCGGACCGGCCGCTGCGGACTTTCCGCTCAGTGCTTCCAGATCGCTCTTGCGTACCCGGATGACCAGAATCGCCGTGAGCAGGGCGATGGCGGCCATGGCGACGGCCGCGGTGAACGCCGTGGAGATGCCCTGGGTGAGCACCTCGTTGCCCCACGGTGCCGGTAGCTCCTGGGTTTTGGCGAACTCCGCCTGCTGCTCCGGTGTCGCCTGCGCCATGAACAACGGGACCTGCTTCTCCGCCTCGTTGCGGCTGGCCGTGCCGAAGACGGTGACCAGGATGGAGAGGCCGAGCGAACCACCCACCTGCTGGCTCGCATTGAGCAGACTGGACGCCGCCCCGGCCTCGTGCGGCGCGACCCCGGATACGGCGGTCAGCGTCAGCGTGACGAAGTTCAGCCCCATTCCGAAGCCGAAGAGGAGCATGGGGCCGAGCACGCCGCTCACATAGGAGCTGTCCGGCGAGATGAAGGTCTGCCAGAAGAGACCGAGCCCGGTGATCGTCGAACCCGTGACCATGAAGGGTTTGGGACCGAGCACCGGCAGCAGACGCTGTGAGAGTCCGGCGCCCGTGATGATCGCGACGGTCACCGGGAGGAACGCCAGGCCCGCCTCGATCGGGCTGTAGTCCAGGACGTTCTGCACGAACAGCACGATGAAGAAGAACATGCCGAACATGGCCGCTGCCAGGCTGAGCATGATCATGTACGTGCCCGAGCGATTGCGGTCGGCGAACATCCGCAGGGGGGTGATCGGTTCCTTCGCCCGTGACTCGATGAGTACGAAGGCGGCGAGCAGCAGCACCGCCGCACCGAAGGACGACACGGTGAGCGTGTCGCGCCAGCCTTCCTCCGAGGCGCGGATGAACCCGTACACCAGCGAGGCCATGCCGAGCGTCGAGGTCAGGGCCCCGGAGACGTCGAAGCGGCCGGGGTGCTTCTCCGACTCGTTGATGTAGACGGGCGCGAGGACCGCGATCAGCACACCGATCGGTACGTTGACGAAGAGAACCCAGCGCCAGTCGAGCCACTCGGTGAGCATGCCGCCGGTCAGGAGCCCGATCGCGCCACCGCCCGCCGATACCGCGGCGAACACGCCGAACGCGCGGTTGCGTTCGGGCCCTTCGCGGAACGTGGTGGTGATCAGGGCCAGTGAGGTCGGTGAGGCGATGGCCCCGCCGACCCCCTGCAGCGCCCGCGCGGCCAGCAACTGCCAGGGCTCCTGGGCGAGTCCGCCGAGCAGCGAGGCAAGAGTGAAGACGATGATTCCGGTCATGAAGACCCGGCGGCGGCCCAGGATGTCGCCGGCCCGGCCGCCGAGCAGCAGCAGACCGCCGAAGGTGAGGGTGTAGGCGCTCAGGACCCAGGAGAGATCGGTCGTCGAGAAGCTGAGCGCATCCTGAATATGCGGAAGGGCGATGTTGACGATGGTGGCGTCGAGCACGACCATCAGCTGACATGCGGCAATGACGGTCAGTGCGATCCCCGGTCGCCCCTCCCGGCGAGCAGCGCCCGGATTGCCCTGTTTTTCTAACTGAGAGGTTGTCACTATAGGTCCCCCACAAGTGAATTAGTGAACGGATCCGTTCACTGTTGCGTCAACGGTAGTGAGTCCCCGTTAGTGAACGCAAGCGTTCACTGAGACTGCCGTCGACGGGATATCCGTCGTTGTCGGCCGCTTCCGCCCGGAATCGTGCCGATCCGCTCCTCTCCCCGTCGTGATGGAGATCGACTGATGGCTATTTCGCGCCCGGCTGCCGCCGCTCGGCCCCGCCCGGTGTCCCTGCGCCGTCGTGGGCCCGTACTGGAACGGGCAATCCTCGACGCCGCTCTCGAGCAACTGAGCACGGTCGGCTGGAACGGGCTGACGATGGAGGGCGTGGCCGCAGGCGCCCAGACCGGTAAGGCCGCCGTGTACCGGCGATGGCCCTCGAAGGAGGATCTGGTCGTGGACGCGCTGCGCGCGGGACTGCCGCCGCTGGACGATGCCCGCGACTGCGGCGGGATTCGCGACGACCTCTACGAGGTCTGTCGGCAGCTGCGCGACGCGATGCTGTCGGCGCCGGGAATCGCGCTGCGGTCAGTGCTTCACGAATGCGATGTGAGGACCGCCGAACGGTTTCACGGGGTGATCATGAATGGTGTGATCGACCCTTCGACCGAACTCTTCCGCGCGGTCGTCAGTCGAGGTGTGGACCGCGGTGAGGTGCGCCCGGATGCGGTGAACGACATGGCGTTCGACGTGATCCCGGCCATGATGATGTACCGGACCAAGGTGTGCGGCAGCGAATGGCCGGACGAGGAGATCGCCCGGATGATCGACCACGTCATGATGCCGATCCTGCGCTCCGGATGATGCCGATCCTGCGCTCCGGTCACCGCTGACGGCCGTGTTCCCGGTCCGGTCCACGACGCGCCGGACGGCGGGGTGCGAAGGAGTCGCAGGGACCGGGCGCCCCGGGGTGTTCTTGCCGTGGTCATCGGCGTACGCTTGCTGGCGCCATGCCGTACGAACCACCCACGCACACCGTCGAGCGCTCACTGCGCGCTACCACTGGTGCCAGGACTGTCGCCGGTGTCGACGAGGTCGGACGCGGAGCGTGGGCCGGCCCCGTCACCGTCTGCGCTGCTGTCACCGGGCTTCGTCGACCCCCGGACGGGCTCACGGACTCGAAGCTGCTCAGTCCCAAGCGCCGCGCGGAACTGGCTCCACTGCTGGAGAACTGGGTCACGGCCTACGGGCTGGGGCACGCCTCGCCTCAGGAGATCGACGATCTCGGAATGACGGCGGCGCTTCGGCTCGCGGCGGTGCGGGCGCTCGAGGGTCTGCCCGTACGGCCGGACGCCGTGATCCTCGACGGCAAGCACGACTACCTGGGAGAGCCCTGGCAGGTCCGCACCGTCATCAAGGGGGACCAGTCCTGTATCGCCGTCGCAGCCGCTTCGGTGATCGCGAAGGTCCACCGCGACACGATGATGGCCGAACTGGGCGCGGAATCAGGTGAGTACGCAGACTTTGCCTTCGGCGCCAACGCGGGATACCCGTCGCCGGTACACAGGGCCGCGCTGGAGGAGCGGGGGCCCACGCCCCATCACCGCCTCTCCTGGTCCTACCTTGATGCGTTGCCCAGGTGGCAGCACCTGAAGAAGGTCCGATTCTCCGCCGAGGCGGCTGCACTGGAAAGCGGGGGCCAGCTCGGCTTCGACTTCTGATCGCGCACGCGTACCCACCCGCTGACGCCCGAAGCGTCGGCGCTCGAAAGTCAACTATTCCTGCCTCTCATCCCCGAGGAGCCTCAGATTCACGAGAGTGCCCAGGGTCCCCGCGTCACTCCGGCCGCCGGCCGTACCGCGCCGACCCCCCGTCCCGTACCAGGTCCGCGTTCCGCGGCCACGCCGCGTCCCGGGCGTCCGGGCCCCGGCCCCGCGAGGCCTGCGCCCCCGGCGCAGCGCCCGCAGCCCACACCCACTCCTGCTGCCCCTGCTGCGGGCCCGGCCCAGCCGGAGAATCGTTCCGCGCCGCAGCTCCAGTTGATCCCGGTCCCGGCCGGCGGCGCACTCGACGCGGCCGACGAGGCAGTCGACCTGCTGCTCGACTCGGGGCGCGCACCGGGCGACATCCTGGTCCTCACCACGGGTGAGGTGCACCCCTGGACGGCGCACGAGATCTCCTTCGGAGAGGCCGCCTACTGGGCGCAGCACGACGCCGGCGACGACGTCTTCTTCGCTCACCTCGCGGCGGCCGACCGTGCCAAGCCCCGCCCGGTGGTCGTGGTGGCGGTCAACGGTGACGTCGACGACGCCACCGCCCGCGCCCTTCCCGTGGCGCGCGACCGAGCCGACGCGCTGCTGATCGTGTGCGGGGACCCGCAGAAGATCAACTCCGTGCTGGGTGCGGGAGTCTGAGCCGTACGCCGTAGGGTCCCGGCTGCCCGAAGAAGGGGGGCCGGGACCGTGCGCGTCTCAGCGGGCGGCGGTCCGCCGCAGGGCGTCCACCGCGCCGCCGCCGGTGCGCTGCGGGGCCGGATCGAGATCGACGAAGGCCTCGGAGAGCTTCGAGGCCGACGATACGGAACTGGGCCGACGCCCGCCCCGGCCCTCGCCGAGCACCTGCCAGCCTCCCCGGGTCAGCGTGATGTACGCGCCGCACCGCAGGCCGTGCAGCGTGCAGGCGTCCCGGAGCCCCCACATCCACGCGCCGTCCTCCTCCGTCCAGCGCTCGTCGCCCTCGCGGCAGTAGAGCAGCACCGCTGTACGGATGGGAGCGCGGCGACGCAGGTCGTGCGGGAGGACCCGGCGCAGATGGGCCAGCAGCGCGTTGCGGAATTCCCACCCGTCCGCTGCCACGGTCGTCCGCCGGGCGAACGAGGCGCTGGCCGTGAGCCGCTCCTCGTGGTCGAGAACGGCCACGACGGCGGTCGCCGGAGTCGGCCGGTGACGGGCGTGGAGGCCACTGACGACCTCGCGCGGACTCCGCAGCAGGGGTATCCCGGCCGAGGCCCATTCGGCTGGTTCCAGCGTTCTGGCAAGGCTGTTGACGGAGCCTGCGGACGCCGAGGACGTGGGCATCGAAGAGGCTTGGGACGGAGCGAATCCGAAGGTCACGGTCCTCCCTTCGCTACGCGCCCACGGTGCGGGCAGGGTCGAGTGGGGGCGCGCCGCTGCACAGCCCATCCGGGCCGCGAAGGGACCGTGCGGGGAGCGACTCCAATTCTTCCTGGCGTACCGGCACGCGGCAACGAGCAATTGGCTCAGCTGACGGGAATCAGCCGGAATGACACTGATATCCCTGCCCAGACTGTGCCCCTACGACTCCACCTGTCTCGCCTGAACGGCGAGGACCAGCGGAAACACGCCATCCGCGCCCAACCGTGCAGCACGGGCGACGCAACGGTGCGTGTCCGTCCCCTGCCGGAGAGTTCGCCGCCTTTGGCCGCCTGGGCACACCGAGACCGAGGCCCCCGAGAAGCCTTCGCCCCGTCGGGGGTAATTAGAAGGCGGTCATGGTTCATGGCTGCCTAGGCTCCCCCCATGCCAAACCCGGAACTGCAGCGGATCATCTCCTTCCTGTCGACGTTTGCCCGCCGTCAGGCCGCGCGCACCGTCGACGTCCCGGGCGGGTTCGCCGCGTTTGACGACGCGTTCGCACATTCCCGCGGGAACAACCAGGTCGTCATCGACACGGCCGTCGACTCCGAGGGGCTTCCCGCCATCGCGGATGAGGTACTGGGGCATCTGCCACACCGGCTGATCTCCGTCCTTGACGACGAGGTCGGACTGGAGTGCGCCGAGCCACTGATCCGGGCCGGATACGCCCACTCCACCTATCTGGTCATGCTGCACGCGGGCCCCGTGCCGACCGGCAGACCCGCGGAGGTGGTGGACCTCGACGCGATACGTATCCCGCTCACCCGGCGATGGCGGGGCCTCCTGCCGGATGTCGACGACGAGGTCGTGCGCCACCTCGTCGACCGCCGCGAGGCTCGCCACCGCGGGGCCGACGTCGTCCACTTCCTCGGTGCCCGTACGGACGAGGGCGAGGTCGCCTCATGGGCCGACCTCTACATGGACCCGGCAACCGGCACAGCCCAGATCGAGGACCTGATCACCTCGGAGGCCCACCTCAGGCACGGTTACGCCGATGCCGTCCTGACCACCGCCTTGCACCTGGCCGTCGACAAGGACTGCGGTACCCGGTTCCTGACCGCTGCTGCGACGGACTGGCCGCGCCACTGGTACGAGCGCCGCGGATTCTCCGTCATCGGCCGCTCCCACTGCTTCGAACGGAGCTGATCGCGGGACAGCCCGGAGCTCTCCCTCAGTTCGTGAGTCGGTTGTCACGCGGGGTGAAGTCGCCGATTGTCAGTGCCATCAGGTTGCATGGAGGCATGGACAACCTGGAGCTCCGCACTGAAGCCGACGCCATCCTCGCTGAGCTCGTCGGTGACCCCGGGGGTTCGGCGCGGTTGCGGGAGGACCAGTGGCAGGCGGTGGCGGCTCTGGTGCAGGACCGCCGGCGCGCGCTGGTGGTGCAGCGCACCGGCTGGGGCAAATCGGCGGTGTACTTCGTGGCCACCGCTCTGCTGCGCCGGCGTGGCTCCGGCCCCACGGTGATCATCTCGCCGCTGCTGGCACTGATGCGGAACCAGGTCGAGTCGGCGGCCAGGGCCGGTATCCAGGCGCGGACCATCAACTCGGCCAACCCGGAGGAGTGGGAGACGATCTACGGGGAGGTCGAACGCGGCGAGACCGATGTTCTCCTCGTCAGCCCGGAACGTCTCAATTCCGTGGACTTCCGCGATCAGGTGCTGCCCAGGCTTGCGTCCACGACCGGTCTGCTGGTGGTCGACGAGGCACACTGCATCTCCGACTGGGGACACGACTTCCGCCCCGACTACCGGCGGTTGCGGGCGATGCTGGCGGAGCTTCCCGCCGGTGTGCCGGTGCTGGCCACCACCGCGACCGCCAACGCGCGGGTCACTGCGGATGTGGCGGAGCAGCTGGGTACCGGGGCCGGCGAGGCACTGGTGCTGCGCGGCCCGCTCGAGAGGGAAAGCCTGCGGCTGGGTGTCGTCCAGCTGCCGGATGCCGCGCACCGCCTGGCCTGGCTCGCCGAGCACCTGGACGAGCTGCAGGGCTCGGGGATCATCTACACCCTCACCGTCGCCGCAGCCGAGGAGGCCACCGCCTTCCTGCGGCAGCGCGGCTTCAAGGTGGCCTCGTACACCGGAAAGACGGAGAACGCCGACCGGCTGCAGGCCGAGATCGACCTGCGGGAGAACCGGGTCAAGGCGCTGGTCGCGACGTCGGCGCTGGGTATGGGCTACGACAAGCCGGACCTGGGGTTCGTGGTCCATCTCGGCTCGCCGTCCTCGCCGATCGCCTACTACCAGCAGGTGGGGCGCGCGGGGCGCGGGGTGGCCCATGCCGACGTACTGCTGCTGCCGGGCAAGGAGGACGAGGCCATCTGGCGCTACTTCGCCGATACCGCTTTTCCGCCCGAGACGCAGGTCCGGCAGACCCTCTCGGCCCTCTCCGATGCGGGACGGCCCCTGTCCGTGCCGGCTCTGGAGGCGGCGGTTGATCTTCGGCGCAGCAGGCTGGAGTCGATGCTGAAGGTGCTGGATGTCGACGGTGCGGTCAAGCGGGTGAAGGGCGGCTGGACGGCCACGGGGGCCGAGTGGGTGTACGAGGGCGAGCGCTATGCGTGGGTGGCCAAGCAGCGGGCGGCCGAGCAGCAGGCCATGCGCGATTACGTGAGTACGTCCCAGTGCCGGATGGAGTTCCTGCGCCGGCAGCTGGACGACGAGGGGGCGATCCCCTGCGGGCGTTGCGACAACTGCGTGGGGGCCTGGGCCGATTCCTCCGTCTCGGCGGAGACCTTGACGGGAGCGGAGAAAGAACTGGATCGCCCCGGAGTGGAGGTGGAGCCGCGCCGGATGTGGCCGACGGGGATGCCCGCACTGGGTATCGACCTCAAGGGCCGCATCCCGGCCAAGGAGCAGTGCTCCACCGGGCGTGCCCTGGGGCGGCTCTCGGACATCGGCTGGGGAAACCGGCTGCGCCCGCTGCTTGCCGAGAACGCGCCCGACGGGCCGGTCCCGGACGACGTCCTGCAGGCCGCGGTGGCGGTCCTCGCCGACTGGGCCCGCTCTCCTGGCGGCTGGGCACCCAATGCCCCGGACGCTTCTGCCCGTCCGGTAGGAGTCGTCGCTGTACCGTCCCTGTCCCGCCCGCAACTGGTCGGCTCCCTCGCCCAGGGAATCGCGACCATCGGCCGCCTCCCCTTCCTGGGCACCCTGACGTACACGGGACCGAGCGGCGCGCACGCGGCACGCCGTAGCAACTCCGCCCAACGCCTCAGGGCGCTGTCCGGCACCTTCATCGTCCCTGAGGACCTGGCCGGTGCCCTGGCCGGCACTCCCGGGCCGGTCCTGCTCGTGGACGACTACACCGACTCCGGCTGGACGCTGGCGGTCGCCGCCCGCCTGGTCCGCCAGGCAGGCAGCGAACAGGTTCTTCCCTTGGTTCTCGCTGCGGCAGGCTGAGCTTCGCCCGCACAGCAAGACCCGGTAGAGATCTCTCACTACCGGGTCGGGTCCGGTGCTGTCCCACTACCTCTAAGAGGGCGTCGCGGTGCTGCTCGTGGACGGTGTCGGGCTGCTCGTCGACGGTGTCGGGCTGCTGCTCTGCGACGGCGTCACATTCTTCTGGGCAGGGGCCTTCTCCTTGTCGTTACTGCCGCACGCGCTCAGCGCGGCCACAAGGGCGAGTACCGCCACGCCTGCCTTGATGGCGTGCCGAATCGGAATTCCGGGAACGCTGGACGTCCTGGCCATGCGTCACTTCCTTTTGCCTCGTCGCGGTCCGGGCAGGCGGGACCGCATCACCCGGCAACGTGAACTCACGCTCATCGTAGGGACGAGAGATTCCCATGGGGATACGGGTAACGGCGGAGTTCGGCCATTCTTCGGCGAGTAGTAGATGAGTAGTTACTGCAGGCCTGCTCACTGCTGTGCCAGCGTCTCCCATCGCTCAGCGGGGAGGGTGAACTGGCTGAGTTCGGTGCGTTCTTGTTTTCCTCGTACGAACACGCTGTGCTGTCGCACATACGTGAACCCGAGATGCTCCAGCAGGCGAGCGGAACGCGTGTTGCGTACGTCGCACTCCGCCGTGGCGGTTCGCAGCCCCTGCGTGAACAGCTCGCCCAGCACACCGAGGACGGCCTCGGACGCATAGCCGCGCCCTTGCTGGTCGCGGGCGATGCTGAAGCCCACCTCGGCTTCCAGGCCACCCGGATTCCGGTGTACGGCGACGTCCCCTATGAGGCGCTCTTCGTGTTTCAGCTCGACCGCGTAGGGAAACCAGCCCGGACGGGTGGGATCGCGACGAGAGTATTCACCGACGAGGCGACGCGCCGATGCGAGGGACAGCGGAAAATCCCAGTTCTGATAGCGGGCGATTTCGCGATCCGAGCGATAGGCGGCGAAATCGGTAATGTCGCAGGGAAGAAAACGGCGGAGGCGGAGCCGAGATGTTTCAATCTGCACCGGCCAAGGATTCCAGGGTTCCGCTTAATTGGGAAGTGCCCCTGCGGCATGCATCGACTGCCGCCGGTCTCGACCGAACATCGTTGTGCAGGCTGGAATTCGGCCGCCTCGGTGCGCCCCTCGGTGCGCCCCTCGATCCGCCTCTCGGTCCGCCTTCAGCCAACGCCCCGACGTGGCTGCCACCCGGCCCCGCCCCTGCGTGTCGTCCTCCGCAGGGCCGGGGCCGCCTTCGTGGATCAGCCCTCGGTCCAGCTGTGGTTCTTCGCGAACTGTGCCAGCCCGACGCGAGTCTGCAGGATCTGCTCGCCGGTGAGCGACGGGGCCGATGCCAGAAGGACCTCGGTGACCTCCCGCATGAACTCCTCCGCGCTGAGTACGTCGCAAAGGGAATCGTCGAACGGCGGCAGCGGCTTGCCGTCCGTTCCCTGGGCGAGGCGGACCGCGGATGCCTTCGGCCCGCGCTCGCCGTTCTCGATCTCGAATTCCACCTTCACACCGGGGCGCACGTACTCCTCGGACACCTGCATGTCGTTTACATGCAGGAACACGTCGTCCCCGCCGGTGTCCGGCGCAATGAATCCGTAGCCCCGCACACTGTCAAAACGCACCACACGACCAGCAACCATGCCATCTCCCACCAGAATTGGGCCCATTGCCCATTCGAGCCCCTTGCTCGAAGAATCCGGGTCAGAGCGTAGCCGCGACGGTGCCGTCGAGGCGAGTCCCTTGGTGTGCACGGGGCACCGTTACGTCACTCGCCGCACCGATACAGGGTGCCCTGCGTGTCCTGGTCGTTCCCGTCGTAGGCGGAGGCCGGTACGGCCGTGCAGTCGGACTTCACCCATGCGCGTACCGCATCGACGGCCGTGTTCTTCTCGCCCTGGGTCTGTGCGTATCCCTGCCAGCCGTCGGCGCTGAGCAGGACGAAACGCAACTCGCCCTCGGCCACGAGCCTCTTGACCTCTTCCGGTGCCGGCTGGGGTGAACCGCCGCTGAATCCGCCCATCGGCATCACATAGGCGCCGGTTGCCACGATGTAGTTCCAGGACATGACGGCGGAGTCGTTGGCGAACACGAACTTCGCACCGTCGCGGTGCCGTTGGGTGTACGCGAGCAGCTTGTGCTGGCTGTCGGTGAGTACGTCCGACTCATTGAGCGACGCCGAGGCGGCGGCCGTGCCGCTCGGTGCATTGCCCACCCCCACCACGTTGGCTGCCCGGCGTACCGCGCTGCCGCCCGTGGCGAACGGGCCGGCCGAGGCGTCCATCGCACTGCCGGCGTACAGCGGATCAAGCACCGACAGGGACCAGCCGGCGGGCGCGGCCAGTATGGCGACCAGCCCCGCCGCCAGCCCGCCGACGGCCAGTCTTCCCGTCCGTCGGTTCTTGCGGTGCGCGACGAGGAGCAAGGTCAGTCCGCCCGCGCCCGCCAGGATGACAAGCCACGGCAGCCATGGCAGGAAATCCGGATAGAGAAAGCAGAGGAAGGCACTCCACACCAGTTCCAGCGCGACCACGGTGGGCAGTGCCCAGACCCTTCGGCCCTCTCGGTACGCCTTCCAGAAGGAGACCAGGCCGATACCCGACAGCGCAGCCAGGGCGGGGGCGAGCATGGCGACATATGCGGTGTGCGGGACTTCGATGGCGCTCAGCACGGCGGCGCTGATGGCCAGCCAGCCTCCCCACAGGACGAACCCGCCGCGGAACCGTTCCGTACGCGGCACCTTGCGCCGCCAGCGCGCGCAGAGCGCGAGGCTCATCAGTGCCAGCGGATACAGCCAGCCCACCTGGGGGGCGAAGCGGCTCCCGAGCAGCTTGCCCGGGACCGATCCACCGCCGGAGGGCCCGCCGTCGGGCGGTGTGCCGGCTCCCGCCGCGTCCGGTGCCTGTGGAAGACCTTGCGGGGGGCCCACTGTGTCGTTCATCTGGCTGACGGAGCCCTCGACCAGATCGCTGGAAAAGCGGTTGAAACCGTTGTAGCCGAAGACCATGCTGAAGGCACTGTTGTTGGTGGTTCCGTCCACGTATGGTCGTTCGGATGCCGGAGTGAACGTCAGGAGCAGCACCCAGGAGACGGAGACCGCGAGGGTGACCGCGCCCGCGGCCAGCACGTGGCCCACTCTTCGCCGCAGCGGTGCGGGCGCCACCACGAGGTAACCGATGGCGAGTGCGGGCAGGATCAGCCAGGCCTGCATCATCTTGGCCTGGAAGCCCAGGCCGATCCACACTCCCGCAAGCAGGAGCGGGCGCAGCCGGGCGCTGAACATGGCACGCTGGCAGGCGTCGGCGGCCAGGACCAGGCACATGGTCATTGCCCCGTCCCCCATGGAATGGCCGAACATCGAGGCGACCGCGGGGGTCAGCGTCATGATGCCGGCAGCCAGGAGACCCGGAACCACGCCCGCCCAGAGACGGACCACTCGGTAGAGGACCAGGACGCTGATCACGCCCTCGATGACCTGGGGGAGTGTCAGGGACCAGGCGTGGAAACCGAAGATGCGCACGGACAGGGCCTGTGGCCACAGGAAGCCGGCGAGCTTGTCGAGCGTGATGGTGGCGCCCGGGTCCAGGGCGCCGAAGAAGAAGGCCGGCCAGCTCTCCGACATGCTGCGGGCCGCCACCGAGTAGAACGGGGCGTAGCCGCTGGTGGTGATATTCCAGGAGTAGAGCACGGCGGCCAGGGCGGCGATGCCCAGCAGCGCCGGTCTCGCCCAACGGGGTTGGTCCGCAGGGGACTTCCATACTTCCCAGCGTCTGGGTCTGCTGGTCGAGGGTGTCGTGTGCTCCGGCGATTGCGCTTCGGGGAGGTCCAGTGTGGTGCTCATGCCAGACCGCATTCGATGCAACGTGAAGTGTCCATGGCGGAAAGCTAGAGGTCCGTCACGATGTTCGCCATGGGATGTGGAGGGGGGCGTACCGCATGGCTGATCAGCATGCCTGCCATTTCGGTTCGCGCTTCTCGGCGAATGCGCGGGGGCCTTCGGTCGCGTCGGCGCTGTGCATGCGTCGTTGCTCCCAGGGATAGTGGGTGGCGAATGCCGACTCCAGGGACAGACCGGCGGATGCGGTGGCTGCCTCCTTGATGGCGCGCACCGACAGCGGAGCGCAGCGCACCAGGTCGGCCACCCAGCTCTCGGTGCGGTCGTCCAGCTCTTCCGCCGGTGCGACCTCGTTGACGAGGCCGAGTGTGTAGGCCCGTTGGGCATCCATCGGGCGGCCGGTCAGCAGGTGGCCCATCGCCGTCTTCCACGGCAGTTGCCGCGTCAGCCGGAATACGCCTCCGGCCCCCGCGACGAGCCCGAGCCTGGCTTCGGGCAGGGCGAAGGTCGCGTCCTGGGACGCCACGACGATGTCGCAGGCCAGTGCGAGCTCGAAACCGCCGCCCAGGGCGTATCCACGTACCTTCGCAACGACGGGCTTGGCCAGATCGAAGCGCTCGGTGAGCCGTGGCCAGCCGGGTTTGCCCCGGCTTCCGAACGTGGAGGGTGCGGCGAGGCCGGCTTCCTCCCTGGCGGCCAGTTCCTTGAGGTCCTGGCCCACGGAGAAGGCGCGGGAGCCCTCGCCGGTGAGCAGGGCGACCCACATGTCGTCGTCGGCTTCGAAGTCGTCCCATATCTCGCCGAGTTCCTCGTGCATGCACAGATCCATGGCATTGAGGGCATCAGGCCTGTTCATGGTGATTCGGGCGACGTGACCGCTCTTTTCGTACCGCACGCGCGACAGATTCTTCATGCCGGGCACTCTAGAGATCTTTAATGGCGGGGGTCGCGCGTACGTCAAGCATTCGGTGCGGCCGAATGTTCAACCGGAGCGGAGCCGCAGTTGAACGCACGTCCTGCCGGAATCAAATATTGAAATTCGGTGCACGGTCGGGTCATAGTGCTACGGCGAGCGCATTTCGCGCTTTCGGTGCTTGTCCGTTTGACGCGAACAATGTGCAGGAGGGGCCGTGCTTCAGCTCACCGATGGTGATGTGGACGAGCTCATCGAGACGGTCGATGTCGTAGGTGCCGTGCGTGAGGTGTTCCTGGCGCACGCGGCACAGCGCACGGTGCTGCCGGAGGAGAGCTGCCTGCGGTGGACCAACGACCAGGGCGAGTCCTGTCGTAGCCTCAACATGCCCGGCCTGGTGGAGATCGACGGCAGACGATTCGCCGGCACGAAGATCATCAATGCGAGTCTGGGCAACCCGGACCGTGGGCTGGCGCGTGCCGACGGCGTCGTCCTCCTCTTCGATCTCACCACCGCTCGGCCGGTGTGCATCATGCCGGCGGCCCGTGTGTCCGCCGCGCGCACCGCAGCGGTGAGTGTGCTCGCGGCGGAGCTCTGCCGGTCCCGCCCCGCACGCTCCATCGCGGTCGTGGGTGCCGGAGCGCTCGCCGAGGCGCACCTGAGTCTGGCGCTGCACAGGTGGCCGTCGCTGCAGAGAGTGCGACTCCACGACCGGGTTCCCGAACGCGCGGCGCTCCTCGCCGAACGCCTGGGAGCCGTCCGTCCCGGGGTCGTCTTCGACGTCACCAGCACCGCCGAACAGGCGGTGCATGACGCCGAGTTGGTCATTCCAGTCACTACGACAACGACCGGATACATCCCCGCGGACTGGATCGCGGAGGGGGCCGTCGTCGTCAACGTATCGCTGGACGACCTGATGCCCGATGTGTTCACGGCTGCCGACAAGGTGATCGTGGACGACTGGAGCCTCGTCGCTGCCGACACCACACGGTTGCTCGGCAGGATGTACCGCGCCGGCGACGTACTGCCGCCACCGCGGGGACGTATCACCGACGGGGCAGGCCCGCACGCCGTGGAGGTCGCCGCCGAACTCTGCGACGTCATCAGCGGCACCACCTCCCCCCGCGCGTCCGCCACCGACCGCGTCGTGATCAACCCCTTCGGGATGTCACTCCACGACGTAGCTGTCGCGGGCAAGATCTACACAGCACATCTCGGCAAGGCGCCGACCCACTTCGTGGGAGCCGCCGTGCCGTGACACAGCCAGCTCCTGCTTTGACCGGCGATGCACTTGCGCAGACGCGCCCATCGCCCGGTGAGGAGTGCGAACCAGCGTTCGCTGCGGCAGCGCAGAGCACAGCAGTAGTTCCCCATGTGCGGATGTCGATGTCGAAGGATCGCGACCGGGTGTGCCCGTGAGGCACAGCTCGGCCAGCACCTTCTCAACGGGCCGGAGAGAACTTCTCGATGGCGTATCCGAAAGCAGTCATCCCCTTCAGAGCACGGAGAGGCAATTCAGCATGGAAAGATTGGCACTCGACGCGGCGGAAATCAGCGCGGTCACGGAACTCCTCGACGCATTCGAGGGAGAGTTCGAGTCCCTCGATTCGGAGGGAGCAATGCACCGGGCCACGTTGCTCGCCCACGAACTGCCCCGCCGGATCAGGCTTCATCTCAACGCGTTCCGGCTGGAACAGCTCTCCGGTGTGCTGTGCATATCCGGCTACCAGGTCGACGAGAAGCGGCTCGGGCGCACACCGGCGCACTGGCGCGGTCAGGCGCAGCCGTCGTCGAGCCACCGGGAGGAGCTCCTCCTCATGATGTACAGCTCGCTGATCGGCGACCCGTTCTGCTGGGCGACGCAGCAGGACGGACGGCTGATCCACGACATCATCCCTATCCAGGGCCACGAGCACGAGCAACTCGGCTCCAGCAGCAAGGCGTTACTGACCTGGCACACCGAGGACGCCTTCCACCCGCTCAGGGGTGACTTCCTCTCGTTCGCGTGCCTCAGAAACCCCTACGGAGCCGCGACGACCGTCGGATACGCCGACGACCTGCGTCTGCCCGACGACGTCAGGGACGTGCTCTTCGAGCAGCGGTTCACCATCCGTCCCGACGAGTCCCACCTCAGCAAGAACAACTCCGTGGCCGACTCGGAAGCGTTCGAGGACATCGAGAAGATGCAGAGCAACCCCGAGCGGGTGGCCGTGCTCTTCGGCGACCCGGACCAGCCCTATGTCAGGGCCGACCCGTACTTCATGGGCGTGTCAGAGGACGACGACCAGGCGCGCTTCGCCCTGGACGCGATGTGCAAGGCGATGGACGAGGCCATGTTCGACGTCGTACTCGAAAGCGGGGACTTCTGCTTCCTCGACAACTTCCGGGTCGTCCACGGCCGTAAACCCTTCACGGCCCGCCACGACGGTACGGACCGCTGGCTCAAGCGGATCAATGTCACCGGCGATCTGCGCAAGTCACGCGCCGCCCGGGACGCCAGGGCGATCCGAGCGGGGGCCTGAACCGATGACACCCGTCGCACCCGTCGTAACCGGACCCGGAACGCAGACCACGAACAGCGAGGGCACCTCATGAGACTTCGGCCCGCGCCCCTTGAGGACTGGCTGCGTGACTCCTACTTCACCGCAGACATCGACATCAGTTCCAGCGGCGTCCACTCGTACTCCATGGCGGAGCTGCGCGACCTGACAGCGTTGCGCCACGAGGACCTCGACCGGCTGGTCTTCGACGACGGCTACTCCCTCGGCGCGCCCGCCGTGCGGGCCGCAGTCGGCAGGCACGCGGGAGGCGTCGACCCGGACAAGGTCATGACGACGAGCGGCTCCGGCGAGGCACTGTCCCTCGTCATGTCCGCCCTGCTGAGCGCCGGCGACGAGGTGGTCGTCGTCCAGCCCGGATACCACCTTCTTGTCGAGTACGCGATCGGCCTCGGCTGCACGATCAAGAACTGGAACCTCGACCCGGACCGGGACTGGCAGCCCTCCCTGGACGAACTCGCCGGTCTGGTGACCGAGCGGACCAAGGCGATCATCGTCAACTTCCCGCAGAACCCGACCGGTGTCACGGTCACCGAGGCCCAGCTGCAGAGCATCGTCGACCTCGCACGAAACGTCGGCGCCTACCTTCTGTGGGACGGCGCTTTCAACGACCTCACCTACGACACACCGCCCCTGCCCGACGTCTCCGCGCTCTACGAGCGGGCCGTCAGCTTCGGCAGCTTCTCCAAGTCGTTCGGGCTGCCCGGACTCCGCTTCGGCTGGTGCGTCGCACCTCCCGAGGTCCTGACCGACTGCGTCCACATCCGCGACTACACCACCCTTCATGTCTCGCCGCTCAACGAACTTCTCGCCCAGGGCGTACTGGAAAACGCCCAGTCCTTCATCCAGCCGCGTCTCGACCAGGCCCGCGCCAATCGGGCCCTGCTGCTCGACTGGGCCGCGGCGCACTCCGACGTCGTTTCGCTCGTAGCACCGTCCGGCGGTGTCAGCGCGTTCCCCCGCCTCATCGACGTGGCCGACGTCGATGCCTTCTGCGACGGGTTGTTCCAGAAGCAAGGGGTGCTCGTCATCCCCGGATCGTGCTTCGGCAGCCCTCAGCGCATCCGGGTCGGCTTCGGCGGCCGGACGGAACAGCTGACGGAGGGCCTGGAACGCCTCGCGGACACCCTGAAGGAGGCTCGTAGCTGAGCCGTACACAGCCCCGTCCCTCGCGCGAGCGACGTCCCTGTCCCTCGCGCGAGGGAGCCATGATCACTGTTGCGAGGGACGGCCGCGCAGAGGGCCGGCTGCCATAATGACCGGCGTGAACCGTGCGACTGCCTGGCGTGACAGCTGGACCGGAATGCTGCGGCGGACCGCGGAACTCCCGCGCAGCGCCGTGTTCATCTCGGTGCTGTGCGTCCTCGCGGTCGCCGACTCGCTCGCCGAGCTCGTCGTCCTCCGCGGATCGATCCCTCGGATGTTCGCGGACACCTCCCAGAGCGTGGTGCAGAGCGGCAGCGTCGTCGGGGTCCAACTGGCCATGGTCGTAGGGCTGTTGTGCCTGTGCACCGCGCTGCCACTGGCTCTCCTGCGGCCCATCCTCGCCGGATTCACGGTGACCGCCGCGAGCTTCGGCTCGCTCACGATCTTCCATACGCTGACGCTGGCAGGTTTCGCCGCTCAGCTGATCGCCCAGTACCGGCTCGGCCGCCGTGGAAACGTCCTGGCTGCGATGCTCCTGACCGCACCGTTCCTCGCACTGGCCCTCGCCGGGTCCACGGACACCGACTACCGGGTGCGCACGGTGCTCCTCGCCTCGCTGGCCCCGGTGGCCGCCTTCGCCGGTCTCGCCCGACGCACCAGGCAAATGGACCGGGAACACAACGCCATACGCGAAGTCATGGCCGGCAGTCAATGGGAGAACGCCGCCCGTGAGGAGCGCTCCCGCATCGTCCGCGAACTGCACGACGTCGTGGGCCACCACGTCTCCATGATCGCCGTGCAGGCCGAGACAGCCCGCGTGGCCACCCCCGGCATGCCCGCCGCAGGCAGTGAGCGGCTGCTCGGTATTGGCGACACCGCCCGCGCCGCCCTCACGGAGATGCGCCGCCTGCTCGGCGTACTGCGCGACGACACCGAGTCCGACACCGGTGGCGAGCGCAGGCCGCAGCCCGATCTGACCCAGCTCAACGAACTGCTCGACGAGGCCCGCAAAGCCTCCACCGCCACGATCCGCCTCATCCTCAGCGGTATCCCGCGCCCCATGGGCCCGGGAATCGAGCTGACCGCCTACCGCATCGTCCAGGAGTCCCTCACCAACGCCCGCAAGCACGCCATGGGCGCCCCGGTCGACGTAGAACTTCACTACGCCCACGACGCCCTGCACCTCAGCGTCCGCGACAACGGCCCCGGAGCGCCCCCCGCGACGCCGGACGGAGGTTACGGCCTGCTCGGCATGCGGGAACGGGTCGCCGCGGTCGGCGGACTGATCAGCACAGGTCCGGCGGACTCCGGTGGATTCATCGTCGAAGCCTCTTTCCCCGCCAAGCCAGAACGGACCACATGAGCTCCCCGCCGTCACCGATCCGCGTCGTCATTGCGGACGACCACCTGGTCGTCCGCACCGGATTCGCCGCACTCCTCGATTCCCAGCCGGAATTCACCATCGTCGAGACCGCCACCACCGGCGTCGACGCGGTCCGCGTCTGCCGCGAGGTGTCCCCGGACGTCGTCCTCATGGACATCCGTATGCCCGAGATGGACGGCATAGAGGCCACACGGCAGCTCATCGGCGAAACGCCCGACGGGGTGAAGGCTCCGCGCGTCCTCATCCTGACGACGTTCGACCTGGACGAGTACGTCTACGACGCACTGCGCGCCGGAGCCAGCGGCTTCCTGCTCAAGGACGCCACCGCCGAGCGGCTCTTCGACGCAGTGCGCGTCGTCGCCGCCGGAGAGGCCCTGCTCGACCCCGGGGTCACCCGCCGGCTCATCAGCGAGTTCACACAACTGCCTGCCAGGACCCCGGCCCAGCCGTCGCCGGGCCTGAAGATGCTCACGGCACGGGAGACCGAGGTACTGCTGCTCGTCGCCGATGGTCTGTCCAACGGAGAGATCGCCGCCCGCCTCTTCGTCACAGAGGAGACGGTGAAGTCACACGTCAGCCGCACACTGACCAAGCTGGGCCTGCGGGACCGCACCCAGGCCGTGATCGCGGCGTACGAAACGGGACTTGTCGTACCGGGATTCCGCAGGACCGACTAGGGACTTGGGGACTGGGGACTTGGGGGCTGGGGACTTAGGGACTTGGGGCTCTGGGGGCTTGCGGGCGCCCCTAGGGCCCTCTCGCGGTCCCTGCGGCCGCTGATGCGCGGGCGGGGCGATATTTCCTTTCCGAAGCCCCGCTTTGCCATACGTCGGATGCGTTCAACTGCGGCGCCGCGTCAGTTGAATACCGCAGGTGGGAACCCCGACCCGGCGCCGCCAACCGGAACCTATTGCCACTCCTGGGCGCTCTCATGGATGCTTGCGGCCGAGCGAAGCTGTGCCGCGTAGAACACCGTGTGAAAATTCCCGTGAGGAGAAGAGCGCTGTGAGAGTGACGGTGCGGGCGCCGGACGACGGAGAATTCGCCGACCCGTCGGAGGACGGCCATCGAGGTGGTGGCCCAGAGGGACATGAGGGAATTCGTCCCGGCACCATCCGGAGAATTGTTCCCTATGCAAAGCGGTATCGCTTGCGGCTGTCATTTCTCGTAGGTGCTTCCGCGCTCAGCGCACTCGTTACCGCAGCAAGTCCCCTGTTGTTCGGGATAGTTATCGACAAGGGCATCACCCCGGGCAAGATGGACATCGTGATCTGGGTTGCGGGCGCCCTTCTCGCACTTGCTCTGATCGATGCCATGACGCAGTACCTACAGGCCAAACTCTCCGCCCAGATCGGCGAAGGCCTCGTCTACGACCTGCGCACCCAGGTCTTCGAACACGTCCAGGCGCAGCCTCTCGGCTTCTTCACCCGAGCCCAGACCGGTTCGCTCGTCAGCAGGCTGAACACCGACGTCATCGGCGCGCAGCAGGCCATCACCGTTCTGATGGCCGAAACGGTGAACACGGTGCTGACTCTGACCCTGGTGCTCGCCGCGATGTTCTATCTGTCCTGGCAACTCAGCCTGGTGGCCCTGCTGATGGTCCCGATCTTCCTGTTTCCGGGAAAGGTCATCGGCCGTCGCATGCAGCACCTCGCCAGAGGGACCATGCAACTCAATGCGGAGATGGGCTCGTTGATGAACGAGCGCTTCAACGTCGCGGGTGCCATGCTCAACAAGCTCTTCGGACGCCCTGCCCGCGAGGCGGCCTACTTCTCCGAACGGGCCCGTGCTGTAAGGGACATCGGAGTGAAGACCAACGTCACAGCCCAGATGCTGGGCATCGTCATGGGCGTCACCGCATCCGTGACCCTCGCCCTGCTCTTCGGGTTCGGCGGTTCCCTCGTCGTCAAGGACGTCATCGCCCTCGGCACCCTCGTCTCCCTGGTCACGCTCGTCGGCCGGCTCTACACACCGATCCAGCAGCTGTCCAGCGTGCAGGCCAACGCCATGACCGCCCTCGTCAGCTTCGACCGGGTCTTCGAAATCCTTGACCTCGACCCGCTCGTCAAGGAGCGACCCGGAGCGATCGACCTGCCCTCCGTCGACGGCGGCACGGCACCGGACGTCTACTTCGACAGCGTCTCCTTCCGCTACCCCACCGCCGAAGAAGTCGCCCTGACGTCACTGGAGTCGACCACCCGCAGCGGCCCGGAGCGCGACGACAAGGGATGGGTGCTCGACGGCATCAGTTTCCGTGCACCTGCCGGAAAGCTCACCGCTCTCATCGGCCGGTCGGGCGCGGGCAAGACGACCATCACGAACCTGATGCCCCGCTTCTACGATCCCGTCTCCGGCTCCGTACGCATCGGCGGCCACGACCTCCGCGACCTCACCATGCAGTCTCTGCAGGACACGGTCGGCGTGGTCACCCAGGACGCCCACTTGTTCCACGACACGATCCGGGCGAACCTGCTGTACGCCCGCACCGACGCCACCGAGCCGGAACTGATCCAGGCCTGCGAGGCCGCACAGGTCTGGGGAGTCATCGAATCGCTCCCCAATGGCCTCGACACAGTCGTCGGAGACCGCGGATTCCGGCTGTCGGGTGGCGAGAAGCAGCGCGTCGCCCTGGCCAGGCTGCTCCTGAAGGCGCCCCCCGTGATCGTGCTCGACGAGGCCACCGCGCACCTGGACGCCGAGTCGGAAGTGGCCATTCAGCGGGCACTCAAGAGCGCGCTCAAGGGCCGCACGTCAGTGGTGATTGCGCACAGGCTCTCCACCATCCGTGAGGCCGACCAGATCCTGGTCATCGACGACGGCCAGGTCCGCGAATGCGGGACGCACGAGTCGCTGCTGGCCGCGGGGGATCTCTACGCCGACCTCTACCACACGCAGTTCGCCCGGCAGGCGACGGAGACGGACGAGGTCGTGCTCGGCACGGCCGGCCCCTCCAGCTGACGTCCGGCGCCGTCGGCGCTTACGCCCCGCGCACGCTTCCTGATCCATTCTTCTGCCCCCTTTCCGCCCATTTGCGATCCTTCCTGTCCCTTCCTGTCCCTTCCTGTCCCTTCCTGTCCCTTCCTGGGAAACACCTGAAGAGGAGACCGCCTTGCGTACCGTCAGTTTTGACTTCGAGACAGCCGAAGCCCGATTCAAGGTGCTCATCAACCACGAGGAGCAGTATTCGATCTGGCCGGCCGACCTGGAGGTTCCGGGCGGCTGGACCGAGACCGGAGTGTGCGCGTCAAAGGCCGAATGCGACGCATACCTGGAGGAGACCTGGACCGATATGCGGCCCAAGAGCCTCCGCATCGCGCTCGACGGTAAGTAGCGGGCCGCACAGAGATGCCGCACGTATTCACCAACGGCATTCGGCTCTCCTACGAACGGTCGGGCCGCGGTGAACGGGTCCTCATGATCATGGGGTCCTCGGCCGCGGGACGGGTCTGGACTCTGCACCAGACCCCCGCGCTGAACGAGGTCGGCTACCAGACCATCACGGTCGACAACCGGGGGATCGCCCCTTCGGACATCCCTCCGGGGAAATACACCCTCGATGACATGGTCGCGGACATCGAGGGCTTGATCGAAGCCCTCGATGCCGCACCCTGTCGCATCGTAGGTGTTTCCCTGGGGGCGATGATCGCGCAAGAACTGGCGATTCGCTCGCCCCACCTCGTCAGATGCGCCGTACTGATTGCCACCAAATCGCGTTCCGATGTCACCCGGGCGGCGCTGGGAGCGGCCGAACGGGCATTGCTGCAGAGCGGTGCAAAGCTGCCCGCCGATCACAACGCAGCCATGTCGGCGCTGCAGATGCTCTCACCCTCAACCCTCAACGACGACAAGGCCGTCTCGCTGTGGCTGGAGACCTTCCGGCTCTCGGGCGGCGAAACCTCGGTCGGGCAGTCATGGATCGAAACGGACACGGACCGCCGCGAGTCGCTTCGGAACGTTTCCGCGCCCTGCCGTGTCATCGCCTTCAGCGACGACTTCATCACCCCACCGCATCTCGCCGCCGAGGTCGCCGACGCGATCTCGGACTGCGATTACGTGGAGATTCCCAACTGCGGCCACTTCGGATACCTCGAACGTCCTGACGAGGTGAACGCGGCAATCATCGAATTCCTGGACAAGAACTAGCAGAACCGTGTGGGGGGCGTTATGAACGGTGAACTGGACTACTGGCGTAACCAATTGGCCGATCTGCCGGCACTTGAGTTGCCTACGGACCGGCCGCACATGCCAAGCCGGTTCACCGAGGTGGCAACCGTCGCATTCAGGGTGCCGACGCAGACCGCGCAACGGTTGCGCATGCTGGCCGATGAACACGGCACGACGCTTCCCGTGACGCTGCTCGCGGCCCTCAGTGTGCTCATCGGGCGGTATGCGGGGTCGGATGACGTGGCGGTGGTCGCAGGCATCGAAGATGCGGCCCTTGCCACGGGGCGCTCCGGCGTGACGGTCCAGCGTGCGGACCTGTCCGGGGAGCCATCGTTTGCGGAGCTACTGGGGCGGATGCGGCGGGGAGACGCAGTCGAGGGTGCTGCCGTCGATGCGGGCCGGGGCGTGCTGTCCGAGGAAGTGTTGGGCGCGCTGGCCACCGAGCGCACCGACTCTCGAAGCCCGCTCTTCCAGGTCTACTTCGGCTACGCCGGCCCGGAGAGCGACGGCTACCGGCTCTCCGGCGTGCTGGAGTCGGAGTTCGAGCTGGCGGTCCGCATCGGGGACAGCAGCGAGGGTTTGGTTGGCGAGGTTCAGTACAGCACCGGGTTGTTCGATGCGGCGACGGTGGGGCGTCTGGCGGGGCATTTGGTCACATTGCTGGAGGCCGTGGCTGCGGACGCGGGGCAGCGGGTGGGTGATCTGCCCGTCCTGTCGGCGGGTGAACGTGAGCAGCTGGTGGAGGGGTGGAA
>NZ_JBHUUV010000046.1:0-15896 GCF_042670885.1 Streptomyces sp. NPDC057136
CGCCGGGGGGGGCCCCGGGGACGTGTGGTTTTCGGGGTGGGGCTCGCCCCTCCGCCGAAACCGTGCCGGTGCGTCACTTCACCGGAGTGAAGTCCCGCGCGCCGATGAACTCCGGGCGGCGGACCGGGGCCGCGAAGGGCTCCTGTGCCGCGTTGTCCACGCTGTTGAAGACGATGAAGACGTTGCTGCGCGGGTACGGGGTGATGTTGTCCCCCGAGCCGTGCATGCAGTTGCAGTCGAACCAGGTCGCCGAACCGGCCGCGCCCGTGAAGAGCTTGATGCCGTGGCGGTCGGCCATCTTCGTCAGCGCCTCGTCGGACGGGGTGCCGGCGTCCTGCATCTGGAGGGACTTCTTGTAGTTGTCCCGCGGCGTCTCGCCCGCGCAGCCGAGGAACGACTTGTGCGAACCGGGCATGATCATCAGCCCGCCGTTGGTGTCGTGGTTCTCGGTCAGCGCGATCGAGACGGACACGGCACGCATGTTCGGCAGACCGTCCTCGGCGTGCCAGGTCTCGAAGTCCGAGTGCCAGTAGAAGCCCGAAGCCCCGAAGCCCGGCTTGACGTTGATCCGCGACTGGTGGACGTACACGTCCGAGCCGAGGATCTGGCGGGCGCGGCCCACCACCCGCTCGTCGCTGACCAGCCGGGCGAAGATCTCGCTGATCCGGTGGACCTCGAAGACGGAACGTACCTTCTGCGACTTCGGCTCGATGATGGAACGCTCGTCGGCCCGCACCGCCGGATCGGCGATCAGCCGGTTCAGTTCGGCGTGGTAGACGGCGACCTCGTCCGGCGTGATCAGCTGGTCGACGGTGAGGAATCCGTCCCGTTCGAACCCCTGGAGGTCCTTCACGGCGACCGGCCCGGGTGCGCCGGGCGCGGACCAGATGACCGGGTCCTGGCGGGGAGTGGTCATCTCGGCGGCGCCGCGCGACGGGTACAGGTCTGCGCGTACATCAGTGGTCATGGTTCAGCCCTCCTCGGTCAGCAGGGGATAGACACCGTTCTCGTCGTGGTCCTCCCGTCCGGTGACGGGAGGGTTGAAGACGCAGACGCAGCGGAAGTCGGTCTTGGGCCGCAGCGTGTGGTGCTCGTGCCCGTCCAGCAGGTACATCGTGCCGGGGGAGATCCAGTGCGTCTCGCCGGTCTCGTCGTTGGTGAGCTCGGCCTCGCCCTCGGTGCACAGCACGGCCTCGATGTGGTTCGCGTACCACATCGACGTTTCCGTGCCCGCGTACAGCACGGTCTCGTGGAGTGAGAAGCCCACCTTCTCCTTGGCGAGCACGATGCGCTTGCTCTCCCAGGTGCCGGAGGCGGCCTTCACATGCCGGTCGGTGTTCTCGATGTCACTGAACGATCGGACGATCACGGTGGGTTGGTGCCTTTCTCTCTGCGGTGGTGCTTCTTCGGGCCCGGCCCGGGTCTCCCCGGGTCAGGCGGTCTCACGGACGCAGCGGGCCAGCGTGCGCAGGCCCTCGTCCAGCTCTTCGGTGGTGATGGTCAGCGGCGGCAGCAGCTTCACGACCTCGCTCTGCGGACCCGAGGTCTCCAGGAGCAGACCCAGCTCGAAGGCGAGGGCGCAGACCGCGGTGGCGCGCGCGGTGTCGGAGAACTCCAGGCCCCAGACCAGACCGCGGCCGCGGAACTGTCCGCCCGCCGACGGGTTCTCGTCGCAGATCGCCAGCAGTGCCTGCTCCACCTGCTCGCCGCGGGCCAGGGTCTGCTTCTCCATCTGGCCGTCCGCCCAGTAGGCGTCGAGCGTGGCGGTGGCGGTGACGAAGGCCGGGTTGTTGCCGCGGAAGGTGCCGTTGTGCTCGCCCGGCTCCCAGATGTCCAGCTCCGGCTTGAACAGGCAGAGCGACATGGGCATGCCGTAGCCGCTGATGGACTTGGACAGCGTCACGATGTCCGGCGTGATTCCGGCCTCCTCGAAGGAGAAGAAGCCGCCGGTCCGGCCGCAGCCCATCTGGATGTCGTCGACGATGAGCAGCATGTCCTGGCGGTGGCACAGGTCCTGGAGTGCGCGCAGCCACTCGGCGCGGGCGACATTGATGCCGCCCTCGCCCTGGACGGTCTCCACGATCACGGCGGCGGGCTTGTTGAGCCCGGACCCCTGGTCCTCCAGGAGCCGCTCGAACCAGAGGAAGTCCGGCACGGTGCCGTCGAAGTAGTTGTCGAACGGCATCGGTGTGCCGTGCACCAGCGGGATGCCGGCGCCGGCCCGCTTGAAGGCGTTGCCGGTGACGGCGAGCGAGCCGAGCGACATGCCGTGGAAGGCGTTGGTGAACGAGACGACGGACTCGCGGCCCTTGACCTTACGGGCCAGTTTCAGCGCCGCTTCGACGGCGTTGGTGCCGGTCGGGCCGGGGAACATCACCTTGTACGGCAGGTCGCGCGGGCGCAGGATCACATTCTGGAAGGTCTCCAGGAAGGCGCGCTTGGCCGTGGTGGCCATGTCGAGGCCGTGGGTGATGCCGTCGCGCTCGATGTAGTCGATCAGCGCGCGTTTCAGCACCGGGTTGTTGTGGCCGTAGTTGAGTGAACCGGCACCGGCGAAGAAGTCGAGGTACGAGTGGCCGTCCTCGTCCGTCAGCCGGGCGCCCTGTGCGCGGTCGAAGACCGCCGGCCAGCCGCGGCAGTAGCTCCGTACTTCCGATTCCAGGGTCTCGAAGACACTCAGGGCGGGCGGGGTGATGGTCACGGCGGATCTCCTGCGTTCGAGGGGGGTGGTGTGACGGGCTGCGCTCGGCGGGGCACAGGTGGTGCGCTCGGCACGGAGCCCGGGCGCTCGGGGGATGCGCTCAGGCGTGGAACGGGCCGATGCGGTACAGCACCTCCGGCAGGTGCGTTCCCTCGGGGAACAGCCCGCCGTCGAAGAGCACCTCGTGCTCCAGGCCCACGTCGTGACGGAGCGCGTACGAGGTGAACAGCCGGTCGGACGCGGTGTTGTCCGGGGTGATGGTGGTCTCGACCGAGACAAGTCCCTGGTCGGCGGCGACCCGCGTGGTCAGCGCGTCCAGCAGGGAGGCGGCCAGCCCCTTCCCGCGGTGTGCCTGGTCGACGGCCACCTGCCAGACGACGAGCGTCTGCGGGCGGTCGGGGCGGATGTATCCCGTCACGAAGGCGATGGCGTCGCCGTTCTCGTCGCGGGCGACCACGGAGGTCGCCGCGAAGTCACGGCACCACAGCAGGTAGCTGTACGAGGAGTTGAGGTCCAGGACCTCGGAGTCGCGGGCGATGCGCCAGATCGCGGCTCCGTCCTCCACTCGTGGGGTGTCGATTCTGAGGAATTCGCTTCGGGCACTTGCAAAATCTGCTGGTGCGGCGGTCATGCGAATTGAATTTACCCAGCAAAAATCGAAATTGCATCGAGGAAAGGGGTTGGGTGGGAGGGTTCATTGTGTTATCACGCGGGCGCGTGCCTTCGCGCGATCCGGCGGCATTTTCTCGCCTTTTGACCGGAATTTATCCGGCATAGCGTCCGCTGTGTGGAGTCGGTCACAGGGTTGTAACTCTCGGGAGGCGTGTCCGAATCACGAAGATCACTCTTGTGGAAGCTCTAATGTTTAGGGTCGGGGAAAGCGGGCAGAAGAATGCGGGGAGCTGCTCTCGATAAAGCGGCTCCCCGCATTCATGAATTCCGCTGGAATTACTCGTTCGGCCAGGTTTCCGATACGGCCTTGCGGGCAGCCTCGATATCGACCTGCCGGCCGGTGTCGGCCAGCGCCGATCCCAGAGCCGCGAGCGAGGACAGCACCGCGCCCCGCGTCGCATCCACACCGTAGTGATTGACCCGGACCATCTCCTTGGACAGCACCCCGCCCCCCGCGATCAGCGGCAGCGACGGGTCGGCCGCGAGCGCCCGCGCGACCAGCGAGGCGGCATCGACGCCCGCCGGGGCCCGCAGCGTCGTGGCGACCGGCGCCGCGTCCCGCGCGTCCTCGACATACGGTTCCAGACCCCCGCCGAGCGCCAGGGCGCCCGCCCGGGTCGCCGCCGCCGCCGAGGCGTGGCGGGCCGTCACCGCGTCCAGTCCCTCGTTCTCGATCCGCTCCACACAGGCTTCCAGAGCCAGCATCTCCAGCTGCGCGGGTGCGTGCAGCAGCGTGGTGCGGCCGCCGTCGATCCAGCGCTCCTTCCAGTCCAGGAGCGAGAGGTAGGACCGGCGCGGAGCCTGCGGGTTGGCGGCGATCCGCTCCCAGGCGCGCTCGCTCACCGACACCGCCGACACCCCGGCCGGACCGCCCATGGCCTTCTGCGCGCCGATCACACACAGGTCGACGCCCCAGGCGTCCGGCAGCAGTGGTTCGGCGCCCACCGAGGCGACGGCGTCCAGCATGAACAGCGCGCCGTGCGCCCGGACCACCTCGCCGATCTCGGCGACCGGGTTGGTGTTGCCGGTAGCGGCCTCGGCGTGGACCAGCGAGACGAAGTCGATCTCCGGGTGCTCGGCCAGTGCCTGCGCGACCTGGGCCGCGGTGACCGCCGTATCGAACGGCACCGCCAGATCGACGACTTCGGCTCCGCAGTCCCGCAGCCAGTTCCCGAAGGTCTGCCCGTAGGGCCCCGTGACGATGTTCAGCGCGGTCGAACCGGGCCGTGCGCCGCCCCGGATGCAGCCTTCGAGGGGCAGCAGCGCCTCGCCCTGCATGATCACGACGTCCGCCCGTGTGGCGAGGAGACCGGCCACCCGCCGCTCGACGGCCGCGAAATGAGCGGCGGTGAGCGGGGCGAGGTCGAGGAAGGGGTGCGTCACGGGTGCTCTCATTCGGATTCGGTCAGGGGTTCGGTACGCGGTCGGCCGACCGCGTACGAACAGTGCTTGGTCGAGCGTACCGAGGGCCTCGTACAGTGCCGCGTATGAGCGATCACGAAGAGCGGCAGGTCCTGCGGGTGAAGGGGCGGGTACTCGTCGGCCCGGACGAGATCCGGGACGAACTGTGGGCCGTCGACGGGCGGATCTCGTACGAGCGGCCGCCCGGCGCGGACGACGCGGTGACCATCACCGGCTGGGCACTGCCGGGCCTGGTGGACGCGCACTGCCATGTCGGCCTCGACCACCACGGCCCCGTCGACGAGGCGACCAGCGAGAAGCAGGCCCTCGCCGACCGGGAGGCGGGCACGCTGCTCATCAGGGACGCCGGATCACCCTCCGACACCCGGTGGATCGACGACCGCGAGGACCTGCCGAAGATCATCAGGGCCGGCCGCCACATCGCCAGGACCCGCAGGTACATCCGTAACTACGCCCATGAGATCGAGCCCGGCGACCTCGTCGCCTATGTCGCGCAGGAGGCCCGGCGCGGCGACGGCTGGGTGAAGCTGGTGGGCGACTGGATCGACCGGGACGCCGGAGATCTGACGGCGTGCTGGCCGCGCGGCGAGGTCGAGGCGGCCATCACCGAAGCGCACCGGCTGGGGGCCCGGGTCACCGCCCACTGTTTCGCCGAGGCCGCCCTGCGCGACCTCGTCGAGGCCGGGATCGACTGCATCGAGCACGCGACGGGGCTGACCGAGGACACCATCCCGCTCTTCGCCGAGCGCGGCGTGGCGATCGTCCCGACCCTGGTCAACATCGCCACGTTCCCGGACCTGGCGGAGGGCGGCGAGGCGAAGTTCCCCCAGTGGTCGGCCCATATGCGCCGGCTGTACGAGGGCCGCTACGACACGGTGCGCGCCGCGTACGACGCGGGCGTCCCGGTCTTCGTCGGCACCGACGCGGGCGGCTCGCTGGCCCACGGCCTGGTCGCGGCGGAGGTCGCCGAACTGGTCAAGGCGGGCATCCCTGCCCTCGAAGCACTCTCGGCGACGGCCTGGGGCGCGCGGCAGTGGCTCGGCCGGCCGGTCCTGGAGGAGGGGGCTCCGGCCGACCTGGTGGTGTACGAGGAGGACCCGCGTGCGGACGTAAGGGTGCTGGCGGCGCCCCGCAGGATCGTGCTGAACGGGCGCGTGATCGGCTGACCCGATGGTCCGGCCGGGTGCGGCGCCGTGTTGACAGCCAGTGACCGGGTGGGTGTGTGTCGTTGGAACACTTCTGCGCTCACCCCGCCTCGTCAACTGCCGCACCCCCTGCGCTCCGTGAAACGGGTGACTCCGGGGAACGCGCGTGCCGAAAGAATCGAATACGTACACGGAAACCCCCCTTTGGGGTGAACTCGCGCCAGTTATCCACCAGTTCACCCTCTGTGCGTAAAGATTCACGGAGTCGAGGCCATCGGCGCCCGCGATGTCCCCCATTGGGCGGCGCCGGTGGCTCCATGTCTCTTGTGGGGGTTCCACCATCTTGAACAGCAACACCTTCCGCCTCGCCGCCCTGGCGGTCGCCGCCGCTCCTGTCGCGCTGCTTGTCGCCGTTCCCGCGCAGGCCGCCACCGCGACCACGGTCACCGGCGACGGAAAGGCGAGCGCGGTCGTACTCCGTACCGCACTCGATGTCTCACTCGTCAACAAGACGATCAACGTTCCGCTGAAGGCCACGCTCAACGAGGTGCAGGCTCCCGCGAGCGCCGAGAAGACCGCCCTCAGCGTCCAGCTCGACGGTGTGGACGGGGGAAACCCCTTCAGCCTGCTGAAGGCCGATGTGGCCACGGCGAAGGCGACCGTCGACGAGCACAGGGCCGAGGGCCGCTCGAACCTCGCGAAGGCCACCGTCCACGTGCCCGGACTGCCACTCCTCTCGCTCATCGAGGTCGAGAAGGTCACGTCGAGCGCCGTCTGCGAGGTCGGCCGGAAGCCGGTCGCCGAGTCGAACGTGCTCGGGCAGGTCTCGGTCCTCGGTAAGAAGGTCACGCTCACCGCCGGCGGGACCACCCGCGTGGAGGTGCCGGGCGTCGGTGAGGTGACCCTCGACCTGTCGAAGACCGCGACCACCTCGCGTACCGCGGCAGCCGTCGCGTTGCAGCTCAAGGTGTCGGTGAATCCGCTCGAACTCAACGTCGCGGAGGTGCACGGCGAGGTGACGCTGGCCGAGGCGACCTGCGAGACGCCGAAGGCCCCCGAGAAGCCGGGCGGCACAGACGGTGGCTCGTCCGGTGGCTCGACCGGCGGTTCGACCGGTGGCTCGTCCGGTGGTGAAGTGAAGCCGCAGACCGGGTCCGACCCCGCCCCGGCCGCCGAGAAGCCGAACCTCGCGGAGACCGGCGGCAGTTCCACGACCCCGTACATCGCGGGCGGTGCGGCGCTGCTGCTGGCCGTCGGCGCCGCGGCCACCGTGGTGGCCCGCAGGCGCACCCAGGGCTGACGGAGGCCTGCCGGACGGGCCGAGGAGGAACCGGCCCGTCCGGCGGGGGCCGAACGACAGTCCCTAGGGTCTCCGGGGCAGCGCCTGGAGTGCCTGGTCGAACGCCTGAAGGAAGCGGTTGGTCGTCACACGGTCCCGTACGGCCAGCCGCAGCCACTCGGGCCCGAGCCCAGGGAAGGTGTCACCGCGCCGCGCCGCGAACCCCAGGCGCCGCAGCCGCTCCCGGATCTCCGCCGCCCGCTCCACCCGGAGCAGGACGAACGGCCCCTCAGCAGGCTCCACCACCCGCACCTCGCCGAACTCCGCCAGCCCGGCCAGTAGATGGGCCCGGTCCACCGCGATCCGGTCGGCCGCCTCCGCCGCCTCGGCCAGCGCCCGCGGCTCCATGCACGCCTCGGCCGCCGCCAGCGCGGGGGAGGACACCGGCCACAGCGGCTGCGCCTCCTGGAGGACGGCGATCGTCGCCGGGTCGGCCAGCACATAGCCGATCCGGAGCCCGGCAAGACCCCAGGTCTTGGTGAGACTGCGCAGGACGACGAGCCCCGGGATGTCCGTGCGCCCGCAGAGCGCCTCCCGCTCGCCCGGCACCGCGTCCATGAACGCCTCGTCGATCACCAGGGTCCGACCGGGGCGGGCCAACTTCTCCAGGACGCCCGCCGGGTGGAGCACCGACGTCGGGTTGGTCGGATTGCCGATCACCACCAGATCGGCGTCGTCGGGCACCGCAGCCGGGTCCAGCAGGAAGCCGTCCTCGGGGCGCAGCAGGACCCGCCCCACCTCGTGCCCGGCCGCCCGCAGCGCCGCCTCCGGTTCGGTGAACTGCGGGTGCACGACGACCGGTCTCCGGGCGGGCAGCGCACGGGCGATCAGGACGAACGCCTCGGCCGCTCCCGCCGTCAGCAGCACCCGCTCCACCGGCAGTCCGTGCCGCGCAGCGACGGCGGCCCGCGCGGGCCGCCCGTCCGGATATGCGGCCAGCGAGCCCAGCGACAGGGCTATTCGCTCCCGCAGCCAGCCGGGCGGTGTCCCGGTCCGTACGTTCACGGCGAGGTCGGTCAGATCGTGGCCGCGTACTTCCGCGTCACCGTGGTGGCGCAGATCGGGTCCGGCGACATCGAGGTCCTGCGTGGGGGGGTTCATGGCAGCCATGGTGAACGGCTCAGGCCCGTACGTCACCGGTGGGGCGGACATCGATTCGGCGACGGATCGCCGGACCACCGCGCAGGTCACCGAAGAGGCGCCCCCACCCCCGGGCGCCGACTTCTGCTTCGGGACCAGCAGGTCGCCCCCGCCGATCAGCGCGGCGGCCTCGGCGACCGACGGCGTACCCGCCGCGTCCCGTACCGCACCGGACGGATGCGGTACGCGGACCCGGGCCAGCTCCTGCGCCCGATGGACACGCACAGGCACCTTGAGCGTGGCCGCCGCGCCCACGATCCCCGGCTCGTCCGCCTTCGAGTCGAGGGTGGCCAGCTCCGCGATCTCGGCCGCGTCGAGCCCGGCCGCGCGGAGGGTCCCGACGATCAGCTCCAGGACCTCGTCGGCCGACGCCCCTTTGCGGGCGCCGACGCCCACGACGAGGGAGGCGGGGCGGTTCACGGTACGGAGTCCTTTCGTACGAGGACACCCTGACCATGGGTCACGGGAGCCGTGCCGGGTGAGGGAGCCCTGAGATGCGGGCGAGGGTGCCGATCGGCTAGCAAGGGGCCATGGCGGTGTTCGTCGCGCTCGGCGCGTTCCTGATGACTCTGGCCGGCGGCTGGGTCGCTCAACGCGTCACGGACCGCCGCCACCTGGTGCTCGGCCTCGCAGGCGGGCTGATGCTCGGCGTGGTCGGACTCGACCTCCTGCCCGAGGCGATCGACGCCGCGGGCGGCGAGGTCTTCGGGGTGCCGGCCGCCCTTCTGCTGTTCGTGGGCGGCTTCCTGGTGGCCCATCTGGTCGAGCGGCTGCTCGCCGGACGCCATGCGGCACACGGCGCGGGCGACGAACGGGTGCCGCAGGTCGGCCTGACCGCGGCGGCGGCGATGGTGGGCCACAGCCTGATGGACGGCGTCGCGCTCGGCGCGGCGTTCCAGGTCGGCGGCGGCATAGGAGTCGCCGTCGCACTCGCCGTCATCACCCATGACTTCGCCGACGGATTCAACACGTACACCCTCACCAGGCTCTACGGGAACGCCCGCCGCAAGGCGCTGTTGATGCTTTTCGCCGATGCGCTGGCCCCGATCGTGGGCGCGGCGACGACGCTGCTGTTCACCCTTCCGGAGGAACTGCTCGGCTGCTATCTCGGCTTCTTCGGCGGCGCCCTGCTCTACCTCGCCGCCGCCGAGATCCTGCCCGAGGCGCACCACACCCACCCGGCCCGCTCCACGCTGCTGTGCACCGTCGCCGGGGTGGGCTTCATCTGGCTGGTCGTGGGCATCGCCGAGTGAGTGCGGCGCCGCCGGACGGACCGCGGCGCCCGCACTCATCCGTTCATCCCCGGCACGTCTCCACGGAACTCATCCCCGGCACTTGTCCACGAAGCGCCCGGCCACACCCGGCGACGCCGCCCAGTGGGTGTGCAGATAGCTCGCATGCACGCCCCCCTGTACGAACCCCTCCACGCGCCGCTCCGGCTGATGCATCCCCCAGGCCGGTGTCGGCCCGGCACCGGGCTCCAGTACCGTCCGGTGGAACTCATGACCGCGCATCCGGGTCCCCGCCACCGCCAGCACACTGTCGGACACCGCCACCGCCTGCCGGTATCCGAGCGTCAGCCGCTCCGACATCCGGGCCTCCGCGTCCAGCACCCCGCACATCGGCCGGCCGTCCAGCTCGCGCGCCAGATACAGGAGCCCGGCGCACTCGGCGGCCACCGGGGCGCCGCCCCGCGCCAGTTCCGTCACCGCCAGGCGCAGCGGCTCGTTCGCCGACAGTTCCGGCGCGTACATCTCGGGGAAGCCGCCCCCTATGACGAGCCCCGAGGTGCCCGCGGGAAGCTTCTCGTCGCGCAGCGGGTCGAAGACCACGACCTCGGCGCCCGCCGCCGTGAGCAGCTCGGCATGCTCGGCGTACGCGAACGTGAACGCCGCCCCGCCCGCCACGGCCACCACCGGCCGGTCACCCGCCACCTGACCCCGGTCCGCTGCCGGCTGCGGCTCCCAGACCTCGTCCGGCAGCGGCGGCGCCGTCCGGGCCAGCGCCATCAGGGCGTCCAGATCGCAGCCGGCCCTGACCCGGTCGGCCATCGCCCGTACGGCATCGACGGCGTCCGTGGCCCGCTCGGCCACCGGAACGAGACCGAGATGGCGCGACGGCGTCGCCATCTGCGCGGACCGCCGCAGCACCCCGAGCACCGGAAGCCCCGACTCGTCGAGTGCCTCCCGCAGCAGTGCCTCGTGCCGGTCGGACGCCACCTTGTTGAGGATCACCCCGCCGATCCGCACCTGCGGGTCCCAGGACGCGAAACCGTGCACGAGCGCGGCGACCGAGCGGGACTGTGAGGAGGCGTCGACGACGAGCACCACGGGCGCGCGCAACAGCTTCGACACCTGGGCGGTCGACGCCAGTTCGCCCTGGCCCGACGCACCGTCGTACAGCCCCATGACGCCCTCGATCACGGCGAGGTCGCAGCCGCTCGACCCATGGGCGAACAGCGGGGCGATCAGCTCGGGACCGCACATGTACGCGTCGAGATTGCGACCGGGGCGGCCGGTCGCCAGCGCGTGGTACCCCGGGTCGATGTAGTCCGGGCCCACCTTGTGCGGGGACACGGCGAGTCCGCGGCCCGCGAAGGCCGCCATCAGCCCCGTGGCGACGGTGGTCTTGCCGCTGCCGGACGCCGGGGCGGCGATGACCAGACGTGGAACGCTCACCACTCGATGCCCCTCTGGCCCTTCTGACCGGCGTCCATCGGGTGCTTGACCTTCGACATGTCGGTCACCAGATCGGCGGCCTCGATCAGCTTGTCCGGAGCGTTGCGCCCCGTGATCACCACATGCTGCGTCCCGGGACGGTCGCGCATCACCTGGACGACCTCGTCGGTGTCGATCCAGCCCCAGTGCATCGGATAGGCGAACTCGTCGAGGACGTACAGCTTGTAGGTCTCGGCGGCCAGGTCGCGCTTGACCTGCTCCCAGCCCTCGCGGGCCTTCTCCTCGTTGTCGAGCTGATTGTCCCGCTGCACCCAGGACCAGCCCTCGCCCATCTTGTGCCAGTCGACGGTGCCGCCCTCGCCGCTCGCGCCGAGCACCTTCAGGGCGTTCTCCTCGCCGACCTTCCACTTCGCCGACTTCACGAACTGGAACACCCCGATCGGCCAGCCCTGATTCCAGGCGCGCAGCGCGAGACCGAAGGCCGCCGTCGACTTCCCCTTGCCGATGCCCGTGTGGACGAACAGCAGCGGACGGTTGCGCCGCTGACGGGTGGTGAGACCGTCGTCCGGCACCGATGTCGGCTGTCCCTGTGGCATTACGCGGCCCTCCCGGCTGCAGATACGTCTTTCACGAGCCCGACGATCGTGTCGGCCCGCAGTTCGTCGAGCGTGACGGCGCTGCCGCCCAGATCCCTGGCGAGCTGTGCGGCGAGCCCGAGCCGTACGATCCCCGACTCGCAGTCCACGACGACGGACGCGGTGCCTTCGGCGGCATGCAGCCGCCCGGCCCGCGCCGCGAGTGCCAGCGGGTCCGGACCCCCCGTCGCCCGTCCGTCCGTCACCACGAGGAGCAACGGCCGCCGCGAGGGGTCGCGCAGCCGCTCCACCCGCAGTACGTCGTGTGCCTTCAGCAGCCCCGCGGCCAGCGGGGTGCGCCCGCCGGTCGGCAGCGACTCCAGCCGCGCGGCGGCCGCGTCCACCGACGACGTCGGCGGCAGCACCACCTCGGCGTCCTTGCCCCGGAAGGTGATCAGACCGACCTTGTCCCGCCGCTGGTACGCGTCCAGCAGGAGCGACATCACCGCGCCCTTCACGGCGCTCATCCGCTGCCGGGCCGCCATCGATCCGGAGGCGTCCACGACGAACAGCACGAGATTCCCCTCGCGCCCCTCCCGCGTCGCCTGCCGCAGATCGTCGCGCCGGACCACAAGGCCCCGGCCCGACCGGCCCCTGGCCCGCTGATGCGGCGCGGCCGCCTGCACGGTCGCCGCCAGGTGCAGCTTCGTCAGCGCCCCCTGGGGCCGCCGAGACCCGGTCGTACGGCCGTGCTCGGTACGCGCCCGGGAGCGCCGCCCCGCCGCACCCTCGCCGAGGCCGGGCACGCTCAGCATCTTCGTGCGAAACGGCTCCGCCGCGCGTACGGGCTGCTGTTCACCGCCACCGGACGGCCGCCCCTGTCCGGGCGCGTCGCCGCCACTCTCCGGCGCGTGGTCCGGTGCGTCGGCCCCGGCGGGTCCCTCGGGGCCATCGGGCCCATCGGCTTGAGGCGGAACTCCGCCTCCACCACCACCGCCATCCGGACCGTCCGGGTCCGGGTCGTGGTCGCCCTCGCTCTCGTCCTGAGCGGCGTCCCGGAGTGTCTCGTCCAGCTTGTCCTCGTCGAGCCCCGGCGCGTCGAACGGATTGCGCCGGCGCCGGTGGGGGAGCGCGAGCAGCGCGGCCTGGCGCACATCCTCGTCGAGCACCTCGTCGCGCCCGGCCCAGGCGGCCAGCGCCGTGGCGGTGCGGGCCATGACGATGTCGGCGCGCATCCCGTCCACCTCGAAGGCCGCACAGGTCGCCGCGATCTGCCGCAACACGCCGTCGCCGAGGACGACATGGGGCAACAGGGCGCGCGCGGCGGCGATCCGCTCGCGCAACTCCCGTTCCTGGTCCGCCCATCGGGCGGTGAATCCGGCCGGGTCGTCGTCGTAGGCCAGCCGGCGCCGTACGACCTCGACCCGCTGATCGGTGTCGCGGGAGGCCGCGACCTCGACGGTGAGCCCGAACCGGTCCAGCAACTGCGGCCGCAGTTCGCCCTCTTCGGGGTTCATCGTCCCCACCAGCAGGAAACGCGCCGCGTGCCGTACGGAGACGCCTTCGCGCTCCACGTACGAGGCACCCATGGCGGCCGCGTCGAGCAGCAGGTCCACGAGGTGGTCGTGGAGCAGGTTGACCTCGTCGACGTACAGGATGCCGCGGTGCGCGTCGGCGAGGAGCCCCGGCTCGAACGCCTTCACACCCTCGGAGAGCGCCCGCTCGATGTCCAGCGCCCCCACGAGCCGGTCCTCGGAGGCCCCGACGGGCAGTTCGACGGTCCGGGCGGCCCGCGACACACCGCCCGCGGCCTCATGGGGCCCATCGGGACACGCCGGGTCGGGCACGACCGGATCACACGAGAACCGGCACCCCGGAACGACGGATACCTCGGGCATGAGCGCTGCGAGGGCGCGTACGGCGGTGGACTTGGCGGTCCCCTTCTCCCCTCGCACGAGGACCCCACCGACGGCCGGACTGACGGCATTCAGCAAGAGCCCGAGCCGCAGATCGTCCTGCCCGACGATGGCGGTGAACGGATACGGCGTACTCACAGAGTCTCCTTCTCGACATGCGGCAAATCCGGCCCGTTCCCGGCCGCGTTCCGGGGCTTTTCAAGCCTGTCCGGTTCCAGGGCCGCGTTCCGTGGCTTTCCCGGCCCGTCGGGTTCCAGGGCCGCGTTCCGGGGCATTTCAAGCCCGTCCGGCGATTGAGGACCGGGGTCCGGGGCGGAGCCCCGGTTACGGGAAGGGGCGGGCAGAGGAAGGCCCGCCGCAGGCACACCCGCAGGCGCACCCGCACCCGCACCCACAGGCGCACCCGGCGGCACGAACGGCAGCCCGGCCGGCGCCCCACCCTCGATCAACCGCCACAACGCATCCGTATCCGCGTGCTCCTCGATCAGGTCCCCCAGCCGGTCCAACTGCTCCTCCCGCAGCACCTCAAAACTCGTATCCGGCGCAGCCACGAACCGCCGCCCCGAAGCCCGCGCGACCTCCGCCAGGAACCGCCGCCGGAACGCGTCGCTCTCCAGCGACCCGTGCCAGTGCGTCCCCCACACCGCCCCGACCCGGCATCCGTCCAGGAACGGTTCCCCGCCCCGCACATCGGCGACCCCGTGATGGATCTCGTACCCCTCGACCGGTTCCCCGAGCGCCGACCCGACCGGCCGGGCCAGCGTCTTGGCCTTCTCGAAGCGGATGCGTACCGGCAGCAGCCCCAGCCCGTCGACGTGCCCGGCCCGCGACTCCACCTCGTCCTCGATGTGCTCACCGAGCACCTGGAAACCGCCGCAGATCCCCAGCACCGGCCGCCCCTCGGCGGCCCGCCGCACCAGCGCGTCCGCCAGTCCCCGTTCCCGCAGCCAGGCCAGTGCCTTCACCGTGCCGCGCGTGCCCGGCACGATCACCAGGTCCGCGTCGGCCAGCTCCTCCGCCCGGTCCACGAACCGCACCACGACACCCGGCTCGGCGGCCAGCGCGTCCACATCGGTGAAGTTCGACATCAGCGGTACGGCGCAGACCGCGACCCGCAGGACGTCCTCGCCGTGCGGCGCGCTGACGGCGGACTCCCGTACGGTGCCGCGCAGCGACACCCGCAGTCCGTCCTCCTCGTCGATGCCCAGCCCGTGGGCGAACGGCAGCACCCCGTACGTACGCCGCCCCGTGAGCTCGTACAGCATGTCGAGGCCCGGCTCCAGCAACGAGACGTCGCCCCGGAACTTGTTCACGAGATACCCGGCGACCAGCGCCTGGTCCTCCGCGCTCAGGAGGGCCGTCGTGCCGAAGAACGAGGCGAAGACACCGCCGCGGTCGATGTCCCCGACCACCAGCACGGGGAAGCGCGCAGCCCGTGCGATGCCCATGTTCACGATGTCCGTACGCCGCAGATTGATCTCGGCCGGACTGCCCGCCCCCTCACAGATCACGGCGTCATACGTGCCCCGAAGCTGCTCCAGACAGTCCACGACGGTCCCGAGCAGTGATTCCTGCCGCCCCCCGTGGTAGCCGCGTGCGCTCATCTCGCCGACGGCCTTGCCCATCAGGACGACCTGGCTGGACCGGTCGCTGCCGGGCTTGAGCAGCACCGGATTCATCAGCGCGGTCGGCTCCACGCGGGCGGCCTGAGCCTGCATGGCCTGGGCGCGCCCGATCTCCGCACCCTCGCGGGTGACGAACGAGTTGAGCGACATGTTCTGCGCCTTGAACGGCGCGACCTTCACCCCCTGCCGCACCAGCCACCGGCAGATCCCCGCCGTGACGACGCTCTTGCCCGCGTCCGATGTGGTCCCCGCGACCAGCAGCCCGCCGCTCATATCCGTCTCCGTCCCGCGATCAGCCGTCCGGCCGCACAGACGCCGAGGGCCAGCGCACCCACCCGGCGCGACAGCCGCACCGCACGTTCGATGTCCGCGGTCTCCACCGCGCGGCCGGCCTCCCCGTTGAGCACCGGCCGGTGCTCGACCCGGCCGCCGTACGCGAGGGTCCCGCCGAGCCGTACGCCGAGCGCGCCCGCGAACGACGCCTCGACCGGTCCCGCGTTGGGGCTCGGGTGCTTGCCCGCGTCCGCGCGCCAGGCCCGTACCGCCTGCCGTGGGCGCCCCCCCGCGGCCCCCGCGGGGGGGGCGGGGTGGGGGGCCCCCGGCCCCCGTGTGAGATACCAAAAAGGCGCAGCCCCCCAAAAGAGAGGGCCAGTCTCAGATACACAAAAGACGCGGCCCACCGA
>NZ_JBHUUV010000046.1:15906-49301 GCF_042670885.1 Streptomyces sp. NPDC057136
TGGCCCCACCCTGCCAACCCAACCCCGCCCCCCCCCGCCCCCCCCGCGGCCCGCGGCCCGGGGGGGGGGCGGGGGGGCTGGCCCGCGCCCGCGCGCCCGCCCCGCCCCGCCGGCGGGGCCCCCCCCCCGGCGCCCACGGCGAGTGCGGCGGTGAGGCGGGCCCCGGGCCAGCCTGCGAGGTCGTCGAGGCGGGCAGAGGCCCAGCCGTACCGCCGGTACTGGGGCGACTTGTGCCCGACCATGGCGTCGAGGGTGTTGACGGCACGGAAGCCGACGAGGCCGGGTACTCCGCCCAGCGCACCCCAGACGAGGGCGCCGACGACGGCGTCCGAGGTGTTCTCGGCGACGGATTCGACGACGGCGCGGGCGATCTGGGGCCCGTCGAGCGCCTGCGGGTCGCGTCCGCACAGATGCGGCAGCCGCTCGCGGGCAGTGTCGAGGTCCCCGGCGGCGAGCGCACCGCCGATGGCGCGTGCCTCGCGGCCCAGCGAGGTACCGCCGATGACGGACCAGGTGGCGGCGGCGGTCAGTGCGACGGCCACGGCGGGCCGGTCACGGACGGCACGGGCGGTGAGCGCGGCGGCGCCCGCGGCGCCTCCGGCGCAGATCAGCGTGTGGAGCGCGCCCCACCCGCGGTGGTCGCGCCACAGGCGGTTCTCGATCTCTGCGGCGGCCCGCCCGAACGCGGCGACGGGGTGACCCCGGCGGGGATCACCCAGGAGCAGATCGCCGATCAGACCGGCCGTGGCGCCGTACGCGAAGATGCGGTCGGCACGCATGGCTCAGCCCGCCGATGCACGGGACGTTCTGGCAGGTGACACAGGATCGGGCGCACAGCAGCCGGGCATGACATATGTCCTCACTCAGGGTCCGCGCCCTGGTTCGACGTGACCGGCGACGAGAGTCTCCTGGCTTCCGGATCCGCAGTTCCCCCGGCCTTCCAGTCCGCGTGCGGACCGTGACTTCCGGTGTGGGGGGAGTGCTCCCCGGTGACAGTGGCGGGACCGCGCCGGATTCGCACCGGCTTCCTCTTCTGTCGCCGTAAACGGCACGGGCAGTCCACCACGCTCTGCGAACGCCCGTCAACTCGCCGTTGACCTGCGGGGCTCCACGCAGATCAACGGCGAGTGGGTTACGTCTGTCGTCAGGCGACGATCAGGTAGATCCCGTACGTGACTGCCGCGGCGCAGAGCCCGAAGCAGAGGTACGCGCCGGTGCGGGCCAGGGCGAGAGAGCCGCCGGAGCCGCCGGCCGAGGCCGTCGCCGCCTGCTTGGACAGGCCGATGATGCCGAGGGTGAAGAGGCCGACGAGCGCCACGGTGACCACGAGGCTGACGCCGAAGACGGAGGCAAGAGCTGCCCAGTCGATTTTCATGGTGGTAGTTCCTGCCCTTTAGACCGTGGCCGGGCTGACCGGGTCGGCGGTGGTGCCGGCCGGGGCCGGGATGGTGGACTTGATCTCCATGGCCGCGGTGGCCGTGGGCGGCGTCGTCACGGCCGCCATGGCCGTCGTGACGACGCCGGCGGGCTCGGACTCCTGGCTGTCCGTGACGTTGGTGTGGTCGACCGGCTTGCGGCGCGACAGCAGCCAGATGGCGCCGGAGCCCGCGACGAGCAGGACCGCGACGACGGCGACGCCCCAGCTGCCCTGCTTGGTGAGGAACTCGGCACCCGCGCCGACCAGACCGGCGGCCGGCAGGGTCAGGCCCCAGGCGATGAACATCCGCGTGGCGGTGGACCAGCGGACCACACCGCCCTTGCGTCCGAGACCCGCGCCCATGACGGCGCCGGAGCAGGACTGGGTGGTGGAGAGGGAGAAGCCGAGGTGGGAGGAGGCCAGGATGACCGTGGCCGCACTGGTCTGGGCGGCGAAGCCCTGCGGCGGCTTGAGCTCGGTGAGGCCGCTGCCCATGGTGCGGATGATGCGCCAGCCGCCGAGGTAGGTGCCCATGGCGATGGCGAGACCGGCGGAGACGATGACCCAGACCGGCGGGTTGGAGCCGGGGGCCAGGACGCCACCGGTGACCAGGGCCAGGGTGATGATGCCCATCGTCTTCTGCGCGTCGTTCGTGCCGTGGGCGAGAGAGACGAGCCCGGCCGAGGCGATCTGGCCGGCCCGGTAGCCCTTGGCGGTCGACTTCAGCTGCGCCTCGTCGGTGACCTTCCGGTTGATCCGGTACGTCAGCCGGGTGGCCAGCAGGGCCGCGAGACCGGCGACGAGCGGGGCGGCGATGGCGGGCAGCAGGACCTTGGTGACGACGGTGCCGCCGTCGATCGAGGACCAGCCGGCAGACATGACCGCGGCGCCGATGAGACCGCCGAAGAGCGCGTGCGAGGAGCTGGAGGGCAGGCCCACCAGCCAGGTCAGCAGATTCCACAGGATGGCGCCGACGAGCGCCGCGAAGATGACCTCGGTTCTGAGGCCGTCCTCGTTGACGATCCCGCCGGAGATCGTTTTAGCGACCTCCACCGACAGGAACGCGCCGATCAGATTGAGAACGGCGGACATCGCCACCGCTGTCTTGGGCTTCAGGGCGCCGGTCGAGATGGTGGTGGCCATCGCGTTGGCAGTGTCATGGAAACCGTTCGTGAAATCGAACACGAGAGCTGTCACGATCACAATCGCAAGCAGCAGTGTGATGTGTTCCATTTACCCAGGCAATCGCTCGACGTCAGTGGCACGTGGACCGTAGGCAACCTGAATGAACGGAAGGTGAACTGAGCAGGGCGCTGTGGTGACCCCAAGCGGAGTGCCGACGCTCCGCTTGTGAGGGGGAGGAGCGGCACGGCCCGTCCGGCGCCCGGAGGAAGCCATTCCGTACGGCCCGTTGGGGAAGCATTTCCGCCACTTTCGGGCCCCTCAAGAGATCCTGGTCACCCGAGCCGCACTTCCGGCGCCCGTCCGCCCCGCACTCTCCCCGGACTCACCCCGGGCTCATAGGATTTCCGCATGAGCGATCAGCATCAGGAAGCGATCCGACGGGCCTGGGACGGCGTTGTGGCAACGGCCCGCAGAACGGCGGCCGACGGCCTCGTCGTCGGGACCTCCGGCAATGTGTCGGCCAGGGTCGGAGACATCGTCCTGGTCACCCCCAGCGGCGTGCCGTACGACCGGCTCCGTCCCGGGGACGCGGTCGGCGTGGACCTCGAAGGCCGCCAGGTGCTCGGGGAGCTCGCCCCCACCAGCGAACTCCCGCTCCATCTCACCGTCTACCGCCACACCGGCGCCGCCGCCGTCGTCCATACCCACGCCGTGCACGCCACAGCGGTCTCCACCCTCGTTCCCGAGGTCCCGCTCGTGCACTACGCCGCCGCGATGCTCGGCGGCCCCGTCCGCACCGCCGCCTACGCGCGCTACGGGACACGGGAACTGGCCGAGAACATGCTCACCGCCCTGCGCGACCGCACGGGCTGCCTGCTCCAGAACCACGGAACCGTCACCTACGGGGACACCCTCGACGAGGCGTACGACCGCACCGCCCAGCTCGAATGGCTGTGCCGCCTCTGGATCACCGCGAGTTCCGTGCCCGGCCACCGGCCGACCCTGCTCTCCAGTGCCCAGCTGCGCGACGTACAGGACGCCCTGGAGAACTACGGCCAGCCGGGCTGACGTCCCGGGACGCGCGTCGGCGCGCATCGGACGGCCCCGCCCACTGGCACCGCGCCGCGGGCGCCGTGACACTGAAGCATGCGCCCGGCTACAGCGACGGCAGCGGCCGTCACCACGATTCTCGGCGTCGGCGCGGCAGCGGTCGCGGCCGGCCGGTATGCCAGTGACGCCGCCCTCAAGGTGTCGTCCGGACATCCCTTCCCCGGCGACCGCAGGCTCACCGTGCACGCCACGGCGGCCGGACAGGTCACCCTGACCCGCTCCTTCGCCGCACTCCGCCCCGGTACGTACGGACTGGTCGACTCCGGCGTCCACGCCGTCGTCGGACCGGTGATCGAGGGGGCGGAGCACGGCGCCGACACCGTCGTCCGCCGGCTGGAGCGAGTCGTCCACGGAAGCCTGGAACCGGGCGCCAAGGTCCGTATGACCCCCGAGCTCTGCAGCGGGGACCCGGGCAGCGCACTCGGGCTCGGCTTCAAGGAGGTCGAGATCCCCGGCGAGCTCGGCGTCCTGCCCGCCTGGTTCGTGCCCGCTGCCCGTGACGTCTGGGTGATCACCGTGCACGGCCTCGGAACCACCCGGGACCACCCCATGAACCTGATGGGGTTCCTGAACGCCCAGAAGCTGCCCGTGCTGGACCTGGCCTATCGCGGCGACGCCGGAGCTCCCCGCTCCGCGGACGGCCTCGGCCACCTCGGCGAGTCCGAATGGCGCGACCTGGACGCCGCCATCCGTTACGCGGTGCGGTACGGAGCCGACAGCGTCATCGTCCACGGCTGGTCCACCGGCGCCACGATGGCCCTGCACGCCACCGTCAACTGCGCGCTCCGCGACCGGATCAGCGGCCTCGTCCTCGACTCACCGGTCCTCGACTGGCGGGCCACCCTGCGCGCCCTGGCCGCCGCCCGCGGCGTCCCCGCCGCGCTGCTGCCCCTCGCGGTCCGCGCCGCGCAGGGCCGGGCCGGACTCCGCGGCACCCCGCTGCTGGACACGTCCCTCCCCACCGCCCTGCACGCCCCGACGCTGATCTTCCACAGCCCGGACGACACCCTGGCTCCGTGGGCGGATTCGAAGACGCTCGCCAGACTCCGCCCCGACCTGGTCACCCTGCACGCAGTACCGCACGCTCCGCATGCGGCGATGTGGAATGCCGACCCGGCGCGGTACGAAGAGGCGCTCCGGCGCTTCCTCACCCCTCTGATGTGAGGCGTTGTGACCGATAGGCCCGGTTGGTGAGCGGTCTCCGGACGCCCCCGTAAACCGTGGAGCCGGCTTCCGTTTGGGCTTTCGGGCCGTCAGAGGCAAGACTGCTCCCCGTGACGTCCCGTACCCCGCGCGACTCCAGGCTGCGACTTGTCCGCCCGCGACCCCTTGCCACCGCCCGCAAGGCCGTGACCACCCGGCGCACCAGGCCGGCCCCCCGCCCTCCCGAGGGCACCCCGCCCCCGGCGGAACTGGCCCGTCAGGCCAGGACCGTGCTCGCCGACGCCGTACGGATCGCCCACTGGGCGTCCGACGGCGCGAGCCCCGGTACGGCCCCGCCGACCGCCCACGCCCTCGAACGGGCCGCGGCGGCACTGGAACTGTCCCCGGCGCAGGTACGGGCCGGCTGGGACCGCGCCAGGCTCGCCGGACTCGTCGAACTGCACGGCGACACGGTGCGCCCCGGCTGGCGGCTGCGTGCCTGGGACCGCGACGACTCCGCCGTGCTCCGCGGCTGGGTGGCGCTCTTCGACGCCTGGTCACTCGTCCACGCCGCGCCCCGCGACATCGAGGCGACCACCGTCGCCGAAGCGGTCGAGGCGGTACCCCAGGTGCTCTCCCTCCTCCAGCTCTCCGCGGGCCCGGTCACCGTGCCCGCCCTCCTCGATCTCCTGGGCCAGCGCGTCGCGGAACTCCACGAGGAGCGGTGCGAGGTGGCCTACGGCCCGCACCTGCCCGCCGCCCCCGTCACCGGCCGGCCAGCGGACGGGTCCGCCGACCTGAACGCGCTGTTGCTCGACTGGGCACTGGAAGGGCTGGCCGCCGTCGGAGCCCTCACCCTCGGCTCCGGACACGCCACCCTCACCCCGCTCGGCAACTGGGCGGTCTGGGTCAAGCTGGAACAGATCTGCGTCGCCGCCCAGAGCCCGGCCGGCAACATCGAACAGTCCGCGGCCGACATGCTGCTCGGCTGCGCCCGCCTCACCCCCGGCCCGGCCCGCGCCGAATACCGCGCGTGGCTCGCCGCACGCCCCGTCGGCAGCGCCGTCGCGGAACTGCTCGCCGTGGCCCGCGGCGAGGACGCGCTCCTGCGCGGCCTCGCCTTCGAAGCGCTCCGCGTCGTCGGCGCCCCCGCCGAACCCGTGGTGCGTTCCGTCGTCACCGATGTGTCGCTACGGCCCTACGCCCTGCTCTGGCTCGCCGAATACGAGGGCACCGACCCGGACGACGCCCAGGAGGTCCTCAGCCGCGAGGAAGCCACCTGGCTCTGGGTCGACACGGCGGCGGCCGTCGCCGACCACGGCGAGACCGGGCTGCTGGTCCGCCACCTCGACTCCGCCGTCCAGGGCACGGTCCCGGCCCTGCTCGACGAGGTCCGCGCCGTCGGTCACCCGCGCACCGTGCAGGTACTGGTCGCCCTGGCCGCCGCGCACCCGGACCCCGCCCTGGCCAAAGCCGTACGCCGCGCCGCCTTCCAGGTCCACACCGGCGGCGAGTAGCCGCGCATACTGCGAACGCCCCCGGGGTCAGTCCGAGGACCCCGGGGCGTACGTACCGAAGCTCCACACATTGCCCTCCGCGTCCCGCGCCATGTAGTCCCGTGAGCCGTAGTCCTGGTCCGTGGGCGGCATCAGGATCTCCACCCCGTGCTCCACCGCCCGCGCGTAGTGCTCGTCGACCTCGTCCACGACGACGTACACACCGGCCGGCCCCGCCCCCTCCATCGCCTTGGCGAAGACGCCCTCGTGCCCCTTGGAACCGAGCATCACCCTGCCGTTGCCGCAGGACAGCTCGGCGTGGAGCACCTGGCCGTTCTCCCCCTCGTACACCGCCTCCTCGGTGAAGCCGAGGGCCTGGGTCAGGGTCCTCATCGCGGCCTTCGCGTCCGCGTAAAGAATCGTCGGATAGATCGTCGGTACGCCCTTTGCCGTGCCTGCCATGACGCTCACCCTTTTCCACTGCTCTGATGTGATCTGTGTCTCAGTGTTCCACCGGGCACTGACAATGCCCTCCGTGCCTCAGCCGAAGGTGTCGCAGCGGTCCACCGCGTTGCTGTCCGCGCCCTGCCGCCCGTCCTGCGAGCTGCTCAGCGTCCCCGGTCGCCAGGGCAGTGGAAGGGCCCGACCGCAGAGGTCGCCGCCCTGCAGGCCGGGCCGACCCGGTCGCTGAACAGCACCGTCCGGGCGGCGCCGTCCGTCCCGCCGTGCCGGTCGAACTCCTGGCGCCATTAGCCCTGCACGCTGTTCATCGGCACACCACCCTCGGCTCCGGCGGCGCCGAGCCGCCCTGCGCCGAGTATCGGATGGTTCGTCCCGCGCAGCACGCGGAAAAGGAGTTGCACACCGCCAGTAGAATGGCCCTATGGCAATTCTCCTTGTGCATTAGACGGCGTCGAGTCGTGAACCCGTAGTCCTCCCTCCGCCGTCCATACCGCCCTGGAGTTTTCCCCGTGATCACCGCTTCCGGCATCGAGCTGCGCGCCGGCGCCCGCATCCTCATCGAGTCCGCCTCCTTCCGTATCGCCAAGGGCGACCGCATCGGCCTCGTCGGCCGCAACGGAGCAGGCAAGACCACTCTCACCAAGTGCCTCGCGGGTGAGGGCACCCCCGCCGGCGGCACCATCAGCCGCTCCGGCGAAGTCGGCTACCTCCCGCAGGACCCGCGCACCGGCGACCTCGAGATCCTGGCCCGCGACCGCATCCTCTCGGCCCGTGGCCTGGACACCATCCTGCGCAAGATGCGGGAGAACGAGGAGCGCATGGCCAGCGGCCAGGGCGCCACCCGTGAGAAGGCCATGAAGAAGTACGAGCGCCTGGAGACGGAGTTCCTCACCAAGGGCGGGTACGCGGCCGAGGCCGAGGCCGCCACCATCGCCGCCGCGCTCAGCCTGCCCGACCGGGTGCTCGGCCAGCCTCTGCACACCCTCTCCGGTGGTCAGCGCCGCCGCGTCGAGCTGGCCCGCATCCTCTTCTCGGACGCCGACACCCTGCTCCTCGACGAGCCGACCAACCACCTCGACGCGGACTCGATCGTCTGGCTGCGCGACTACCTCAAGACGTACCGCGGCGGCTTCATCGTGATCTCCCACGACGTCGACCTCGTCGAGACCGTCGTCAACAAGGTCTTCTACCTCGACGCCAACCGCGCCCAGATCGACGTCTACAACATGGGCTGGAAGCTGTACCAGCAGCAGCGCGAGGCCGACGAGAAGCGCCGCAAGCGCGAGCGTCAGAACGCCGAGAAGAAGGCCGCGACCCTCAACGCGCAGGCCGACAAGATGCGCGCCAAGGCCACCAAGACCGTCGCCGCCCAGAACATGGCCAAGCGCGCCGACCGGCTGCTCTCGGGCCTGGAGGCCGTACGGGTCTCCGACAAGGTCGCCAAGCTGCGCTTCCCCGACCCCTCGCCGTGCGGCAAGACCCCGCTGATGGCGGAGGGCCTGTCCAAGTCGTACGGCTCGCTCGAAATCTTCACCGATGTGGATCTCGCCATCGACAAGGGCTCCCGGGTCGTCATCCTGGGCCTCAACGGTGCGGGCAAGACCACCCTGCTCCGTCTCCTCGGCGGCGCCGAGAAGGCCGACACCGGCGAGATCATCGAGGGCCACGGCCTCAAGCTCGGCTACTACGCCCAGGAGCACGAGACCCTCGACCCGAGCCGCACCGTCCTGGAGAACATGCGTTCCGCGGCGCCCGACCTCGACCTCGTGGCGGTCCGCAAGACGCTCGGTTCGTTCCTGTTCTCCGGAGACGACGTCGACAAGCCCGCCGGCGTGCTCTCCGGTGGTGAGAAGACCCGTCTCGCCCTGGCGACCCTGGTCGTCTCCTCCGCCAACGTCCTGCTCCTCGACGAGCCCACGAACAACCTCGACCCGGCCAGCCGCGAAGAGATCCTGGGCGCCCTGCGCACGTACAAGGGCGCCGTCGTCCTCGTCACGCACGACGAGGGCGCGGTCGAGGCGCTCCAGCCGGAGCGCATCATCCTGTTGCCGGACGGTGTCGAGGACCTGTGGGGTGCGGACTACCGGGACCTGGTGGCCCTGGCCTGACCCCCTTCGGGAGGGGTCGACGCCGGCTGATCCACTCACTGATCCACTCCGTATGGATCATTCGGCCTACGTGTGATCCATCATCTGCGTGAGTGGCTCTCGTACCTCGGCGTGGCGCCCGGCAGATACCTGCCGGGCGCACCCATGTGGGGCCGCCGAACGCCCACGGCCCTGACCTGGTGGTTCTTCCGGCTGCTTTCCCCACCCGTCCGCGCAGACCTGCGGAATATGGGATTCCGTTCGTGTCGACGTGCGCCCGGACCCCGAAACCGCTCGCAGAGACCTTGCCGAATGGGTGGCCAGGAAGCGCATGAGGGGTGATCATGAGAGTCCAGAGCGCACTTCCTATGAGGAGGCACGGGTGGCCGAGACTCTGAAGAAGGGCAGCCGGGTTACCGGCGCCGCGCGTGACAAGCTCGCGGCAGACCTGAAGAAGAAGTACGACTCCGGTGCGAGTATCCGGGCGTTGGCCGAAGACACCGGCCGGTCCTACGGGTTCGTTCACCGGATGCTCAGCGAGTCCGGAGTGACGCTGCGGGGACGCGGCGGAGCGACACGAGGCAAGAAGGCCGCTACGGCCTGACCGTCGACGGCGGTCGGGGCGGTTCGTGGAACCTGCCCCGGGGCTCACCGGAAATCGTGGTGGCCACCCGGCCGGCCGCAGGGTCGTCCGGGTGGTTACTGTTCAGTCACTTATCAGTGAAGTGCTGACAGCACCCGATCCGGAGGCGTCCCATGACCTCGCTCGACTCTGTGCTCGACAAGGACGGCGTACGGCTCACCGTCGATGACGCGGTTGCCACAGTGACTCTCACCAACCCGGCCAAGCGCAACGCTCAGTCTCCCGCTCTGTGGCGGGCGTTGACGGAGGCCGGACGGGCATTGCCCGGCAGTGTGCGGGTCGTCGTGCTGCGCGGCGAAGGCAAGTCCTTCTCCGCGGGACTCGATCGGCAGGCGTTCAGCCCGGAAGGGTTCGACGGTGAGCCGTCCTTCCTCGACATGGCGCGTGGCTCGGAGACCGAGCTCGACGCGACCATCGCCGAGTACCAGGAGGCGTTCACCTGGTGGCGCCGCAACGACATCGTGTCGATCGCGGCCGTCCAGGGCCACGCGATCGGTGCCGGCTTCCAGCTCGCTCTCGCCTGCGATCTGCGGATCGCCGCCGACGACGTGCAGTTCGCCATGCGCGAGACCAGTCTGGGTCTCGTCCCCGACCTCACGGGCACGCACCCCCTGGTGAACCTCGTGGGGTACGCCCGCGCGCTCGAAATCTGTGCCACCGGCCGCTTCGTGCACGCCGACGAGGCCGAGCGCACCGGCCTCGCCAACCTCGTCGTGCCCGCCGACCAGCTCGAAGAGGCCGCCCGCGACCTGGCCGCCGCACTCCTGGCAGCCCCTCGCGACGCCGTCGTCGAGACCAAGGCCCTGCTGAGCGGCGCCGCCTACCGTACGTACGAGGAGCAGCGCACCGCCGAGCGGGCCGCCCAGGGCCGCAGGCTGCGCGACCTGGCGGGCGTCACCGACTGAGCGGACGCCTCCGTCAACCCGGTGCGACCACGGCGGTGATGAGTACACCGACCGGCGGGTGGCCCTCCACCGCCGCCGTCACCGCCGTGCGCACTGCCTGAGCCACATCGAGCGCCCGGTGGTCCCCGGCCGTCGCCACCTCGACCCGGACATGATCCTCGCCGGTGTGCACTGCACGGCCCAGGACCCGGGTCAGCGCCACGACGCCGGGCACCGCGGCCGCCGCGGTCCCCGCCACCCCGTCCGCCTCCGCCGCACGCACCTCGGCGGCCGGGGCCGCGAACGGCTCGGGCGCCGTATCCAGCAGCTCCGTCACCCGGAGATCGACCTCGGTGACGACCATGCCGAGCCGCTGCCGTGCCGTGTCCAGCAGCACCGAGCGCAGCGCCGCTGCCGTGGCGGGCAGCGGCTGGTCCATCGTGGCCGAGAACTCCGCCTCGATCCGCATCGGCCCGGCGGGATACGCACTGGGGGGAGCGGGCACCACGACCCCGGCCACTTCCGGAGCAGGGTCCGCATCGGCGTCCACCGGCCCGATCCTGAGCTTCCCCAGGACCGCGCCCGATCCCGCGGCGGCGTCCCGCAGCACCGTGGCCGCCGCCCGTTCCGCGATCCAGGTTCCGTCCCCGGGACCGCCCAGAGGAAGCAACCGGCCCAGGCCGAGTCGCTGCCGTACCGCAGCCGTCCATCCATCGGCCCGCTGGGGGCTGTCCGCCGTCGTCATGCCCCCCACCCTGCCGCATCCACGGCGCGGAACGGGGCAAGCGCACTTAACGTGGGCAGAGTGAAGTCCAACCCTGTCCCCGAAGGGAAGAGCGGCGATGACCGAGAGCCAGCAGCGCACCCCTGACAAGGAAACCGGCGGAGACGACCGAGGCAAGTCTTCGCTGACCAGGCGTGGCGGGGGAGCCCCCGCGACCCGTGGCCGCACCACCATCGCCGACGGCGTGGTCGAGAAGATCGCCGGAATGGCCACGCGCGATGTGGTCGGTGTCCATGCGATGGGCAGTGGTCTGTCCCGGACCTTCGGTGCGGTCCGGGACCGTGTTCCCGGCGGCAGCAGGTCCGTCACCCGGGGCGTCAAGGCCGAAGTCGGCGAATCGCAGACCGCACTCGATCTGGAGATCGTCGTCGACTACGGAGTGTCGATCGGCGACGTCGCTCGCGACGTACGGGAGAACGTCGTCGCGGCGGTCGAGCGGATGACCGGTCTGGAAGTCGTCGAGGTCAACATCGCGGTCAGCGACGTCAAGCTGCCGGATGAGGAGGACGACGAGGAGCAGCCCGAGCCACGTCTCCAGTAGCCCTGCGCCGAAAGACAGTTGAGGAGCGCACGATGAGCATGGCTGTGGTCGGCCTGTTGGCCGGCATGGCGCTGGGATTCGCCGGATACTTCGGCGGATTCGGAGCCTTTCTGCTGGTGGCCGCGCTGGGTGCGGTCGGCTTCATCGCCGGCCGCTTCCTGGACGGCGATCTGGAACCCGGTGACTTCTTCCGAAGTCGCGAGCGTGGCGACTTCCGAGGTCGCGAGCGTGGCGACTTCCGAGGTCGCGAGCGCGGCGACCGGCGACGGTGACGGCGGTGACTGACCGGGTCGCCGCCGCGGAACGCGGGGAGACTCGGATCGCCGACAGAGTCGTCGCGAAGATCGCTGCCCAGGCGGCCAAGGAAGCGATCACCGACGCGCCCAAGGAGGGCGCAGCCCCGCGCGCCACGGTCACCGTGCACCGGGACTCCGCCCGCGTACGGGTCAGTCTGGAACTCGGATACCCCTCCGACATCGGCCGCCAGTGCGGGGCCGTGCGTCGTCAAGTCATGGAGCGGGTAAAGACGTTGGCGGGGATGGAGGTGCCCGAGGTGGCCGTGCAGGTCGAACGGCTCCACAGCACAGGACCGGGCGCCGCGGCGCAGGGGAGGATCCGATGAGCGAGCCCCGGCACGGCGAGAGCACCGGGAGCACCGAAGGCACCGAGAGCGGCACGCAGCGACTGCCCACCGCCGACCCCCTGGCCAAGGGCGGTGTCCGGGAGCTGGACCAGTCGACCTCGGCCGCCGAGCACGACCCCGTCCCGACCCTGGAGCACGGTGGCAGGGCGGGCAGATTCTGGTCCGCACGCCGTATCCCCGCGGCAGTGGTCGCCCTGGTGGTGCTGGGCGGCGCAGGACTCCTGCTCTACGACGTCGCGGCGGTACGCGCCGACCACCCCGCGATGCAGTGGCGGCGCTCCCTCGCGGACGAGCTGGCCGAACGGCCGGTGGACGACGTCTGGGTGCTGACCGGCGCCGCCGTCGCGGCGGCGCTCGGTCTGTGGCTGATCCTCCTCGCCGCCACTCCCGGGCTGCGCGACCTGCTCCCGATGCGCCGCGACCACGTCGACGTCAGGGCGGCGCTCGACCGCACCGCCGCCGCCATGGTCCTGCGCGACCGGGCCGTGGAAGTGGCCGGTGTGCAGTCCGTGCGGGTCCGGATGGGTCGGAGCAAGGTGGCGGTGCGCGCCGTATCGCACTTCCGTGAACTCGATGACGTACGGGCCGACCTGGACTCCGTACTCGGGACGGGCATCAAGGAGCTGGGCCTGGCCAGACCGCCGAGCCTCTCCGTGCATGTCCGCCGGCCGGCGAAGAAGGGGTGAACGGCGTGCTCAGGACCGTCAACCGGGTACTGCTCGGCCTGGCCGGGCTGGTGCTGATCGTCGTGGGCGGCGCCGTCCTCGCCGCGGGACTCGGCGCGTCCCTGCCGTCCTGGTGGCCGTGGGACGGCAAGAACGACGTGCTGCTCAGCGAGGCCGACCGGGACCGCTGGCGCGACAGCGGCTGGTGGTGGCCGACGGTGATCGCGGTCCTCGCGGTCGTGGTCGTCCTCGCCCTGTGGTGGCTGTTGGCCCAGCTGCGCCGTGCCCGCCTCGCCGAGGTGCTGGTCGACAGCGGCGACGGCGAGGGGGCACTGCTGCGGGGCAGGGCCCTGGAGGGCGCGCTCTCAGATGAGGCCGGCGCCCTGGACGGCGTCTCGCGCGCCCAGGTCGTGCTGACGGGCCGGCGCTCCGCACCGCGGGCCAGGATCCGGCTGCTGATGGAGGCGCACGCGGCCCCGGACCAGACGCTGCGCGGCCTCGCCGACGAGGCACTGGCCCATGCCAGGGACTCCGCCGGACTGGCCGAGCTGCCGGCCGAGGTCCGTCTGAAGGCCGTCAAGCACCGTGCGGAACGGGTGAGCTGACGCCCGGACAGGACAGATCCGGCCCGGCACGCAGCGGTCAGAAACCGTGCCGTGAACCGCCGTCGACGGGGACCATGATGCCCGTCAGATAGGACGCGGCGGGGGAGAGCAGGAAGGCCGCGGTCTTCCCGAACTCCTCCGGCGTGCCGTAGCGGCGCAGCGGAATCCGGGCCTCGTTGGCGGTACGGGACGCCTCGGCGTCGCCGGACAGCGCGTCGAGCTCACGGACCCGGTCGGTGTCGATCCGGGCCGGCAGGACCCCCACGACGCGGATGCCGCGGGGGCCCAGCTCGTCGGCCAGCGACTTGGCGAAGCCCGCGAGGCCGGGGCGCAGACCGTTGGAGATGGTCAGACCGGCGATGGGCTCGTGGACCGAGCCTGAGAGCACGAAGCCGATGACCCCGCCCTCGCCGAGCGCGGCGGCCGTCGTACGGGCCAGACGTACGGCCCCGAGGAAGACCGATCCGAAGGCCGTCCGCCACTGCTCGTCGCTGTTGTCCGCGAGGAAGCCGGGCGCGGGACCGCCGACGCTGATGAGTATGCCGTCCAGCCGGCCGAACCGTTCCTTCGCGGTGTCCACGAGGAGCTGCGCGGCTGCCGGGTCGGCGTTGTCGGCGGCGAGCCCCACGGCGTCGGGCCCCAGTTCGGCGGCTGCCGCCGTGACGCTCTTCTCGTCCCGGCCGGTGATGACCACCTTCGCGCCGTCCGCGGCCAGGGCGCGCGCGGTGGCGTTGCCCAGCCCGCGGGTCGCGCCGGTGACGATGTACACACGGTCCTTCAGTCCAAGATCCATGGCCCTATCCTGCCGGGTCCTGCGCCGCGAGTGCGACCGCGGTGTTCACCAGCCCGATATGGCTGAACGCCTGCGGGAAATTGCCGAGCTGACGCCCGGCCACCGTGCTGTACTCCTCGGAGAGCAGCCCCACGTCGTTGCGCAGTGCGAGCAGCCGCTCGAAGAGCTCCTCGGCCTCGGCCGCCCGGCCGGTCCGCAGCAGCGCGTCCGCCAGCCAGAACGAGCAGACGATGAAGGCGCCCTCGCTGCCCGGCAGCCCGTCGACGGACACGCCGTCGGTGCTGTAGCGGCGCACCAGACCGTCGCTGCCCAGCTCGTCCCGTACCGCGTCGACCGTGCCGATGACCCGGGGATCGTCGGGCGGGAGGAACCCGGTCCGCACGATCAGCAGCGTCGCGGCGTCCAGCGCCCTGGACCCGTACGACTGTGTGAACGTGTTGCGTACGGGGTCGTAGCCCTTCTCGCAGACCTCCGCGTGCACGGCATCCCGCATCGCCCGCCAGCGGTCGGCGTCACCCTCCAGATCCGGTGTTTCCTCCAGGGAGCGCACCGTACGGTCGGCGGCGACCCACGCCATCACCTTGGAGTGCACGAAATGGCGGCGCTTCCCGCGGATCTCCCAAAGGCCCTCGTCCGGTTCGCGCCAGGTGGACTCCAGGAAGCCGAGCAGACTGAGCTGGATCTTCCAGGCGTGCGCTTTGTCCTCGAGACCGGCGTCACGGGCCAGTCTGAGAGAGTCGATGACCTCTCCGTACACATCGAGCTGCCGCTGCCGCACCGCCTCGTTGCCGGTACGGACCGGCCGGGAGTGCTCGTATCCGCGCAGCCACGGCAGCTCCGTCTCGGGGAGTCTGCGCTCACCGGCCAGGCCGTACATGATCTGGAGGTCGGCGGGGTCCCCGGCGACGGCCCGCAGCAGCCAGTCCCGCCAGGCGGCGGCCTCTTCCAGATATCCGGCCGCGAGCAGGGCGCCGAGCGTCAGCGTGGAGTCCCGCAGCCAGCAGTAGCGGTAGTCCCAGTTCCGTACGCCTCCGATCTCTTCGGGCAGCGAGGTGGTGGGGGCCGCCACGATGCCGCCCGTCGGACCGTAGGTGAGCGCCTTCAGGGTGATGAGGGAGCGCAGGACGGCCTCACGGTGCCTGCCCCGGTAGGTGCACTGCGCCGACCACTTCGCCCAGTCGGACAGGGTGTGCTTGAGCGCCTTGTAAGGATCGATCAGCTTCGGACGCGGCGCGTGCGAGGCGTGCCAGGTGAGTACGAACGCCACCCGCTCGCCCTCGGCCACCGTGAACGAGGAGCAGGTGGAGAACTGCTGTCCCCAGGTCTTGACCGGCGGATCGCTGCGCAGCCATACGGAGTCGGGGCCGGCGACCGCGACCCGGTGGCCGTACGAGCGGCGCATCCAGGGCACGACGGAACCGAAGTCGAAGCGCAGCCGCAGTACTGAACTCATGTCCACGCTGCCGCTGATCCCCTCGATGATCCGCATGAGGTCCGGGGACTTGTCGCGCTGAGGCATGAAGTCGGTCACCTTGACGGTGCCGGTCCGGGTCTCCCAGAACGTCTCCAGGACGAGGGAGTCACCTGCGTAGCCGCGTCGCGTGCAGGTGTCCGAGCTGTCCGTGCCCTTGGGAGCGATGCGCCAGTGGCCGTTGTCCTCGTCGCCGAGCAGCGCGGCGAAGCAGGCGCCGGAGTCGAAGCGGGGCAGGCAGAGCCAGTCGACGGAACCGTTCCTGCAGACCAGTGCGGCGGTCTGGAGATCGCCGATGAGGGCGTAGTCCTCGATGCGTGGGGTCACGCTCTGGCGTGTTCCCGAACATGCGGCTTGTTAAGCAGACCTTGGCCGGCGAGTGTGCTTCCTCAGACGGACGCGCCCGCGGTCGCGGGCTGCCCCGGCTCTTCGGCGCTCTCGCCCCGTGCCGCGGCCTCCTGGCGGTCGTGCTTCTCCCGGCGTACGAGAATCACCCAGCCGACCGGCACTCCGGCGGCGAACAGCCACCACTGCACGGCGTACGCCATGTGCGAGCCGATGGAGCTGTCGTCGGGGGAGGCGATCTGTTCGGGGGAGCCGCCGGAGGGCTCGGGGCCGGTCTGTTCGAGGTAGCCGCCCAGGACCGGCCGGGACAGCAGCTCGGACTGCTGGTCGCTGTTGATCAGCATGACCTGGCGGTCCGGCAGACCTGCCAGGTCCTTGATGCCGCTGCTGCCCGTCGTCTCGTCGGCCTTGAGGCGTCCGGTGACGGTCACCTCGCCCCTGGGCGGGGCCGGGACCTTCGGGAACGCCCGCTGGTCGCCGTCGGTCGGCACCCAGCCCCGGTTCACCAGGACGGTGCCGCCGTCCGTGAGGCCGAGCGGGGTCAGGACGAGCGCCCCGAGCCGGTCGTCATCGGAGGTCCGCCGCCGTACGACCACTTCGTGCGCGGTGTCGAACGTCCCGGTGGCGGTGACCGCGCGCCAGTAGTCGGCTCGCGGGACGGTGTGCCCGGGGGAGGTCAGTTCGGAGACCGGGACCGGCTTCGCCTTGAGGTTCTGGGAGATCAGCGAGTTCTGGGCGACCCGGTGCTGATGCCGGTGCAGCTGCCAGAAACCCAGCTCGACCATGGTCGGAATCAGGACGAGCGCGAGCAGGGTGAGGATCACCCACTGCCGGGTCAACAGGAAGCGGTACACCCCATGACGGTACAACCGGGGTCATGGGGTGCGGTACGGAGGGGTGGGGCCGGGGCGGCCCGTCACACTTTGTCCACGATGCCCGCCCCATCCTCGGCCCGGGCGCAGTGAGCGCCGCAGTACCAGTGGCCGTCGACCTCGACGCCCTGTCCGATGACCTGGACCCGGCAGTGCTCACAGATGGGCGCCATGCGGTGAATGGCGCAGGAGAAGCAGTCGAAGACGTGCACCGCGCCCTGCGCGTGCACCTCGAAGGACATGCCGTAGTCGTTTCCGCAAACCTCGCAACGTGCCATGCGCCACAGGGTGGGACGCGAGGCGGCGGCGGGCGAGCGGATGCCGGGCGAGTCGCGCCCGGTTCACTCCGATGACGGCGCCGGCGCCACGTCCCGCAACAGATGGGTGAAGGCGCTCTCCTCCAGGATCGGCGTGCCGAACGACTTCGCCTTCACCGTCTTCGACGTCGCGGCGTCCGGATCGTTGGTGACGAGCAGGCTGGTCAGCCTGGAGACGCTGCTCGCCACATGCAGTCCGGCCTCCACCACACGGTCCTCCAGCAGCTCGCGGTCGATCGAGGTGTCCCCGGAGAACGCCACCCGCATGCCCTGCATGAGAGGTTTGTCCTTCTCGTACCGTCCCGGATTCGGATACGGGCACGCCGGCAGCTTGCGCGAGGCCCGCCAGCTGTTCTGACCGTGCGAAGCCTGATACCCGATCCGAGGGGTGACCGGGGAGTCGGACCACTCGGTCAGCGGCCGGCACTCCAGCAGCGGCAGCCGCACTCCGCCGAGCGCCGCCGCGTGCAGACTCGGCCGGAAGGCCTCGGCCAGCACCCGGGCGTCGTCGAGCGCGTGGTGGGCGCGCTGCTGCACCACGCCGAAATGCGCGGCCAGCGACTCCAGCTTGTGGTTGGGCAGCGGCAGGCGCAGCTCCTTGGAGAGCGCGATGGTGCACAGCCGCTGCTCGACGGGCGCGACGACCGAGGCGCGTGCGTACTCCCGGGCGATCATCGACCAGTCGAAGGCCGCGTTGTGCGCGACGAGCACCCGGTCCGCGAGCCGCTCGGACAACTGCGCGGCCACCTCGGGGAAGAGCGGGGCGCCTTCCAGGACATCGCTGGTCAGCCCGTGAATCCAGACGGGACCGGGGTCCCGCTCGGGGTTGACCAGCGTGTACCAGTGGTCCTCGACATTTCCCTGGGCGTCGAGCCGGTAGACGGCAGCCGACACTATCCGGTCGTCGCGGGCGAGTCCGGTGGTCTCCACGTCGACGACCGCGTACCCCTGGGGGTAGGCGGTCGGCCACGGCGCTGCAGTCTGGCGGTCGTCGAGCATGGTCACAGAGAATACGGGCCGCGACTGACAGTCCCCTATTCGGCCGTCTCCGGAGCGGGACCGGAGTCGATCAGGGACTGCGCCAACGCGCGTACGGAGACGGTGAACAACCGCTCCGGGTCGGCGGGCCGGGCCAGCGCCCGGGCCAGCGCCGGGTCGTGCTCGGCGGTGGCCACGCTCCACAGCTCCTCCTCGCCCGGCGACTGGAGCGGCGAGCGCTCACGATTGCGCTCGACGAGCAGGAAGCCGACGACCTGGAACTGCACGGCACGTACCGCCTCGGCGGCCCGGGCGCCGCGCAGCCCCGCCGCGTGCACCTCGTGGACCAGGGCCTGCTGGACCGGCAGGAACATCCGCTCCGTCAGTCCGCGTTCGTGGACCATCGCGATCAGATGGGGGCGGTCACGCAGCTCGCGGCGCAGACCGCGGGCGAGGGAGACGATCCGGGCGACCGGAGTGCGGCCGGCGGGGCGGATCGCGCCCATCTCCTGGACGGTGCGCTCCACCAGGGCGTCCAGGAGCGATTCGCGGTTGCCGACGTGCCAGTAGATGGAGGTGACCGCGGTGCCGAGCTCGGTGGCGAGCCTGCGCATGGTGAGCGAGCCGGGCCCGTGGCGGACGACGAGCGCCGCGGCGGTGTCGAGCACCTCGTCGCGTGTCAGGGCGGTGCGTGGCATGGAGTTCCCCGTTCCCGTACGTGCACGGCTCTTTACCCGTCATCTCTCCCGGTGTAACTGTGTTACAGGCTACCGACGAAGGGTGGTACGACATGGCACGTGTACGGTACGGCGCGCGCACCGGGGCCGAGATCGCGGCGGCCCGCGCGGCCGGCTCCAAGCTCCCCGACATCTGGTCCACCGGTGTGGTCGCGCTCTGGGAGAGCGACCCCGACGCGGTGGCGGCCGTCCTCCCGCCGCCCCTGAAACCGGCCGAACGCCCGCTGGTGCGCGCCAACATCAGCAAGGTCGACCTCCCCGGCTATCCGCTGGGTGCCGGCTCCGTCGCCGTCGCCGCCGTGCACGACGGGCACGAGGGCTGGTATCCGCTCGTCATGCCGATGACCCACGAACGGGCGCTGACCGGCGGCCGTGAGGTCTTCGGCGAACCGAAGAAGCTGGGCGAGGTCACCGTCGAACGCGAAGGTCTCGTCGTCCGGGCCGTGCTCGCCCGGCACGGCATCGCGTTCGTCGAGGTGCGCGGCGCGGTCGACGGAACGCTCCCGCTCCCCGAACCGACGACGAAGCTCGACTTCTACTTCAAGTTCCTGCCCGCCGTCGACGGCGAGGGCTTCGACGGCGACCCCGTCCTGATCCACTGCACCCGCCACGAGAAGGTCCGCAGGCTGGAGCGGATCACGGGCGATGTGGTGCTGCGCGAATCGGTGTACGACCCGGTCGCCGACCTCCCCGTACTCCGTCTGATCGAGATCACGCTCGGCGAGAAGACCAGCGACCAGCGCGGCAGGGCCGTCGAGCGGGTGAGCGCCGACGCGCTGCTTCCGTACATCCACCAGCGTTACGACGATCCGCAGCAGATCCTCGACGGTCCGCCGGAAGGGAGCGTCCGATGAGGCTGGAGGAGGGGCAGGTCGCCGTCGTCACGGGCGCCGCGAGCGGCATCGGGCTCGCGATGGCACGGAAGTTCGCCGGGGAAGGGCTGAAGGTCGTCCTCGCCGACGTCGAGGAGGAGGCGCTGCGCAAGGCCGCCGACGAACTGATCGAGGGCGGTGCCCAGGTGCTCGCCCGGATCACCGACGTCAGCGAACGCGACTCCGTCGAAGCCCTCGCCGACTCCGCGTACGACACGTTCGGAGCCGTCCACGTGCTCTGCAACAACGCGGGGGTCGGCTCCGGGGCCGAGGGCCGCATGTGGGAGCACGAGCCGAACGACTGGAAGTGGGCGTTCGCGGTCAATGTGTGGGGTGTCTTCCACGGCGTCCAGGCGTTCGTGCCGCGCATGATCGCGGGCGGCGCCCCCGGTCATGTCGTCAACACCTCCTCGGGTGACGGCGGTATCGCCCCGCTGCCCACCGCCTCCGTGTACGCCGTCACCAAGGCCGCCGTCGTCACCATGACCGAGTCGCTCTACGCCCATCTCCGGGCGGACGGCGCGGAAGTCGGCGCCTCGGTGCTCTTCCCCGGCCCGCACATGCTCCGCACCGGCCTGTGGGAGTCGCACCGCAACCGGCCGGAGCGGTACGCCAAGGAGAAGCCCCGCAAGACCCCCTACCGCAGCCTCGGCCAATGGGAGGCCGCCATGAGAGCGGCGGGCCACGAGGTGCGGTTCACACACGTCGACGAGGTCGCGCAGACCGTCGTGGACGGCATCCGCGCCGACCGCTTCTGGATGCTGCCGCCGAGCGAGCACAGCGACCGGCAGATCCGCGCCAGGTCGCAGTCGATGCTCGACCGCGCGAACCCCGCCTATCTGGAGAGCTTCGTACTCGACTGACCCGACTGTCCCGACCGAGGAGCAAGCGATGACGGACCCGTACCTGATCATCTCCTCCGACTGCCATGCCGGGCTGCCCACCGAGGAGTACCGGCCCTACCTGGATTCCCGCGTCCACCGCGAGTTCGACGAGTTCCTGGCCGGCCGCGACCGCCGCCGCGAGGAGATGACCCGGCTGGGCGTACGCAACGAAGCCTTCGCCGACCAGTGGTTCCACGACAACGAGGAGGGCCTCAAAGGCGGTTGGGACGCCACACAGCGCCTCAAGGAACTCGACGGGGACGGGGTGGCGGCCGAGGTCGTCTTCCCCGACGCGGACGCCGTCGACAGCCGCACCGCCGCGCCCTTCGGCGTCGGGCTCGGACTCTCCGGCGACCAGGACCCGGAGCTCGGCATGGCGGGTGCGCAGGCGCACAACCGGTGGCTCGCCGACTTCGTCTCCCAGCACCCCGAACGCCACTGCGGGGTGGCCCTGTTACCCGTCACCGGCGAGGTCGACCGGGTCGTCGCCGAGATCCACCGGGCCAAGGAGTCCGGGCTCGGGGCGCTGATGATTCCCTCGATGTGGGTGGACAAGGCCCCGTACCACGACCGCCGTTACGACCCCGTGTGGGCGGCGGCGGCCGAGACGGCCATGCCGGTCCTCACCCACTCCGGCGCGGCACCGCGCCACGAGTACGGCGACCATCTCGGCATCTACGTCTCCGAGGTCACCTGGTGGCCCTCGCGCCCCCTCTGGTTCCTGCTCTGGTCGGGCGCCTTCGAACGCCACCCCGGGCTGAAATTCGGGGTGGCCGAGTCCGGCTGCTGGTGGCTGCCGAACCTCCTGTGGTTCATGGACCGCCTCTACCTGGGCGCGCACGGCGGCAAGAAGCTCTCGCCCTTCGCCGAACTGAAGCGTCCACCGCACGAGTACCTCGACCGCCAGGTCTTCGTCTGCGCCACCAACACCAAACGCCGCGAACTGGCACAGCGGTACGAGATAGGCGTCGACAACATCCTCTGGGGCAGCGACTTCCCCCACCCGGAAGGCACCTGGCCCAACACCGCCCAGTGGCTGCGCAATACCTTCCACGACATCCCGGTCACCGAGACCCGCCGGATGCTGGGCCTGGCCGCCGCCGAGGTCTTCGGCTTCGACACGGCGAAACTCGCCCCACTGGCGCGGCGCATCGGCCCGACCCCCCAGGACCTGGGCCAGAGCCCCGACCAGGCGGCGGTCGAGGCGTCGTGGGCGCGCTCGCGCGACGTGGGCCGCCACTGGCTGACAGGTCACGACTTCCCCGTACTGGGGGCGTCATGACCGACCGCTACACCGTCATCTCGGCCGACTGCCACGCGGGCGCCGACCTCCTCGACTACAAGCCGTACCTGGAGTCGAAGCACCACGACGACTTCGACGTCTGGGCGGCGACCTACGTCAATCCGTACGAGGACCTGGTGGCGGACACCGCAGACCGCAACTGGAACTCCGCCCGCCGCCTCGCCGAACTGGAGGCCGACGGCATCGTCGCCGAGGTGGTCTTCCCCAACACCATTCCGCCCTTCTTCCCCTCCGCCTCCCTGATGGCCCCCGCACCTTCCCGGGAGGAGTACGAACAGCGCTGGGCCGGCCTGCGCGCCCACAACCGCTGGCTCGCCGACTTCTGCGCGGAAACGCCCGGCCGGCGCGCGGGCGTCGCGCAGATCCTCCTCAACGACCCGGCGGAGGCGGTGCGCGAGGTGCGCCGCACCAAGGAAGCGGGCCTCACCGGCGGCATCCTGCTGCCGGGCGCCCCGCCGGGCTCGGGCATCCCTGAGCTGTACTCCCAGGTGTACGACCCGCTGTGGGCGGTCTGCGAGGAGCTGGACGTACCGGTGAACCACCACGGCGGGTCGGCCTCGCCGCCGCTGGGCGACGAACCGGCGGCGCGCGCCGTCTTCATGGTGGAGACCACGTGGTTCTCGCACCGGGCGCTGTGGCACCTGATCTTCGGCGGCGCGTTCCGCCGCCACCCCGGTCTGAAGGTGGTCCTCACCGAACAGGGCTCCGGCTGGATCCCGGGGGTCGTGGAGATGCTCGACTACTACCACGGGCGTCTCGTGGCCGCGGCCACGCGCGCGGCCACCGCGGAGTCCAAGTTCGGTGCGGGGCTGGCCACTTCGATGGGCAACAGCCCCGGCGAGGTATGGCGCGACAACTGCTTCGTCGGTGCCAGCTTCATGCGCCCGCACGAGGTACCGCTGCGTGACCGGATCGGCCTCGACAAGATCATGTGGGGCAGCGACTACCCGCACGACGAGGGCACCGCTCCGTACTCCAGGGAAGGGCTGCGGATCGCGTACGCGGGGCTGCCGCAGCACGAGATAGCGGCCATGGCGGGCGGCAACGCCGCCCGTGTCTACGGCTTCGACCTGGCCGCGCTCGACCGGATCGCGGCAACGGCGGGCCCGACGGTCGAGGAGATCGCCGAGCCGCTGAAGGAGGTCCCGGCCGACGCCACCAGCCCCGCCTTCGCGCCGGGCGGGTCGGTCCGCGTCTGGTGAGAGACCGGAGTGAGACCATCCCCGGATGACGGACACCGAGGTTCACGACGAAGCCCATGGCAAGGGACTCGGCGCACGGCTGAACTGGCTGCGCGCCGCGGTCCTCGGCGCCAACGACGGCGTCGTCTCCACCGCCGGCCTCGTCGTCGGCGTCGCCGGGGCCACCGGCGACCGCAGCACCCTGCTCACGGCGGGTCTGGCCGGGCTGCTGGCCGGGTCCATGTCGATGGCGGCGGGCGAGTACGTATCGGTCTCCACCCAGCGCGACTCGGAGAAGGCCGCGCTGGCGACGGAGCGACGGGAACTGTCGGAGACACCCGAGGCCGAACTCGTCGAACTCACCGGCCTCCTGGAGGGCAAGGGCCTCAGCACGGAAGTGGCCCGGGAGGCCGCCCTCCAGCTCACCGAACGCGACGCCCTGCGTGCCCACGCCGAGGTCGAGCTGGGTATCGACCCGGACGACCTGACGAACCCGTGGCACGCGGCGGGCGCGAGCTTCCTGGCGTTCACGGTGGGGGCGCTGCTGCCGCTGCTGGCGATCGTGCTGCCGCCCTCGTCGCTCCGGCTGCCGGTCACGGTGCTGGCGGTGCTGGCCGCCCTGGCACTGACGGGGTGGTGGAGCGCCCGGCTGGGGGACGCGGCGGCGGGGCCCGCCATACTGCGGAACATGGGCGGGGGAGCGGTGGCGATGGCGGTCACGTACGCGGCGGGGGCGGCGCTCGGCGCGGCGGGGGTGTAGGGCCGCTCGTTTGGATCATGCCGGGCTCGGCCTTCTTGGCAGAAGTCACCAAAGACTGCTGACACCACGTCTCGCATACTTGTGGGTAACAACGTCTAGCGGCGGCCGACCAGCGCCTCTACGGTGCTCGCATGGAGCCGAACCTGCCCGATGTCGTGCTGTGGTCAATACCGGCCTTCGTCCTGCTCACCGTGGTCGAAATGGTCAGTTACCGGTTCCATCCGGACGAGGATGCCGCCGGATACGACACCAAGGACGCCGCCACCAGCGTCACCATGGGACTCGGCAGCCTGGTCTTCGACCTGCTGTGGAAGCTCCCCATCGTCGCGATCTACACCGCGGTCTACGAACTGACCCCGCTGCGCGTCCCCGTCCTGTGGTGGACGGTCCTGCTGATGCTGCTCGCCCAGGACTTCTTCTACTACTGGTCCCACCGCGGCCACCACGTCATCCGGATTCTCTGGGCCTGCCACGTTGTCCATCACTCCAGCCGGAAGTTCAACCTCACCACCGCGCTCCGCCAGCCCTGGACCTCGCTGACCGTCTGGCCGTTCTACGTCCCGCTCATCGCCCTCGGCGTCCACCCGGCGGCGCTCGCCTTCTGCTCCGCGGTCAACCTCGTCTACCAGTTCTGGGTGCACACCGAGCGCGTCGACAAGCTGCCCAGGCCCTTCGAGTACGTACTCAACACGCCCTCCCACCACCGGGTGCACCACGCCTCCCAGGGCGGCTATCTGGACCGTAACTTCGGCGGCATCCTGATCGTCTGGGACCGGCTCTTCCGGTCGTTCACCCCCGAGACCGAGCGGCCCGTTTTCGGACTGACCAAGAACATCGCGACGAACAACCCGCTGCGCGTGGCGACCCATGAGTACGCGGCCATCGCCCGCGACGTCCGGGCGGCGCGCACCTGGCGCGAGCGCGCCGGACGGGTCTTCCGGGGACCGGGCTGGCAGCCCGCGACCACCGGCACCACCACCGGCACCACCACCGGCACCACCACCGGCACGGCCACCCCCGTCACCGCCGCCACCGCACCGGAAGGCACCCGATGAGCGCTCCCGTCCCGCGCCGGGACCGGCTCGTCCGCCCCCTGTTCCTCGCGTTCCTCGTCGCCGCCGCTGTCGACCTCATCGGGGTGCTGGCCGACATCCCCGTCGCGCACCTCGTCGCCAAGCCCCTGCTGATGCCGCTGCTCGCCGCGTACGCCGCAGCCCGCCGGGGCCCCCGGCTGCTCGTCGCCGCGCTGCTCTTCGGCTGGGGCGGCGACACGCTGCTGCTGCCGGACCACGACATCGCCTTCCTCGTCGGCATGGGGTCCTTCGCGGCGGGCCACATCTGCTACCTGCGCCTGTTCGGCCGCGCCCGCGGTTCCGTGACCGCAGGCATCGGGTACGCGGTCGTCCTCACCGGCTTCCTCGTGCTGATCTGGCCCGACCTCCCCGCGGACATGCGGATTCCGATGACCGGCTACAGCCTGCTGCTCACCGCCATGGCCTGGCGGGCGGGCATCCTCGGGCGGTACGCGGCACTCGGCGGGGCGCTCTTCCTGCTCTCCGACGCACTGATCGCCACCGGCATCGCGGAATGGCCTCAGCTACCCGCCCCCGACTTCTGGATCATGCTGACCTACCTCGCAGCGCAGTACCTCCTGACCACCGGGGCGCTCGCACATCGTGCGGATTCCGCGGCGGACGACACAGGGGCGTACGGTGAGCGGAGTATCAGCATCTGAGATCAGCAAGGACCCCCACGCATGCGCGCCACCGTCATCCACGCTCCCCACGACATCCGCGTGCAGGAGGTGCCGGACCCGACGATCCAGCAGCCCACCGACGTGGTCCTGCGGGTCCTGCGGGCCTGTATCTGCGGCAGCGACCTGTGGGCGTACCGGGGCGAGTCCGCCCGGCAGCCGGGCCAGCGCATCGGACACGAATTCCTCGGCATCGTCGAAGAGGCGGGTTACGAGGTCAACGGCTTCGCGGCCGGTGACCTCGTGGTCGCCCCGTTCGTCTGGTCCGACGGCACCTGCACGTACTGCGCGGAGGGCCTCACCACCTCCTGCCCGCGGGGCGGCTTCTGGGGATCGGTGGGCTCCGACGGCGGCCAGGGCGAGGCGGTCAGGGTGCCGTTCGCCGACGGAACCCTCGTCAAGCTCCCGGCCGCCGCGGCGGCCGACGACCGGCTGCTCACCTCGCTCCTGGCCCTCTCCGACGTGCTGGGCACCGGCCACCACGCCGCCGTCGGCGCGGGCGTGAAGCCCGGCAGCACGGTCGCCGTCGTCGGCGACGGAGCGGTCGGCCTGTGCGGCGTCATGGCTGCCAAGCGGCTCGGTGCCGAGCGGATCATCGCGCTCGGCCGGCACAGTGCCCGTACGGACATCGCCCGCACCTTCGGCGCCACGGACGTCGTCGCCGAGCGCGGCGAAGCGGCCCTCGCCGCCGTACGGGAACTGACCCGCGGCGAAGGCGCCCACTGCGTGATCGAGGCCGTCGGCACCGAACAGTCGATGCGTACGGCCATCGGCATCGTCCGCGACGGCGGCGCCATCGGCTATGTCGGCGTCCCGCACGGCAGCGGCACCGGCCTTGACCTCGACGTCATGTTCGACCGGAACATCACCCTGCGCGGCGGCGTCGCCCCCGTGCGTACGTACATCCCGGAACTGCTCCCGGACGTACTGGACGGCACGATCGACCCGTCGCCCGTCTTCGATGTGACCGTCGGCCTCGACGGGGTGCCCGGAGGCTACAAGGCGATGGACGAGCGTACGGCCCTGAAGGTGCTCATCAAGCCGTGAGCCACCTGGGGGCGGGTCAGCGCCCCCGGAACGGCAGCAGAAAGGGCCGGGGACCGCCGTCCCCGGCCCTTCCTCATGCCGTCCGGCCGGGTCAGCGGCGGACAGCGTCCAGCGCGTCCACGACACCGGCTCCGTAGAAGCCGTTGTAGTTCGTGGAGCCTTCGCAGACCGCGTCGACCGTGCCGTCACCGTCGATGTCGTACGGCGCGCCGCACGCGGTGGCATCGGCCTGGTGCGTCAGCAGCGCCTTCACCTGGTACGCCGAGGCGTACGGGTGGGTCGACTTGATCAGGGCCACGACACCCGCGACGTGCGGGGACGCCATGGAAGTACCGGCCTTGTAGCCGAACCCACCGCCCGGCAGCGTGGACAGGATCCGTCCGTTGACGGCCGGCGGTGCGGGCGTCTGGTACACCGTCGAGTCGCCGCCCGGGGCGGCCACGTCGATGACACCGAGACCGTAGTTCGAGTACGAGGACTTCAGACCCTTGGCACCCGTCGCGGCGACGGTCACGACACCCGGCAGCTGGGTCGGGATGTCGAGGCACTCCGCCGGGTTGATCGTGCGGGTCACCGGCGTGGTGTCGTTCGGGCTCGTCGTGTCCTCTATCGCGTCGACGGCCAGGTCGTGGTCCGAGTTACCGGCTGCCGCGACATTGACGGTGCCCTTGCGCTCCGCGTAACGGGAGGCACGGCCGACCGCCTCGACCAGGGCGCTCTGGTCCGGGTCGTTCTTGCAGTTGAACAGCCACGGGTCGGTGTAATAACTGTTGTTCGTCACCTCGACGCCCTGCTCGGCCGCCCACATGAAGCCGCACACGACGGCCTCGCTGTAGAAGAAGCCGCTCGGGGTCGACACCTTGATACCGGAAACCTTGACGCCGGGCGCGACACCGGTCACACCGACGCCGTTCTTCGCCGCCGCGATGGTTCCGGCGACATGCGTGCCGTGGTCGCTCTCGCCGGCCATCGGCCGCCAGGAGCCCTCGGTGGTGTCCGGCGCACCGGTCACACAGTTCGCCGAGGCCGCACGGTCGAAGTTCGGCGCGAGGTCGGGGTGCGTGTCGTCGACACCCGTGTCGATGACCGCGACCGTGACCCTCTTGCTGCCCTTCGAGACCGCGTGGGCCTTGTCCGCCTTGATGGCGGGCAGGTCCCACTGCAGGGGCTCCAGCGGGTCCTGACCCGCCGTCGCGTCGGCCGCCGCGGCAGCCGCCTCGTCGGCGCTGAGCGCCTGAGCGGCAGCGCCCACGTCGTTCGTGGCCTGGGGCACGATCGGGTTGGTGCGCGTGGCACCGGCCGATGAGACGCCCCTGACCTGGCGGATCGTCTTGGCGAAGTCCGGGTTCTGCGAGTGGACGACGATGACGCCGATCTGGTCGTACGAGATGACGACCGTGCCGCCCGCATCGGCAATGGCCTTCTTGACCTGCTTGAGCGCGCCGGAGCCGGTCTTGGTGTTGACGACGTAGGACAGCTTCGGCCCGTCGGTCGTGACCGCGGCGGTGGACGGCCCGTCCGTCGGAGCGGCCGAGGCCACCGCCGTCGGAAGGAAGCCCAGCGAAGCGGTGAGTGCAAGTCCGACGGGCAGCGCGAGTGCGCGTGTCCGTCTGGATGCCAGATGAGCCATGGGTTCTCCACATCATCCTTGCCAGTCGACCGGACACGGGTGTGTCCGGTCGAGTACATGACGAGTGAAGTTATCGCTGATCATCCCGGCGCATCAATGACTAAGGGCAAGTGAGTTCGATGCGTGTCGTTACGGACATGCGTCCAAAGAGGTGAGTTGGAGACGGAGAGGGCAGCGGTGAACCGCTTCGCACCGCTCTCCGTGCCGTTGTCAGGGGAGTCGTACCACCGTCTCCCGATACAGAGGTCCCCCCTTGAAGAACACCCTTCCCACCACCACCGCACCCGCGTCGCGAGGAGATTCCGTGGCTACCGATGCACCCCCGCCCCAGGCCACTACGGGGCCTGTCCAACCCACCACCGAGGCGTTCATCGAGGTGCAGGAGAGCACGGAGTTCGGTGAGCTGCGCCGCTCGCACCGCGCCTTCGCCTTTCCCCTGACCATCGCCTTCGTGCTCTGGTATCTGCTGTACGTGCTGATGTCCAACTACGCCGGCGACTTCATGGGCACCAAGGTCGTGGGCAACATCAACGTGGCCCTCGTCTTCGGGCTCCTCCAGTTCGTCACCACGTTCCTCATCGCCTGGCTCTACTCGCGCCACGCTTCCACCCAGCTCGACCCGAAGGCCGCAGCGATCAAGTCCCGTATGGAGGCCGACGCATGAGCGCCGCCGCTCTCGCCCACCCCAGCGTCCAGCTCGCCGCCGAAGGGGCGAGCGAGCACCGGTCGCTGATCATCACCCTGTTCGCGGTGTTCGTCGTGGCGACCCTCGTCATCACCGTCTGGGCCGGCCGCCAGACCAAGAGCGCCTCGGACTTCTACGCGGGCGGACGCCAGTTCACCGCCTTCCAGAACGGCCTCGCGGTCTCCGGCGACTACATGTCCGCCGCGTCGTTCCTCGGCATCGCGGGCGCCATCGCCCTCTTCGGATACGACGGCTTCCTCTACTCCATCGGCTTCCTGGTCGCCTGGCTCGTCGCCCTGCTGCTGGTCGCCGAGCCCCTGCGCAACTCCGGCCGCTACACGATGGGCGACGTCCTCGCCTACCGCATGCGCCAGCGCCCCGTCCGTACCGCCGCAGGTACCTCGACGATCGTCGTCTCGATCTTCTACCTGCTGGCCCAGATGGCCGGCGCAGGCGTCCTGGTGTCCCTGCTGCTCGGCATCACCAGTGACGGCGGCAAGATCGCGATCGTGGCCCTGGTCGGCCTGCTCATGATCGTGTACGTCACCATCGGCGGCATGAAGGGCACCACCTGGGTGCAGATGGTCAAGGCCGTCCTGCTCATCGCGGGCACCCTGCTCATCACCTTCCTGATCCTGCTGAAGTTCAACTTCAACATCTCCGACCTGCTCGGTACGGCGGCGAGCAACAGCGGCAAGGGCTCGGCCTTCCTGGAGCCCGGCCTCAAGTACGGCGCCACCGGCACGTCGAAGCTGGACTTCATCTCGCTCGGTATCGCCCTGGTCCTCGGCACCGCGGGCCTGCCGCACATCCTGATCCGCTTCTACACCGTGCCCACGGCCAAGGCCGCCCGTAAGTCCGTGAACTGGGCCATCGGCATCATCGGCGCCTTCTACCTGATGACGATCGTGCTCGGCTTCGGTGCCGCGGCCCTGCTCAAGTCCGACGACATCATCGCGTCGAACAAGGCGGGCAACACGGCGGCCCCGCTCGCCGCCCTGGAGATCGGCGGCGGTGCGGGCTCCACCGGCGGCGCCATCCTGCTCGCGGTGATCTCCGCGGTCGCTTTCGCCACGATCCTGGCCGTCGTCGCCGGACTGACCCTGGCGTCCTCGTCGTCCTTCGCGCACGACATCTACGCCAACGTCATCCGCAGGGGCAAGGCCACCGAGAAGGAGGAGGTCCGCGCCGCACGCTGGGCGACCGTCGCCATCGGTGTCGTCTCCATCGCGCTCGGCGCCCTCGCCCGCGACATGAACGTCGCAGGACTGGTCGCCCTCGCCTTCGCGGTCGCCGCCTCGGCCAATCTGCCGACAATCCTCTACAGCCTGTTCTGGAAGCGCTTCACCACCCAGGGCGCCCTGTGGTCGATCTACGGCGGTCTCGCCTCGTCCGTCCTGCTGGTGCTGTTCTCCCCGGTCGTCTCCTCCAAGCCGTCGTCGATGTTCCCCGACGTCGACTTCGCGTGGTTCCCGCTGGAGAACCCGGGCCTGATCTCCATCCCGCTGGGCTTCCTGCTCGGCTGGGTCGGCTCCCTCATCTCGAAGGAGGAGCCGGACAAGGGCAAGTACGCCGAGCTCGAGGTCAAGTCCCTCACCGGCACCGGAGCGCACTGAGAGCAAGAGTTCACGGAGCCGTTCCACTCCCGCTCCACCCCGTTGGCCCGGCCGCGTCGTAGAGTCCTACGACGCGGCCGCGCCGCACCTCGTGGCAAACGGTCCCCTCTCGATGTCACAGGTCTCGCGTAGTCTCGGAACTGTCAGACCGCAACCGCGGACATCACCGGGGGAGGGGGCCCACAGTGCTCATCGACACCTACGGCAGGGTCGCCACCGACCTGCGTGTATCGCTGACGGACAAGTGCAATCTGCGATGCACCTACTGCATGCCCGAGGAGGGCCTGCAATGGCTCTCCAAGACCGAGCTGCTGAGCGACGACGAGATAGTCAGGCTCATCCGCATCGCCGTCACCGACCTCGGGATCACGGAAGTCCGCTTCACCGGCGGCGAGCCGCTGCTCCGCCCCGGCCTCGTCTCCATCGTCGAACAGTGCGCCGCCCTGGAGCCCCGCCCCAGAATGTCGCTCACGACCAACGGCATCGGGCTCAAGCGCACCGCCGCCGCCCTCAGGGCGGCCGGCCTGGACCGGGTCAACGTCTCTCTGGACACCCTGCGCCCCGACGTCTTCAAGACCCTCACCCGCCGTGACCGCCACCAGGACGTGCTCGACGGACTCGAAGCGGCCCGCGACGCCGGCCTCACCCCCGTCAAGGTCAACTCCGTCCTGATGCCCGGACTCAACGACGACGAGGCACCGGAGCTGCTGGCCTGGGCCGTGGCCCACGACTACGAGCTCCGCTTCATCGAGCAGATGCCCCTCGACGCCCAGCACGGCTGGAAGCGGGACGGGATGATCACGGCCGGTGACATCCTCGCCTCGCTGCGCACCCGCTTCACGCTCACCGCCGAGGGCGAGGACGAGCGCGGCTCCGCACCGGCCGAGCGCTGGACCGTGGACGGCGGACCGCACCGCGTGGGGGTCATCGCCTCCGTGACCCGGCCGTTCTGCCGGGCCTGCGACCGCACCCGGCTCACCGCGGACGGTCAGATCCGCACCTGCCTCTTCGCCCGCGAGGAGACGGACCTGCGCGGCGCGCTGCGCTCGACGGCTCCCGACGAGGAGATCGCCAGGATCTGGAAGCTCGCGATGTGGGGCAAGAAGGCCGGCTCCGGGCTCGACGACCCGTCCTTCCTCCAGCCCGACCGCCCGATGTCAGCGATCGGCGGCTGAGGACTCCCACTCCGCCAGGGTCACGACATCCTTCAGGAATCCGCGCACGTCGAGGAACGACGAGAGGTGCTCCCGGTGCTCGTCGCAGGCCAGCCAGGTCTTGCGGCGCTCGGGGGTGTGAAGCTTCGGATTGTTCCAGGCGAGCACCCACACGGCGGCGTCGCGACAGCCCTTGGCGGAACAGATCGGCGAAGCGGCGGCGCTCTCGGCGTGGGTCTCGAAAAGGTTCACGGCTCAACCCTAAGTCAGCTGTTCCAGCCGCCGGCCGACGCATCGTCCCCGCCGGAGAAAAGGCGACGCCGAGCAGCCACGGGGGGAGCTGCCCGGCGTCGGTCCGTCGCTCCGACGGGGGATGCGGAGCGCGTACGAAGTATGCCACGGGGACCGGGGTGCGGTGCACCGGAACTTCATGATTGATCTGAGCTGTTCTTGAGCTTCCGGGACGCCGCCGACTCAGCCGTGCGCGTGCGGAAACGGGGCCTCTCCGGCCGGTCCCGCTTTCCCGTCGGCCTGCGCCCCGTCCGCCACCGGAGCGGCATCCAGAGCGGGCCGCATCGGCGAGGGAACGAAGTTCGAAGGAAGTGAAGTCGCGCTCTCCCGGCCCGCGTTGGCGATGACGACCGCCACATAGGGGAGGAGAACACCCAGGGCCAGCGCCACGATGGCCACATGCCTCTCGACGTTCCACAGAACTGCCGACAGCACCACGGCGACGGTCCGCACGGACATCGAGATCACATAGCGCCGCTGCCTGCCCCGTACGTCATCGGCGAGGCCCTGCCGCGCACCCGTGATACGGAAGACCTCCGCGCCGCTCCGCTTCCGCGCCATGTTCCACCACCAGATCGCTGTGCCGGACACTCCCCGGACCGGGCCGCTTCCACGGTACGCCCGGGATGCGTCGTGTTCGAGAGCGGGGGCCGGTCCATCCGTGCGGAACCCCTGCGGAGCACCACGTACGGACCCCTCCGGCATGCGCCGTACCCGCGCCGGCCGGAGACTGGCCGGACGTGCGCAGACTGCGCCGCACGAGGAGGCGAAATGAGCTGGTTGTGGGCAATTATCGTGGGCCTGGTGCTAGGTCTGATCGCCAGGGCGATCCTGCCGGGCAAGCAGAACATCCCCCTCTGGCTGACGACCGTGTTCGGCATCATCGGCAGCGTCCTCGGCAACGCCGTCGCGACATGGATCGGTGTCAATGACACCAAGGGCATCGACTGGACGCGTCACGTACTGCAACTGATCGGCGCCGTCGCGGTCGTCGGTGTGGGAGACATGCTGTGGGCCTCGGTCCGCGGCGGCGGCGAACGGAGAACCTGACCGCTTTCGCGGGCGCAGCACAGCGGCCGGACACGAGGTGCGTGTCAGTCC
>NZ_JBHUUV010000047.1:0-47858 GCF_042670885.1 Streptomyces sp. NPDC057136
CGGCCCGGCACGACTGGAACGTCACCTCACTCGCACAGTCCTGGGTGAGCACCCCGACGTCCCAGAAGGGCGTCGCCATCAAGATGGCCAACGAGACCCTCCAGCAGGAACGCACCCTGTTCCTGTCCTCCGAAGGTGCCGAGCCCAAGCTCCACCCCAAGATCGTGGTCACCTACGTCGACTCGACCACCGAGTCCACGTACCACGCGCCGGGAACCCCGGCCCGGATGACGCCGAACTCCACGTACACGGTGGACTTCACCCTCACCAACAACACGGCCTCGGCATGGGCGGCCGGCGAGCGGGAGCTCTCCTACACCTGGAAGCTGCCTGACAGCACGGACGTCACCAACGGCGGCAACCAGATCGCCACGCCGGTCCCGGCGCTGGATCCGGGCGAGTCCGCCGCCCTCCGGGCGCAGGTGAAGACCCCGATCAACTCGGACTCCGGGAACAAGCGCACCGACTACGTGCTGGGCTGGGACGTCCGCAAAATTTCCGACGGCACCTGGCTGTCGGCCGGCGTCGGAGCCATCCCTTCCCTCAAGCAGAACGTCGCGGTCGAGGACCCCACCTCCAACTCACTCGGGATGGAGAAGTTCTACTCCTACAGCGGCAAGAACACCGGTGCCGGCTCGACGGTGATGAACAACCTCTCGTCCGGTAACAGCGTCTGGTCCTACAACGCGTTCACCAACCCCGGCCGCGGGCTCACCACGTTCGCCCGCTTCGCCTACAACTCCCTCGACACCTCCGACACCGTTCTCGGGGCGGGCTGGTCGGGGCAGGCCGCTGGGCCCATCCGGATGGGGGCGCCGCTGGACTTCCACCCGAACCCGCATCCGACCGAGGTCCGTCTGCCGGACGGGGACGGCACCACCCACGTCTTCAGCAAGCAGCCCGACGGCAGCTGGAAGGCCCCGGCCGGTGTCCACTACAAGCTGGAAGCCAAGCTCGGGCTGGACTGCACGCCGGACAAGGACCCCATCCCCGACGCCTGGACGATGACCCGTCCGGACGGCACGCGCTTCCTGTTCGGCTGCGACGGCTACATGACGTCGACCCTCGACAAGAACGGCAACGCGCAGACTTACACGTACGAGGAGCGCAAGTCCAACAACAAGCCGACCAAGTTCCTGACCTACATCACGGACCCGGTCGGCCGGCAGTCGCTCACCGTCGACTACTACAAGAAGGGTGACGCGTCCTACGAGTACATCAACGACTCGGGCGCGAAGGTCACCGGCTCGAACCTGAACAACTCCAAGATCTACGACCACGTGAAGTCCATGACGGACATCTCGGGCCGCAAGATCTCGTTCTACTACACCGACAAGGGCCTGCTCGGTCAGTTCACCGACGGTGTCGGTTCGAGCCAGCCGAAGCACTTCAAATTCACCTACGACGCCACCCAGGGCAACAAGAACGTCAAGCTGGTCAAGGCGACCGACCCCCGCGGCAACGGCACGTCGCTGGCCTACAACACCCCGCAGGCGGGTGACGACCCGAAGTTCCACTGGTGGACCAAGAGTGTCACCGACCGGCTGAACAACGCTTCGACGTATGCCTACAAGGCCAACGCCTCGAACACGAAGTTCATCGACGCCAAGGTCACGGACGCCGAAGGCCACGCCACCGACTACGTGGTCGACGACTTCGGCCGTCACATACAGATCACGAACGCGAAGTCCGAGACCACCAAGCTGAACTGGGACGCGGACAACAACGTCACGTACATCGAGGAGGCGAACGGAGCCAAGTCGGCCTACTGCTACGACCAGAAGACCGGCTACCCGCTGCGTGAGTGGAACGCCGAGACGACCAAGGGCTGGACGTCCGAGCAGCTGATCGCCACCTACTACTGCAACCCGGCCAACGCAGGCAGCCTGCCGGGCGCCGCCGCGTTCGACTACCTGACGCACGTGGACGGCTTCGTTGCGGACCTGTCGGCCAAGACGTCGCCGGAGGGCCGCAAGTGGGAGTTCGTCTATGACACCTTCGGCAACCTGAAGTCGGTCACCGACCCCAAGGGTGTCGCCACCGCCACGGTGGGCGACTACACCACCACGTACGAGTACAACGTCTACGGCCAGCAGACCAGGACCGTAGACGCCAACGGCAACCCGAGCGTGAACGCGGACTTCGAACCCAGCGGGTATCCGAAGACGATCACGGACGCGGAGAGCCACGCCACGAAGTTCGTCTACGACGAGCGGGGCCAGGTCACCTCGGTCACCGACGCGCTGGACAAGACCACGACGCAGACCTACGACACCTTCGGCCGACCGCTGGTCAGCAAGGTGCCGAAGGATCAGGCGGCGGGGGTCTTCATCACCACGCAGGCGCCCGACTACGACGCCAACGACAACGTCACCAGGTCCACCGACCCGGCGGGTGTGCCCACCACCGCGGTGTACGACGCAGGGGACCAGGTCAGGGAGTCCACGGGCCCGGACAACAACGTCATCGGCCGTAAGACCGCCTACACCTACGACAAGGTCGGCAACCTCAGGACGACGGCCGAGCCCAAGGGCGTGGCCACCACCGCGGACGCCACGGACTTCGTCACCACCAATCACTACGACGCCGCCTACCAGCTCACCAGCGTGGTGGACGCCAAGGGCGACAAGCTCTCCTACGAGTACGACAACGTCGGCAACATGGTGACGGTCGTCGACCCGAAGAAGAACGCCACCGCCGACACCACCGACTACACGTCCAAGACCACGTACGACCTCAACCACCGGGTCGTCAAGGGATTCGACTCGGCGGGCAAGTACACCACCACGGTGTACGACAAGGACTCGCTGGTGGTCGCGGCCACGGACAAGGAGCGCAACAAGACCGAGGTCCTCTACGACGAGCGTGCCATGCCCGTCGAGAAGAAGTCGCCCTACGACGGCACCACGGTCCGCAGCACCAAGATCGAGTACGACCAGGTCGGCAACCAGACCAAGGTCATCACCCCGCGCGGGGTGAACACCTCCAGCACCGAGGATTTCGCCCTCCGTACGGAGTACGACAAACTCGGCCGGGCAGTCAAGCAGTACCAGCCGTACGACCCGGCCGACGCCCGCTACAACAGCCCGAACGTCTACACCCAGACGGTGTTCGACGCGGTCGGCCAGGTGTCCAAGGTGTCGGCGCCGCCGTCGTCGGGCGAGTCGGCCCGCAACGAGACCGACTACACATACTTCGACAACGGCTGGGCCAGAACGTCCACCGACACGTGGGACATCCGGACCGCGTACGAGTACGACAACAACGGCCGCCAGACCAAGCGCACCCTGACCGGGGCGGGCGGATCGCCCTCGCGGACCATGACCACCGGCTACTGGTCGGATGGGTCCATGAAGACCCGTACGGACGCGCCTTCCGCGGGCGCGGACCGTAAGTCCTTCGCCTACGCCTACGACGCCAACGGCAACACCACGTCGATCGACGACACCTCTGTCGGTGCCGGGATCGACGCGTACACGATGACGTACACCGGCCTCAACCAGGTCGAGAAGGTCACCGAGGCGCTGGCCGGCGAGGCGAAGAAGACCACATCGTACGTCTACGACGTGAACGGCCAGCCGGACAGCGTGACGCATCCGGACCAGTACTCCCAGTTCACGTACGACCCGCGCGAGCTCGTCAATACGGTGAAGGTCGGCAAGTCGGCAACCGACGCCACGCCGGAACTGACCGAGTACACCTACACCGACCGCGGCAAGATGCTGCGGGAGACCAAGGCCAACAAGAACACGGTCGACTACACCTACTTCCTCGATGGGGCGCTCAAGAGCACCACGGAGAAGAAGTCCGCCGGCACGCTGGTCGCCTCGCACGCCTACACCTATGACGCCAACGGCAACAAGGCGCAGGACGTCGCGAAGAAGATGAACGCCGACAACCACTCGGCGTACCTCGACAGCACCAGCGACTTCACCTACGACCCGGCCGACCGGGTCGCAAAGCTCACCAAGACGGGTAACGGCGCCGGCACCGAGACCTACGTCCACGACAGCAACGCCAATGTCATCAGCCAGACGGTGAGGGGCGTCTCGACGACCTTCGACTACGACCGCAACCGGCTGACCAACGCGACCTCCGGCGGGACCACGGCGGCGTACAACTACGACGCCTACGGCCGACTGGACAACGTCACCTCCGGCGGCAAGACCGTGGAGGACAACACCTACGACGGCTTCGACCACGTCACGGAGCACACCAAGCTCCAGAAGGACGGCACGTCGAAGACGACGAAGTACACGTTCGATCCGCTGGACCGCAAGACGGCCAAGACCGAGGGCACCAAGACCACCGACTACAACTACCTCGGTACCGGTGGTGAGGTGCTCGACGAGCGAGTGGCCGGTGAGATCACCAAGTCCTATCAGTACAGCCCGTGGGGCAAGCGCCTGTCGCAGATCAAGCACAGCAGCGACGGCACCGAGGAGCTCGGGGTCTACGGCTACAACAGCCACACCGATGCCGAGATCCTCACGGACAGTGCGGGTGATGCCAAGGCGACGTACGGCTACACCGCCTACGGCAAGGATGACGAGGCCGAGTTCACCGGCATCGACAAGCCCGAGGCGACCCAGCCGGACAAGGAGGCGTACAACCCCTACCGCTTCAACTCCAAGCGGTGGGACGCCGGTTCGGGTACGTACGACATGGGCTTCCGGGACTACAACCCGGGCCTGAACCGCTTCACCACGCGGGACATGTACAACGGTGCCCTCGCCGACATGCGGCTCGGCAGCGACCCGTACACCGGTAACCGGTACGCCTTCTCGGGCGGCAACCCGGTCAGCAATGTCGAGCTCGACGGGCACTGCTTCGGAATCGACTGGTGCGAGAGCGCGGTCGACGCCACCGGGGACGCCATCGCGGATACCGCCAGCGGTATCTACATGGGCACCGGTGAAATCTTCTACGGCCTGGTGTCGAACGTTCCGGACACGGCGTCGTACGGTGGCTGGCTCGTCGATGGCGACTGCTGGAACGGCGGGGCCGGTGCGCCCGGTTGCGACTACGGCGCTACGTTCGACAACTGGGCTGCGGGTCAGGGCTACAACACAGACAAGTGGACGTACACCCTTCCCAGCATGGTGGCCGATCTGGTCGGCAGGAAGCCCTCCAGCATGCCGTCGCCGGGCGCCATGCCCAAGAAGAAGACGCCGCCTGCGCCCAAGCCCAGCACGCCGCCTGCGCCCAAGAAGGAGAAGTACGGCGACAGTGACGGCTACATCTCCCTCTTCAAGGCACCTCAGAGCGGGAAGGGAGCAGGCCAGTACAAGAACGGATACCAGGCGGCGGACTTTCCTTCTTCGGCTAAGGAGGAGGGTATGGCGTACTTCGGAAGGAAGCACAGCCTGGTGGAGGACAAGTACGCTCGGTACTACGGGGATGGTGTCATCGAAATTCGAATCCCCGAGGACGACTACAATCGCTACTTCAAGGGCTACGAGAAGCAGTATGAAGGTAGCGATGAAGTAGAAGTACCGATCCCTACCGCAATGTTCGGTCAGCTGAACTCGTACGAGAGGCTGTGGCACAGATGACAGGTGACGAATGGGCTGCCGCCAAGCGGAAGTTCCCCTACGGGTCCACGGTCAACGGCACCGTCGAAGAGATCGCGCCCTTCGGAATCTTCATTTCGGTGGAGGGTTTGCAACTGAGTGAGGCTTTCGCGGATGTGGCGGGAATGCATCACGGCGGCGTCGATGGTTATACGGTGATCTGGCCCGAGGTGGGTGATTCGGTCACCGGAGTCGTAGTCGAGCACACAGAACACAACCATCAGCTCAAACTTCATCTGAGGTAATCGAGCCGAAGGTCGCTGTTCATCAATCCGCACACCAAGAGGGGCCGCCTCCCAGATTCCGGGAGGCGGCCCTTCTCGACTCCAGCAGCGCTTCGCTATTCCTGCTGGCCAGCAGTCGATCCCTTGTGTAGTGGGCTGGCGTTCCATCAGTTGTGGGATCGGTGGAACCGTTACGGGCAGCTGAACAATCGCTGCCACGGGTCACCCTGGCCTGCACCGAACTTCCAGTCAACGATCTAGTGGGCATAGCTGAGGGTGAGTTTCAGTCGGGCGCTGAGCCCTGGGCGTCTACGCATGCGTACTGCCGGGGTCTGTGGTGCCCCTGCCGGGGGCGACGGTGTCCCTACCGGTGTCGATCCGGTAGCCGACGCCGGCACCGTGGCGATGATCCATGGTTCGCCGAGCCGTTTGCGCAGTGCGGAGACGGTGATGCGCACGGCGTTGGTGAGGGGGTCGGCGTTCTCGTCCCAGGCCCGTTCCAACAGCTCTTCGGAGCTGACGACTCCGCCCTCGGCGGCGACGAGTACTTCGAGCACTGCGAACTGTTTGCGGGTGAGCGCGACGTAGCGTCCGTCGCGGAAGACCTCGCGGCGGAAGGGGTCCAGCCGGAGGCCCGCGATCTCGCTGACCGGAGGGCGGGAGTACGCGCGTCTGCGGTCGAGTGCCCGCAGCCGCAGGACGAGCTCCCGCAGATCGAACGGTTTGGTGAGGTAGTCGTCGGCGCCGAGCCCGAACCCGGAAGCCTTGTCGTCGATCCGGTCGGCAGCGGTGAGCATGAGGATCGGGGTGCCGCTGCCGGAGGCGACGATACGCCGGGCGACCTCGTCGCCTGAGGGGCCGGGGATGTCGCGGTCGAGGACCGCGAGGTCGTAGGGGTTGACGCTGAGCAGTTCCAGGGCGGAGTCGCCGTCGCCGGCAATGTCGGCGGCGATCGCCTCCCGCCGCAGACCGTCGCGGACGGCTTCGGCCAGGTAGGGCTCATCCTCCACGATCAGTACGCGCATGTCCGAAGCTTAAGCAGCACAACATATCGCCGACGTATGCCAAGGCGTGTGCGCACCGGACACGCGACTCAGCCTGCCGGTGTCAGCGCGGCGCGAAGCCGGTCCGACGTCGCTTCCGCCGTACTGCGCCACCAGCGGCGCGACGCCAGCGCGGCCAGCACGGCGCCGGCGACGTTGACCAGTACACCGTCCACGGAGGACACCCGGTCCAGCCGCAGGACGTACTGTGCGGTTTCGACCAGGACCGAGCAGCCCGCCCCGAGCGCCAGGATCCGGGGCACGGACGCCAGCGCCGCGAACCGCATCGGGGCGAAGAACCCCAGCGCCGCGAAGATCAGCAGGTTGCCGACGATCCCGAGCGGCCCCATCGTGACCAGGTCCCGCAGCGGCACCAGGCTCACCCGGGCGGGAACGGTGCCGGCCCCGGCGCCCGGCATCATGGTCATCCACGGGAACGGCACCGTCCCGTGGACCATGCCCACCTCGGCCAGCGACATCCGCCACGCCGATGTGACGCCGGCGGCACGCCACAGCCCACACCACCAGCGCGGCCAACGGCAGCGCGACCAGCATGATGAGCACCACACCGTTGAACGTGTCGAAGCAGCCGTGCCACCGCCCGGCCATGCACCTCGGAGCGGACATCATGAGCGGCCGCCGCACGACGAACAGGGCGCTCGCCATGCCGAGGATCGCCAGGCTGAAGAGCACGATCCTGCGCGTGCGGCGGGGCGGTGCTGACAGGGATGCGTTGCGGTTCATGCCCCCATTGGAGACGGAGGGCCGTTGTGGTGGCGTATGCGATTTTCGATACGCCCGCGATACACGGAATCCCGGCATAAAGGAACTGGCGCAAGCTGGCAGTGAGATGGTCCCGCCGCTGGTGATCGCTCCAGCCCAGCTACTCCAGGTGCTGGACGACTCGTCCGCGAACATCGCACTGCCAAGCATCCAGGACGAGCTCGCCGTCACGCCCGCACATCTCCCCTGGACCGTGTACGCCTAAAGGCTGTCACGTATGGGGCGAGAGTGATCCCGTGAGGGCGAGATTGTGAAGTCGGGCGATGCCGAGCATGGGCTCGAACGACGACATCAGGGCTGCGCGGACGGAAAGGTCACCATCACCCCGAGGCGTTCGAGCAGCTTGACGGTGGCGATGGCCGTGGACGGATAAAGGGCGTCGTTGACGCAGGTGACAAACGGATCGGCGCGCATCGGAACCTCTCCTTCCAGTGGTTGAGGCGCGGGGCCGCCCCCAGGACCACGTGCCGGCAGACCTCCCTGCTCGGTGGGAGGGCAGTGAGGGTGCCGCGCGAGAGCCGTGGCTCCTCCACGACAGGTCAGCCCTTCGTCTCCTGGCTGAGCTGGCGCTCGAGGCTGTGCGTCAGGTGGTCCGCCATGGCTTCGGCGGCGCGCTCGGCCTTGCCGCGCAGGATGGCGCGTAGCACACGCTCGTGTTCCTCCAGCGTCGGGTCCTCGGTCGCCTTCGCGCTGGCGAGCCGGAAGACGTGCAGATGCGCGTGGAGGCGTTCCACCGCGTCGGCGAGCAGTGGCCGGTGCGAGGCCAGGGCGATCGCGTCGTGGAAGCGCTGGTCCAGAGCGGCGAAGTCACGGTAGTCCGCGTAGCGTCCGGTCGGCCCCGGATGCGCCCGCATCTCCTCCACTATCCGCTCGATGGAGTCGAGTTGTTCCTCGGTCGCGTTGACCGCGGCCAGTGCGGCTGCCCTCGGTTCGAGCAGGAGTCGCATCTCGAAGAGTTCCTCGAGGCCCTGGCGGGTCAGCAGTTCGGTCGCGCGGTATCCCGAGAGCGAACGCTTCACCACCAGACCGTCGGCCTCGAGTCGGGCCAGCGCTTCGCGCACCGGGGTGGGCGACACGCCCAGGGTGCGTGAGAGGGCCTCGATGCCGACGCGGGCACCGGGTGCGATCCCGTGGTCCATGACCATGGCCTTGATGGTTTCGTAGACGCTGTCGGAGAGGACCTGACGGGCAGGAGGCGCGTCTCGTGGCTTCTCGTCCGGCTCCCCTGCCCCGGCCGCGGAAGGGTCGTGCTGGGGCATCCGCTCTCCTGTGGCTCGGGGTTTGTGAGGACATCGGTAGTTTAGCGAGAGGGCGGCGGCGCCCGGGGCAGCCTCTGGCGCGAGGCGCCCCGGAGGCCCGTCGGACACGGTCGGACTCCGTCGAACACGTGACATCGATCAGGCCTGATCGAGCGTCTGTCGCTGTGTCCCGAGACCGTCGATCTCGAGTTCCACCACGTCCCCGGCGCGGAGGTAGGGAGTGCCGGGGAGCCCCAGTGCAACTCCCGCCGGAGTACCGGTGTTCACTATGTCTCCGGGCTCGAGGACCATGTACTGGCTGAGGTACCAGACGATGTGGGCGACGCTGAAGACCATGTTCTTGGTGGTGCCGTTCTGTCGCTGCACGCCGTTGACGCTCAGGCGCAGCCCCAGGTCCTGGGGGTCGTCGATCCGGTCACGGGGGACCAGCCACGGGCCCAGCGGGTTGAACGTCTCGCAGGACTTTCCCAGGTCCCACTGCGGGGAGAGCTCGAGCTGATACGCGCGTTCCGAGACGTCGTTGCTGATCGTGTAGCCCGCTATGGCAGTGAGAGCGGCGTCCGGGCTGTCCAGGTAGCGTGCCCGTGCACCGATGACCACGGCCAGTTCCACCTCCCAGTCGGTCTTCTCCGATCCGCGCGGGACGAGGACGGTGTCATACGGGCCCACGACGGTGTCGGCCGCTTTCATGAAGACGACGGGCCGCTCGGGAGCGTTCGCACCCGTCTCCTCGGCGTGGTCACGGTAGTTGAGCCCGATGCAGACAACCTTGCCGGGTCGGGCGACGGGTGCCCCTACGCGCAGTCCGCCGCCGTCGAGCATCGGCAGGTCGCCTGCGGCCAGCGCCCGCTCGGTGCGTGCGATCCCGCCCGAGGCCAGGAACGCGCCGTCGATGTCGGTGGTCAGCGGCGCGAGATCGTACAGTCGGCCGTCGTCCGCGAGGACCGCCGGACGTTCACTGCCGACCGGGCCGAGGCGCATGAGCTTCATGGGGTGGTTCCTTTCTTGGTGCGCTTTCGCGTGGAGCGCTCCTGTGCTGTGCCTGGGGTGGGGACTGCTACGGCAACGTCAGCCGATAGGCTTCGCGGGCTGTGCCCCCGAGAACGCATGCCTGTTCGTAGGGGTCGAGTCGAGTGGTGAGCCCACATGCGGTGCCCAACACGGTGGCGTAGTCGGCCGCCAGGGTGCACACGGGCCAGTCCGATCCGAACATCACCCGCTCAGGGCCAAAGGCGTCGAGAACCGTGTCGGCGAAGGGGCGCAGGTCTTCGATTCTCCAGTGCTTCCAGTCCGCCTCGGTGACCAGACCCGACAGCTTGCAGAAGACGTTCGGTCCAACAGCGAGGTCACGCAGGTGCGAGGCCCACGGTTCGGCTTCCATCTTCGCGATGGCCGGCTTGCCCGCGTGGTCGAGTACGAATCTGAGGCCGGGCAGACGGCGGGCCGCCGCAGCGGCTGCGGGCAGCTGGTGGGGAAGGACGACCAGCGAGCGCGTCCTGCTCGGTGAGCGCGTCCGCGATGTACCGGAAGTCCACCTGGCCGACCAGCCACTCGGGATCCGCATCGGCGAGCAGCTGCCACAGCGGCTTGCCCTGACGCTTGGCCGCCAGGTCCCAGACGGCGTTGACGAGGGCGTCCACCGCCATGTGCATGACACCCTTCTCGGGTCCGAGCCAGCACAGTTGGCTGTCACCGATCAGGTCACGACTGATCGCACCGGGATCGGTGCACAGCTCGTCGACGGAACGGCCGATGTGCGGGCGCAGTGCTTCGATCGCCGCCACCTGCACCTCGTTGCCGCGGCCGATGGTGAAGGCGAAGCCGTGGCCTGCCAGGTCGTCGGCAGCGTCGGTACGCAGGGTCAGATACGCCGCGGAGTAGTCGGGATCGGGGTTCATCGCGTCCGAGCCGTCCAGCTCCCGGGAGGTCGGGAAGCGGATGTCATAGGTGTCCAGAGCGACGATCCGCGCAGTGGCCTCTGCAGACAACGGAAGTCCTGTTCGGTAGGGAGTACGGGGGGAGGCGAGGGACGGACTCCGGACGGTCACTCCATGAGGAACACTTGCTCCATCGATGCCCAGCGCTGTCCTGGCACCGCCTCCTCGACGGGCTCCTGGCACGGATCGGTGAGCCGCCACCAGGCTTGCGTCGCCTCGTCGGCGGCCATGCGGGCCGAGTCCGCCGCCAGATCCTCGCCGTGGTACTCGAAGTAGCCGAACAACCGGTCGCCGAGAAGGTGGATGGAGTAGTTGGCGATGTGGCAGGCCTGGAGCCGGTCCAGCACCGGCTGCGGAACGTCGCGGTGCAGATCGCGGTACTCGTCGATCTTCTCCGGACGGACCTGGATCACTTGTGCCACGCGCTTCATCCGGCGTCCGTCTTCGCGGTCACGGCCGAGATCGCCCGGTCGTGGATGATGCGGATGATGTCGCCGCTCATCCTCTCGTAGTCGCGGTCGTTCGCGACCTCGCCGCGGATGCGGTGGTCGGCCATCACCACGACACGGTCGGCCAGTGTGATCATCTCGGTGAGGTCACTGCTGATCAGCACGATGGGCAGGCCCTCGCCGGCCAGCCCCCACAGGAGCTCGTGGAACGCGTGCTTGGTACGGACGTCGACGCCCACGGTGGGCTCGTCGACGATGAGCAGACGGGTGTCGGCCGCGAGCCACTTCGCCAGGCTCACCTTCTGCTGGTTGCCTCCGGACAGCTCGCCGGCGTTCTGCCCGAGCCCCGAGACGCGGATGCCCAGGCGGTCGACGAGATCCTGCGCCACGTCCCGCTCCTGTCGGGCGGAGACGTAACCGAGTGCCTTGGCCAACTTCCGCCACACCGTCACGGTGATGTTCCGGTGGACGGGCTGCTCGAGGAAGACGCCTTCTTCCTTACGGTTCTCGGTCAGATAGCCGATGCCGTACTCGTGGAGCGCCTGACGTGGGGAGCTGATCCGGGCCGGGTTGCCGTGCACCCGGATCTCACCGCCGGTCACCCGGTCGAGACCGAGCACCGCCTTGACGAGTTCGCTGCGCCCGGCGCCGACCAGACCGTACAGGCCGACGATCTCACCGGGCCGTACGTCGAGGGAGATGCCCTCGTGCCCGTCGGCAGTGGAGAGCCGGTCGAGCGAGAGCACCGGGGCGGCGGTGGCGTCGACCGTGCGGGGTTCCATCGCGGTCGCGGCGTGCGCGCGGCCCACCATCATGCTGACCACGTCATCGTGGGTGTGGTCGGCCAGGGACGAGGATTCGAGCACGGACTTGCCGTCGCGGAGCACGGTGACGGTGTCACAGAGGGCGAAGACCTCCTCGAGCTTGTGGCTCACGAAGACTACGCAGGTTCCCCTGGCGGTCAGCCGCCGGACGACCTCGAACAGACGCTCCGCCTCCTGCGGGGAGAGGGAGGCGGTCGGCTCGTCGAGGAGCAGCACCTTGCTTTCGGTGTACAGGGCCTTCGCGATCTCCACGAGCTGCTGCTGTGCCACGGACAGTTCACGAACCGGCATGTGCGGATCGATGTCCAGGCCCAGTTCTCCCAGGCAGTTGAGTGCGGGAGCCGTCATCGCGTCCCGGTCCACGAACCCGCGGCGCGACGGCGGGTCCTGAAGCGTGATGTTCTCCGCGACCGAGAAGCCGGGGATGAGGTTTCGTTCCTGGTGGACGACGCCGATACCGGTGCGGGTGGCCTCCAGGGGGGAGCGCAGGTGCACATCATCGCCAAGCCAGGTCAGACGCCCGCCCTCGGGCGCGTGCACGCCGGTCAGGACCTTGATCAGGGTGGACTTCCCCGCGCCGTTCTCACCGAGCAGGGCGTGCACCGAGCCTGCCGTCAGGCGAAGCCCGACGCCGTCCAGGGCCCGTACTCCGGGGAAGATCTTGACGATGTCCTGGCATTCCAGGAGAACGTTGCTCATCGCGCACCTCCCGCGCTCGGCAGGGCTGTGTCCGCCTTGCCGCCGGTACCCACTGGCGCCGGCGGAGTACGTCCTTGAGCCTTGCCCTTCTTCTCAAGATGTGACTGATGTACGCGCCCACCGAGCACGGTGCCCAGCACGACCAGGCCGATGAGGAAGTTGACCCAGCTCGGGTCGAGTGAGTACTGAGCCCGGGCCGAGTCGATCAGCCGCATTACGAAGGCCGCCAGCACGGTGCCGAACACCGCGACGGAACCGCCGGTGAGAGCGACACCGCCAATGATCGGCGCTGCGAAACTCGGCAGCAGCCAGTCGCCGCCGACGCTGCGGTTGACGCCCGGCAGCGACGCCGTCGCGACCACCGCGGCCACGCCGACCAACAGGCCCGAGACGGTGTGGGCGAGGACGATCTGCCGGTCGGTGGAGATGCCGGACAGTCTGGCCGCCAACGGGTTGCCGCCGGCAGCAAGCAGGCGGCGGCCCGCTGTGGTGCGGTACATGAACGCCGCGAGCAGGGCGGCCGAGGCGAGTGCGACCACGAACACCAGTGGAATGTTCAGCGGGGCGACCCGGCCGAGATCCCTGAGCGTCTCGGAGTAGCCGTCGATCGTGCGGGTGCCGGACAGCCGGTACTGCGCCCCCAGCAGAATGGTCATCGTGCCGAGCGTGACGATGAACCCGTTGATCTGCGTCGCCACGATGAACAGGCCGGTCACCAGACCGACGAAGGTCGCCGTCAGCACACCCACCAGCACGGCGACGGGGGCCGGGACGCCGCTGTCGGCCATCAGCACGCCCATCAGGCAAGCGCTGAAGCCGCCGAGGGCGCCGACCGCCAGGTTGAGCTGTCCTACGCACAGAGCGACCATCTGGGCGAGGCCTATGAGGATCGGCGTGGCCAGGTACTGCAGGAAGGTGCGCACGGAGGGACCGCTGAAGAACGAGCCCGACGAGGTCACGCCGAGGGCGATGTAGCCGGCCACAGCGACGCACAGCAGGGTCATCGTCGTCGAGCGGGAGAATCGGCGCAGAGCCGCACCGGTCGTCACTCCCCCATCGTTGATCGTGATCATGTGGAGCGCACCACCTTGCGATAGGACACGACGGTGCGCACGCGGTCGGCCGACAGGGCCAGCAGCAGAACGCAGCCGAGGTAGATGTTCAGACTCTCGAGGCCGACGCCCAGCAGGTCGAGGCCCTTGCGGATGACGCCGACCAAGGACGTTCCCAGCAGCGCGCCGATCACCGAGACGACACCGCCGGTGAGCAGGGTCCCGCCGAGCACCGCGCCAAGGAACGAAGGCAGCATGAAGTCGTCACCGATGGACGCGCGGAACGTTCCGGTGCCGACGGCGGCCATGAAGCCGGCGAGCGCGGCAAGCAGTCCGGAAAGGGCGTGCGCAAGGATGACGCGGCGGCCCGTGGGAATGCCGGACAGCTCTGCCGCCGCCGGGTTCGCGCCGGTAAGCAGCAGTTCCCGCCCAAGACGGGTGCAGCCGTACAGGAAGCCGAGGCCGGCCATCGCGAGCACAGTGAACTGGATCATCTGCGGTATCGCAGGGGAACCGCACACGGGCCCGACGCAGATGTCGCCCAGCGAGGCCGAACGCAGTTCGGAGAGCCCGGCCGGTCTGGTCGTGAAGGCGGCGTTCTCGGTCAGAGCCGAGTACATCAACGACACCAGCCCCAGCAGTGCGAAGTCCATGGCAAGCGTCACCACGAAGGCGCTCACACCCGTGCGGGCGATGATCCAGCCGGTCACGGCTCCGATACCGGCGCCGGCGACCAGGCACAGCAGCAGGCCGAGCGGAAGTGGGAGGCCCAGCCGGTCATAACCGAACCCTGCGAAGAGGGCGCCGAAGGCGGCCATCCGGCCGACGGCCAGATTCATGTGTCCGACGGAGAGGACCACCATCTGCGCGAGGGCCACGACGGTGAGCGTCGCGATGTCGCGCAGCAGCGGGAACAGTACGAGCCGCTCGTCGAAGAAGGCGGGGCGCAGGACACCGAACAGGGCGCACAGGGCGACGATAAGCACGAGCAGGCCGAGCCGCTGGTTCACCCAGAACGGAGTCTTGTGCGCCGTGCGCGGCGAAGTGGGCGGCTCTGCGGTGGCTATGTCGTCCTCGGGGGGAGCGACGGGTGTACTCACGACACCCTCCGATTGTCGATGGCGTCCATGTCCCAGTCGATGCCGATACCCGGCTCGTCGGGGGCGAGGGCCACGCCGTCGCGGACCGTCATTTCGGACCGCGTCACCGCACGCAACTGCGGGATGTACTCGACGAACTTCCCGTTGGGCACGGCAGCGACGAGGCTGACGTGCAGTTCCATCAGGAAGTGCGGACAGACCATGACGTTGTGGCTCTCCGCCATGTGCGCGACCTTCAGCCACGGAGTGATGCCGCCGATACGAGCCGCGTCGACCTGCACGATGGAAGCGGCGCCCGCCTCGAGGTAGTTGCGGAACTGCATGATCGAGTACATCGACTCGCCGACGGCCACGGGAATCCTCGTGGACCTCGCCAGGCGGGCGTGGCCACTGAGGTCGTCGGCCGGCATGGGCTCCTCGAGCCAGTACGGGTCGTAGGGCTCCAGCGCAGCCGCCAGCTGGAGCGCCGAGGAGATGGTCTGCGACTGGTTGGCGTCCGTCATGATGTGCAACGACGGGCCCACCGCCTCGCGCACGGCGCGCAGTCGCTCCGCGTCTTCGAAGACGTGCGGCTTGCCCACCTTGATCTTGACGCCCGCCCATCCGGCCTGCTGGGCCGCAAGCGCCGACTTGACCAGATCGTCGGTGCCCAGGTGGAGCCAGCCACCCTCGGTGTCGTACACCGGCACCTCGCGGCGATGGCCGCCCGCCAGCCGCCACAGGGGTTCGCCCGCGCGCTTGCATCGCAGGTCCCAGACAGCGGTGTCCACGGCGGCGAGCGCGAGGGAGGTGATGGCCCCGGTGGTGGTCGCCCGGGTCGTGGCGAACAGTCGTTGCCACAGGGCCTCGACGTTGCGTGCGTCCTCACCCACGAGGAGGGGCAGCAGATGCTCCTGGAGCAGAGAGAGGACGGAGGTCCCCCCGGTGCCGATCGTGTACGCGTAGCCGGTTCCCTGGAGACCGTCCGCGGTGGTGATCTGGACCAGGATCGTCTCCTGCTTGACGAAGGCCTGCACCGCGTCGGTGCGGTCCGTCTCCACGGCGATGTCGGCCAGCAGGGCCGTGGCGGTCGTGATGATGCTCATCGTGCGAGGTCCGGTTTCTGTAGTGCCGGGCAGCAGTGTCAGTTGCAGTCGAGAAGCTCGCCGGCGAACTGCGTCTTGAGCTGCTTGGTCTTCGCTTTCCGGTCGCCGTCGTACGTCGTTGCGTTCTCCTTGGTGACGACGAAGGAGCCGGAGTCCACGATCACGCCGGGCTTGCGCATGGTGCACTGCTTCGTCTGCAGGAGCGCGAGCGCCCACGCTCCGAGGTCTGCCTGCCCCACCGGGTTCTGCACAACGGTCGCCGCGACGGAACCCTTGCGGATCGAGTCGAGGATCTTGGCATCGTCGTCGATGGCAACCACCTTCGCCGCCGATCCCGAACTGTTGACCGCATCGGCGGCGGCGACCGCGGGGTTGTAGGCGGTGGCGACGATGCCCTGGATCTGGTTGCCCTTGGCCGCGAGCAGGTCGGACACCGCCTTCTGGGCGGTCTGGAGGTCCTTGTCGATATCGGTGATGGTCTGGAGCAGCTTGACCTTGCCTCCGGACTCGCTCACCGCCTTGGCGACGCCCTTCATCCGCAGCTGTGTGTTCGCGTCGACGTTGTTGCCGGTGAGGTGGACCAGCGTGCCCTTGCCGCCCATGGCTTCGATCGCCGCCTGAGCCGCCTTGTACGCGGCGAGCTCGACGTCCGTCGACAGGCAGAAATCGGCCTCGTTCCTGCCGCCGGCGGGACACGATGCCAGCGAAGCCACCGCGAAACCCTGCGACTTGAGATCCGCGAACGTGGTGTTGATGTCCGTCGGCGAGACCCCGAACACCCCGAACGCGTTGTACCCACGCGCGCCGAGGGTGAAGAGCAGGTTGTTCTGCTTCTGCTGGTCCCACTCGGCGGTCTCGTCGAAGGTCACGTCCCCGAGGCCGTACGACTTCTTGGCGGCGGCTCCGGCTGTCTTCCACGGCTGGAAGTAGGGGTGGGCGCCACCGGGCACGAGTGCCACCTTGGTGCCGGACGCGTCCGCGAGCTCCGCCGTGCCGGCACCGCTCTTGCCCGACGCCTGGGTACGGTCACCCATCGGTTCGTCCGAGGACTTCACGGTGCACGCCGCGGAGCCCGCCATGAGAACGACCACGGCGAGAATCCCCGGCAGCGCAGCTCTGGTTCGGAGGACCATCTCCTCCACCTCCTGAAAATCAAATAGGAAATTGATGAGCCGATACTCAGCGAACGATGCCGCCACGTCAAGAGTTTGCTCGACGACTCTTCCTCAAGGTGCGCATCACTCCCCCTCCCCCAAGAACTTACGCAAGGTCAGGGGCAGGTGGAGCGCAACTCTACGAAGCGGGGGCGGCGGCGATGACTCCCTCTGGGCGCAGCGTCCGGGATGCTGACGGTCACCAGATCTGGACCAGATCATATAGGAAATCTCTGCGCAAGTCATTGACAGCGCTTCTCCGTGCCACTGAACTTCTGCCCCAGGCGACGTCCTGCTGCCGTCGGATCCCGAGTACTGCCCTCACAAGGAGCCGCACGCCCATGTCCCGTCATTCATCTGCCCTGCCACCCGCCGAAGACCCCGGCGGAATGACTCGCCGCGGTGTACTGCGCACCGCGGCATCGCTGGGTGCGCTGTTCGCACTGTCCTCGTTGCCGGAGTTCTCCACGAGTGCTGCCGCTGTGCCACGAGCGGCCACGCTGTCGCTGGTGCCGGAGAGCGACGCCGTGACCCTCTGGTATTCCAAGCCGGGCGCCGAGAACCGGATCATCGAGGAGGGGCTGCCCATCGGGAACGGCCGCCTGGGTGCTCTCGTCACCGGCGACCCGTCCCGTGACGTGATGATCCTGTCGGATGCGACACTCTGGACGGGGCATGCCAACGACGCCCTCCAGTCGGACGGGCAATTCCCTTACGAAACGGGGAACTTCGGTACGTTCGGGATGCTGGCCAAGGCGTTCCTCGACATCCCCGCGCACACGACCGGGGCGATCAGCGGCTACCGCCGCACGCTGGACATGAGCAACGGCCTGGTCACCGCGTCCTACAAGCTCCGTGGCGTGACGTACCGGCGCGAGGTGTTCTCCAGCCACCCGGACGACGTGATCGTCGTGCGGCTGACGCAGAGCGGCGGTGGTTCGTACACCGGGTCGATGACCCTGGCGGGAACGCGCAGCGAGAGCGTGACGGCCAACGCGGGCGCCGCGGAGGCGTCGTTCGCGACGGCACTGCCCAACTCCCTGAAGTACGCGACGTTGGTGAAGGCTGCCGGCAAGGGCGGCTCTGTTTCGGCGTCCGGCACCAAGGTGACGTTCAGCAACTGCACCGAGGTGGTGCTGATCATCTCGGGCGGCACCAACTACAAAGCCGACGCGTCCATCGCGTACAAGGACACCTCGCTCGTTCCCCTGGACGTGGCCCGTACCAAGGCGTCGCAGGCGGCGGCGGTCGCCGGTACGGCACTGCTGGCCACACACGCGTCCGATTTCCAGCGTCTCGACCGGCGGACGACGGTCAAGCTGGGCACCTCGTCCGCCGCACAGCGGGCGATGGACACGCCCGCACGGCTGGCCGCCCGTGCGGCGACCGGTTCCGCACCCGACCCGGAACTGGAGACGTCCTACCTGCAGTACGGCCGCTATCTGACCATCTGCGGCTCCCGCGACAGTCTCCCCACCAACCTGCAGGGCCTCTGGCTCGACAGCAACACCCCGGCCTGGATGGCCGACTACCACAGCGACATCAACGTCCAGATGAACTACTGGCTGCCGGACCGGGTGGGCCTGTCCGAGTGCTTCGACGCGTTCACCGACTACTGCGTCGCTCAGCTGCCCGGTTGGCAGGCAACCACCAAGAACCTCTTCCAGGACTCCCGCAACCGGTTCCGCAACACCTCCGGCAAGGTGGCCGGCTGGACCATGGGGATCTCCACGAACATCTGGGGCGGCAACGGCTGGTGGTGGCACCCGGCCGGCAACGCCTGGATGTGCAACTCCCTGTACGAGCACTACGAGTACACCCTGGACATCGCCCACCTCGCCAAGATCTATCCCCTGCTCAAGGGCGCCTGCGAGTTCTGGGAGTCACGGCTGATCACCATGACCGTGCCCGACCCGGCGACCGGAGGCACGCGCCAGGTCCTGGTCGACGACCACGACTGGTCACCCGAACACGGCCCGCAGGACGCCCGCGGCATCGCTTACGCACAGGAACTCGTCTGGCAGTTGTTCGAGAACTACCGGGCCGCAGCCTCGGCCCTCGGCACGGACGGCGCGTATGCCTCGACCGTCGCGGGGCTTCAGAACCGGCTGTACATGCCCGAGGTCAGCGCCACCAGCGGCTGGCTCGAGGAGTGGATGAGCGACGACAATCTGGGCGAGACCACCCACCGCCACTTGTCACCACTCATCGGTCTCTTTCCCGGCGACCGCATCGCCCTAGATCACTCTCCGGCGGCCCTCATCTCGGGCGCCACCAAGCTGCTCGAAGCGCGCGGCATGGCTAGCTTCGGCTGGGCCAGCGCCTGGCGGTCCATGTGCTGGGCCAAGCTGAAGCATGCGGACAAGGCGTACCAGCTCGTCCTGGACGTGCTGAGGCCGTCGGTGAACTTCAGCAACGGCAGCGCGATCAACATGTTCGACATGTACAGCTTTGGGAGCAGCTCGGTCTTCCAGATCGACGCCAACTACGGCGCGTCGGTGGCCATGATCGAGATGCTGGTGCAGTCCCGTCCCGGACGGGTCGAGCTCCTCCCGGCCTTGCCCAAGGCGTGGGCAACCGGCTCCGTCAGCGGGATCGGCGTACGCGGCGGCTTCACGCTCGGCATGCGCTGGAAGGCCGGCCAGGTCACGAGTGCCACGCTGCGTGGAGCCGCGGGCAGGACCACCACGGTCGTGTTCGGTACCTGGAGCAGCAAGGTCACCATCCCGTCCGCCGGGTCCGTGACCGTCGCGCCGCCTGCGCAGCACACCGTTTTTCAGCTGGTCAACCGTAAGACGGGCAAGGCGCTTGACGTACCCGGCGCCTCGACGGCCAATGGCACAGGCTTGATCCAGTACACCCCGAGCTCCGCGGCGAATCAGCAGTTCCGGTTCATCCCGGTCGGAGGCGGCCTGTACGAGATCTACACCACCCACAGCAGCACACCCCTGACCTTGTCCGTGTGGGGTGGCACGACGGACGCCGGAGCAAAGATCACACAGTGGACGCCCGAGCACACCACCAGCCACCAGTGGAAGATCACGGACACCGGTGACGGCTACGTCACCATCACCTGCGTCCGCGGCGGCAAGGCCCTCGGCGTCACCGGGGACTCCACGGCGAACGGGGCAACGATCGAGCAGCAGACGCCCAACGGAGGCACCGGCCAGCAGTGGCGTCGCGTCGGCGCGTAATCCGGTTCCTGCCCTGGCCAGGTGACCAGGCCAGGGCGGGAACCGACGTAACGGCCACCGGTCCGGGCGACGCCTTTGCTCGCTCCGATGGGAACGGCATCCCTGCTGGTCAAAATCGTGGTGGCCCCGGAACACGGCACCACTCGTGACCGGATCATCCGAGCCACCAACAGCCAAACACAGCTCCCCGCTGGCGCTCTGCGGGCCACCGAGTCCATCCAGAAGGACATTGAGGAAAGCCTCACCCACTCCGGTGGCTATCACTACGAGCGCCGGGCAAGCTACTACCGCAACCTCGGATTCCCTCTCGACCAAGTCGTTAGCATGGCCCGCCTGGCCAGGGAATTTACCGCCTTCGCGCTGCGGGAACCACACACCGCGCTCAGGCACTCAGAAGCCCTACTACTGGACGACAAGCATTACAGCCAGATCTTCTCGCCCCGGAACGACCTGGACATCTACCGTCTCTCCCTGGATGTGCACGTGCGGCTCCGCCGCTTCCTGTCCCAGTACTCCCAAGACCGGCCCCTGCTCGGCAAGACCGTTGAGAACTGGTTATATCCCCTGGCATGCGTCTCCGCGTACACGCTCACCCGGCTGCGTCAGCCCACTACCCGGGATCTGCTCAACATCGATCTGGCCCACCTCAGCAACGACCTCATGGAACGCATGGCTGGAGCCCTCGACCAAAACTTCAAAGCAGCCCTCCGGCAGAACAAGGCCGGAGGCGTTGACCGCATCGCCCGCAGTCCCGACTTCACCACGAAACTCCGCCAGTCCGTCATCTCCCAAAGCCGCTTCCACATCGAACGCTAACGACCCCGTGCACGATAAGCGTTGACGCCTTCCCGCGGCTGGATCCATCCTGGTCACAGCCTCGCCCCTTGACAGCAGGCTCCGCTGGCGCGCTCGAATGCTTATCGTGCACGAGGGTCTGATGCAGGGTTGGGTGACAGGTTCGGTCACGCGGCCTGGCGGGCCGGTGTGGTCATGACGGATTCGAATTCGACGGGGGTCAGTCGGCCGAGTGAGGTTTGTCTGCGTCGTCGGTGGTAGGTCTTCTCGATCCAGGTCACAATGGCGATCCGCAGTTCCTGGCGGGTGGCCCACGTGCGGCGGTCGAGGACGTTCTTCTGCAGCAGGCTGAAGAAGGACTCCATGGCCGCGTTGTCGCCGGCCGCTCCGACCCGCCCTATCGAGCCGACGATCTGGTGATGGTCGAGTGCGCGGACGAACTTCCGGGACCGGAACTGCGACCCGCGATCGCTGTGCAGGACGCACCCGGCGACACTGTCACGCCGGGCAACAGCGTTGTCCAGGGCGGCGACGGCCAGGCGGGACTTCATCCGCGCGTCGATCGAGTAGCCCACGATCCTCTTGCTGAAGACGTCCTTGATCGCGCAGAGATACAGCTTCCCTTCCGCTGTGGGATGTTCGGTGATGTCGGTGAGCCACAGCCTGTTCGGACCATCTGCGGTGAAGTCGCGGCGGACGAGGTCGTCGTGCACTGGCGGACCTGCCTTCTTGACCCTGCCGCGCTTCTTACCGAAAACACTCCACCAGCGGTTGTCCCGGCAGATCCGCCACGCGGTCCGGTCCGCCATGCCGGCTCCGGTGACTCGTGCTTCGTCGGCCAGGAAGCGGTAACCGAACTCCGAGTCCTCGCGGTGGGCGTCGAACAAGGCGTTTGCGCGATACGCCTCCTCGACCGCGGTGTCGGCCACCGGCTTGTCGAGCCAGCGATAGTAGGGCTGTCTGGCGAGCTTGAGGACCCGGCACGTGACCGTGACGGGAACCCCGTCCACGGCCAGCTCTCTCACGAGCGGGGAGATCCTTTTCCCGGCAGATATGCCTGCGACAGGTAGGCCGCCGCCCGGCGCAGGACCTCGTTCTCCTGCTCCAGCAGCTTGATCCGCCGACGTGCTTCCCGCAGTTCCGTGCTCTCCTGACTGGTCGTACCGGGCTTTGCCTCGGCGTCGATGTCCGCCCGGCGCATCCACTTCCACAGCGTCATCGCGTGGACTCCGAAGTCGGCGGTCACCTGCTCGATCGTCACGCCCGGGCCGCGGTTCCTCGCGACCCGTACGACATCCTCGCGGAACTCTTCCGGATATGGCTTGGGCACAGCGACATCCTTCCCACCTGCCCTACAGGGCAAGCCAGTTCAGATGTCACCCAACCCTGCATCAGACCCGGCTGCTGTGGTGAGCCGCTCGGTGACGACGGTGGTCAGTTCATCGAGCCGGCCGTGGACTTCGCGCAGCGCCCGCTGCGACAGTCCCAGATCGATCAACCCGGTCGCACCGGTGTCACCCGCGGGTGACACCGTGGTCAGGACACCGGCTGCGCCGATCGCCCGGCTCAGCCCTTCGGCCGACTCCGCGATGTCGATCAGCCGGTACGCGTGCGCCCTGCTGATCCCGAGTTCGGCTTGCGCGTACTCACCCCACCTGCCGCTATACCCAAGCGGTATCCACACCCGCGCCCGGCGCGCGTTCCGTACCCGCTGTGCCAGGACCACTGCGGCCCGCCAACTCGGTCCTGAGGACGAGGACTTCGTGGTTCAGACGGCAACCACCCGCCCGACCAAGCTCGCCCAGCCCTTCACCCGCTGGTCGATCCGTAAGCTCGCCGCATACCTCCGCAGAGTCCACGGGCGGGTGATCCGCATCGGTCGCGAGGCCCTGCGCTGCCTGCTCGCCCGACGCGGTGTCACTTTCCAGCGGACCAAGACCTGGAAGGAGTCCTCCGATCCTGACCGCGATGCCAAGCTGGACCGGATCGAGCACGTCATGGACCATTTCCCTGACCACGTTTTCGCGTTCGACGAGTTCGGGCCGCTCGGCATACGCCCGACCGGCGGATCCTGCTGGGCCGAGCAGGGCTGGCCCGACCGGGTCCCGGCGACCTACCACCGCACCCACGGCGTGACTTACTTCCACGGCTGCTACTCCATCGGCGACGACACCCTCTGGGGTGTCAACCGCCGCCGCAAGGGCACCACCAACAGCCTGGCCGCACTCAGGTCCATCCGCGCCGCCCGCCCCGACGGCGCCCCGATTTACGTGATCCTGGACAACCTCTCCGCCCACAAGGGCGCCAAGATCCGCCGGTGGGCGTGGAAGAACAAAGTCGAGCTGTGCTTCACCCCGACGAACGCCTCCTGGGCCAATCCGATCGAGGCGCACTTCGGGCCGCTGCGGCAGTTCACCCTGGCCAACTCGAACCACCCCAACCACACCGTTCAGACCCGCGAGCTGCACCGCCATCTGCGCTGGCGCAATGCCAACGCCCGCCATCCCGACCTCCTGGCCGCCCAACGCCGCGAACGAGCCCGCATCCGCAGCGAGAAGGGCCTCCGCTGGGGCGGCCGACCGTTGGCCGCGGCCTGAGGCTTCCCGCCACGACGGCCTACTCGGCCATCTCCTCGGGAGAAAGACGAGTGATCTTCTTTCCCGCTTCGGTCTCGACCAGGGTCAGAGCGCCAATCCAGTTCCCGTCTTCGGGATACTCCCAGTTGGCCGCGTTTTCGAGAATCGCCGGAAGCTGATCACGAGGCACCAGCTCGCCGGGCTGGAACCCGCTCTCCCCGGCGGGGGAGGTCCACGGCGCGAGTCGGCAGACCTCGATCCACCCACGATCGATGAGAGCGAGCAAGATTCCCGCCAGCTCGTTGACCGGTCGGGACTGGTCGGCTTCGTCGAGATCGCCCCAGACACCAGCCAGGATGTCGATCTCATAGGAATTGACCATGAAGGCTTCTTCAGACTTGGTCAATGTGTCCCACTCTTGCTTGCTCACTCAGCAATCGTCGCAGAACCGGGGGCACGACAGGCTCCCCACACCGCTGACCAGACCATCCCAACTCGGAGCTCACCCCGACCGCCCGAACCCGGTGAACCATCCCGGTCACAGCACTAGCGACACTGTCGGCATTCTCCAGTCGGACCCCCTTGATGCCCCTTGGTCGAACCGCCCAGCCATCGGGTTTCCCTGGGGCGTGAGAGAGGTGCAGGTTCTTATCAGCGGTGGATCTTGGCTAGTTCGGCGTTGAACTGGGCACCGATGAGCAGGGCGAGGTTGGACAGCCAGACCCACACCAGGAAGACGACGATCCCGGCGAGGGAGCCGTACAGCCGATTGTAGGTGCCGACCTGCGAGGCATAGAGGGCGAAGCCGGCGGAGGCGGCGAGCCACAGAATTATGGCCAGAGCGTCTCCCAGAAGTCTTTGCCGCACGCCGCGCGTCTGGGCCGGGCCCGAGCGGAACAACACCAGCACCAGGACGGCGACCAGGCCCAGCAGGAGTGGCCACTTCAGTACGTTCCATGCGGTGCCGGCCATGCGGTCCATGCCCACGAGCCGACCGAGGGCGGGGGCCGCTTCGGCGGTCAGGATGAGCACCAGGGCGCTGCTGACCAGGAGCGCGAGCAATACCAGAGCGGTGATCACCAGTCGTGGTGCTGTCCTCCATGCGGGGCGGAGGTCCTCGACGCCGTGCATGGCGTGCAGGGCTCGGCGGAAGACTCCCAGGTAGCTGGAAGAAGACCACAGAGCGCCGATCGTGCCGAAGACCGCCAGAACCCAGGCAGCTGTGCGCTGGTCGGCCATGCTCCTGAGCGTGCTGTGCATTACCGGGCGTGACTCGGCCGGGACAACAGCGATCACATTGCTGATGAGGTTCTCTGTGGCCGAGGCGCCGGCGATCCCGATCAGCGAGACCGTGACCAGGAGGGTTGGGAAAAGCGCGAGCACCGCGTAATAAGTGAGCGCGGCGGCGCAGTCCGTCACATTGTCGTTCCACACCGATGCTGGTGTCCGCCGCAGCGCGGTGCCGATGTCATGCCGGCCGGGCAGGTTACGCGCATACGTCGTGGCGGCATGCGGTGTGCAGGAGGCGGTGCTCCGGAGCTGGCCGATGGGGTGCAGCCAGCACCGTCCGGCTTCAGCGCAGGTGTCGGCGAATTGCTCACCGCGCTGCCTTCCACTCGTACCCAAGGTCCACCGCTCTTGTACGTAGGTTCTCCGATGCGCCGCTGACCAACGTTACGGGCACGGTGAGCCGCATCGCGCTCTCGTGGAGGCCTGGTAGGGGTTACCGAACACGGCGCTTGCCGTTGCCCCTGCGCCCCAGGCGCAGACCGAGGAGGAGGAAGTCGGTGACAAACACGATCACGCCGATGATAAGCAGGTAGAACAGTGAGGTCTTCTCGGCAACGTGATGGTTGCGGAGTGTGACGGGGTGCCCGCTCGCGGCCTAGTTCTGCGGTGCCAGGGTGCGCAGGACACAGAACTCGTTGCCCTCGGGGTCTGCCATGACCACCCAGTTTCGGTCTGAGCCCTGGCCCACATCCGTCTTGGTGGCGCCGAGGCCGAGCAATCTGGTCACCTCGTCCTCGGTGCTGCCGTCGATCGGGCTGGCGTCGAGGTGAAGCCGGTTCTTCACGGTCTTGCCCTCGGGCACCTGGATGAACAGCAGGGTGGGCGGCATCTGGCGGGCCCGAACATCCTCGACGGTAGGCACCCAGGAGCCGATCTCGACCTTGCCCTCGCTCCGGTCGATCACCTTGAAGTCCAGGACCTCGCACCAGAAGGCCGCGAGCCTCTCCGGATCGTGGCAGTCAACGGCCAACTCGGTGAACCTACTTGTCATGACTCTCCCAGATAGTTTGGACGGGGCTCAGGGTATGCCGCCCGTCCGACGGATCCGAGAGCTTCCTGATTAGGGACATCAGACGGGCTTGACCCGGCATCAGATACGCGAGAAGCCCCTGGTAGGAACAGGTCTGCGAAGAACAGGTTCCGGGTACCGAGAGGCTTCACGCGTTGACCAGTATCACCTACACCGGCGTGCTCGATGTCAGCCGGGTCACTGCTGAGGCCCTCGCGAAGCTGCTGCTCGAACACCGCGAGCGTCTCGGGACCCGCAAGGGCACCCGCACCCTAGAGCCTGTCTGACAAATGATCACCATCGGGCCGCCTCGAAACTTGATCAATGACCTTGCTGTGGTGGTGCCGAGCCAGCGATGCTGGGCCGGTGCCAGGACAGCGGAAGAGGAAACGCCAGCAGCAGGCGGCAATTCGCACCAGCCCCGGCGCGGGTCACTGGCAGGTGATCTTCGAGACCCAGGACGAGTCGGAGTGGCGTGCTCACCTACGTCGTCTGCGTGCCGGGCCGGAGCGGGTCGACTGGGAGACGACTCGGGTGGACACCCTCTGCGGGCGCCTGGTGAAAGCGACCACATACCGGTTGAGTTTGTTCGTGCCCGACCCCTCGTACGATTCCGACCGTGACCAGCCCGATCATTGATCTCGTGGCGAGTCGCGGTGAGTTGACGGATACGGCGTGGGAGCGGATAGCGCCGTTGTTGCCGGGTGTTGACGGGCAGGGTCGTCCGTGGCGGGATCACCGTCAGGTGATCAACGGGGTGTTGTGGCGGTTGCGGACGGGTGCTCCGTGGCGTGACCTGCCGGACCGCTTTGGGCCGTGGCAGACGGTGTATGAGCGGTTCGCGCGCTGGGAGGCGGACGGTACCTGGGCCCGCTTGCTTGAGGAGGTCCAGGTGCGGGACGACTCGGTCGGGTCGGTGGAGTGGACGGTGTCGGTCGACTCCACAGTCAACCGGGCCCATCAGCACGCAGCAGGTGCCCGTAAAAGGGGGTGGCGGCGGGGGACGAACTGGAAGATCCGGCACGTACGGCGGCTGGCCAGGCACTCGGCCGGTCCCGCGGCGGGCTGACCACCAAGGTTCATCTTGCGTGTGACGGCCGGGGTGTCAGCGGCCATTGAGATGCCCAGGTGAGTGGCCGCTGGTGTCCAGGCTGATGGCCATTAGAAGCCCAGGCGTGTGGCCAGTGGTGTTCCCGTCTGGAGGTCAGTTCAAGGGGACCACTCCCTTCCCGGCGAGGGCCTCGGCGAGGCGATGCGAGTCGCCCGTGGTGGTCACGAGGTGAGCGTGGTGCATGAGGCGGTCGGTGCTCGCGCCCGCGAGGGTCTTCGGCATGATCGTGTCGAAGCCCGAAGGATGGATATTGCTGGTCACCGCGATGCTGCGACGTTCGTAAGCGGCGTCGATGATCCTGTAGAACGCTTCGGCGGCGTCCCCGTCGACCGGCAGCAGGCCAATGTCATCAATGACGATCAAATCGGCCCGGCAGATCCGGGCGACGGTGAGGGCGGTGGACCCGTCGACCTTCGACTTCCCGATAGTGGTGCTCAGCGTCTCCAGGTTGAACCAGGACACCCGCAGGTCTTTCTCGATCGCGGCCTGGGCGAGTCCCTCGGTGAAGTGACTTTTCCCTGCCGCTCGGCCCGGCGATCACCAAGTTCTCAGCACGGCCAATCCATTCCAAGGTGACCAGGGAGTTCTGGGTGGGCTCGGAGATGGTGGAGTCCTCAGCCCGCCAGGAGCCCAGGGTCTTGCCGGTGGGGAAGTTCGCCGAGTGCCGTAGACGCCGGGTGGCCGCGTCGCGTCCAGTGACCTCCTCGGCTATCAGCAGCCGCAGGACCTCGGCGGGGTCCCAGCGTTGTGCGCGGGCGGTGGCCAGGACGTCAGGGGCTGCTTTGCGCATGTAGGGCAGGCGCATGCGGCGCATGAGCTTGTCGAGCTCTTCGGGGATGGCGGGCGAGTTGGGGAAACTCATGAAGGCGCCGATCTCTTGGTGGCTTGCGGTCAGGATGCTGCGCGAGCAGGGGGGCGGGTCAGCGGCCCAGGGCCTGCCAGCCGATGGTTCCGTTCTGGACGGAGTGAACTTCGTCCGCGCGGACGACCTCGCCCGCGGGCTTGCTGTCCGCGATGTGGCCCAGGATCGAGAGCAGGTCGGCGTCGGCGAAGCGCCCGGCCGTGGCTGCAAGTCCCAGGGCCTGGTCGACTTTGTCGTTGCCCAGGACGGTGGTCAGCTCAACCGCGCGGGCCATCTTGGCGCGGATGCGGGTGGCGCCGGCGGGTCCGGCTTCCTTGAGCCAGCGGCCAGCTCCGGGGCCTATGCCGACGAACGCGATCTCGGCTTCCGACCGCGGTTGCAGTCTGGGCTGGTGGACGGCGCGGCCGTCGGGGTGGTCGGGGTAGTGCGCGTCGGTGATCTGCGGAACACCTGGGGTGGAGAGCTGGTGGCGCCAGATTTCCGACAGGTCCCCGGAGTTGGTGCGGGCGGTGATGGACAGTTCCTCACCGACCACCCGGCACCACACGCGGGTGCCGGTATAGCCGGGCGGGGTCGAGTAGCGCACCGAGTTGAAGCTGATCGTGCGGTCCGAGCCGACCAGCCGCTCCTCGCCGAGCGCGAGCGCGAGCGGCTCGACAGGCAAGACATGCAACGTGGTGCGTTCGATGTCCAGGCGGTCGGCGGGTATCTGTCCGGTCGCCCGGTGGCGTCGGGAGTTCACCGTGTCACACCAGGTGCGGCAGGCGTCGGCGAGCTCGGCGAAGGAGTCGTAGGCGGGGAGCAGGTTTGCGTCCGTGGGCACCAGGTCGGCCTTCGCGATACGGACCGTTGCCTCTGCGCCGCCCTTTGATTCCGGGTCGTACGGCACGCAACTGACCACTTGGCAGCCGTAATGCCGGCCGGCGGCAACCATCTGCGGATGCCGCACTGGGATCCCGGCGATGTGCTCGACGGTGACCGTCTTCGCGTTGTCGGTCAGCGCATAAGTCGGTGACCCGCCGATCCGGCGCAAGGTCGTGTCCAGACAGGCCACCAGTGTGCCCAACGTGCAATCCCAGACCGGGATCACCACCCGGAACTGCGACCACGACAGCCATGCGCAGAACAGCCAGGTCCGACGCCCACCGATGCGGGGGCCCTCTCCCCAGTCGAACTGCAGCCAGCGGCCCGGCTCGGGAACCCACGGCCGGTAGGTGCGGCGCTTGCCCGCCTTCCACGCCATCTTCGCCGAGTTCACCGCCCGCCTCGTCGAGCGTGCGCTGCCCAGGTAGCCCATCGTCACTAGTGCCGCATCAGGCAGCGTTCGCCCTGTCGGCGATCGCGAAGAGGGGACAAGAAAGCGGCCTCGCCCCTGTGCACAGGGGCGAGGCCGTCCGGTTCACTCGTCTCAGCCGTTGGCCTTGGCGAGGCAGTCCCGGTAGGCGTCACGGGCCGGACGCACGGACTTGTCCGCCTCCGCCTTATCCGCGATAGCAGTATCCACGTCGCCCTTGCGTGCCTCGACGTCTCCAGCCTTCGTCGCCTTCCGGGCCTTCTCGGCCACGGTGCGCAGGTCGGTGACCCCTTCCTTCATGAGCTCCACGACACCGCTACTCGCTGCGCCGTCAGCCTTGGCCGTGTCGCTGGCCTTATCGAGCGCGTCAGCCATAGCCACGGCCGCGTCTGCAGTCCCTGTTGCGTCGTGACGCTCTACCGCATCCTTCAGGTTCTTGAGCTCCGGCAACAACACATCGGGGTACTTCCCGCGCGTCATGTTGTGGAAGAAGCCGTGCTCGGCCTCGCCCCGCTTCTGTGCCTCGTCGAGTGTGGCCCGGTCGGCCTTGGCCTCGTCGAGCGCCACCTCGGCAGCGCGGATCTTGGGGTCAGCGTCCTCCTGCTTGTCCTGCGCGTCGAGGTAGGCGACGTTCTCGGTCGTGCACGCCGGAACTTCGGCAGCGACTGCCTGGGAGGGAGCGAGGACGGCCATGGCGGAGGCGGCCAGAAGGACGGCCTTGGTAGTAGTGCTGATCTTCACGAATTTGGTCCCATGATCGGTGATCAGATTGCGAATGATCAACGATGCGTCGCTGCCGGTGATGCGCACGCCGGGGGAAGAACGTTCGTTCGCGGACTCCCTGCGGCGGCTCCCGGTGCGGCGCCAACCATGGCCTGGTCCGAACTGCGAGAAGCCCCTCGCCCGTCGCACCAGGGCAAACGTTGCCGGTTGCGGCACTAGCTTCTCGTGGACCACATCGGCGCGGATCGTCGCCTTCGACTGCTCAACCCATTCCTCGACCTTCTCCAGGAACGTGTCGATCATCTTCGGCCGCGGCTCTCGTTCATAGGGATTGCGCCCGCTGGCACGGGCTTCGACGTACCGCTTGACCGTCTTCGGGTCGTGTCTCGCCAAGGTCGCCGCTGACCAGACGGTCCCGGTCAGGTCATACGCCTCAAGGATTTCCATGATCTCTTTGTCGGACTTCGTCACATGTCCTCTAGGCTTCACAGTTTCGCGATCACTCCTGCGTGATCATGAGCACCATTACGGGTCTGCCGCGTAGACACAGGCGTCCACGCGGCAGACCCGTAACCGTGAGAGCAGGGCGTCGTCGCGCGTGCACATGCACGGCACTTCACCGTTCGTGCGGTGTCAGTTGAAGTCGGCGCGGTGCTCCTCGCACCACTGGCGGAAGGTGCGCGGTGCGGTGAGCGGTTAGAACCCGTATTCGAACCCCTCTCACGGGGCTGCTGAAGCTGGATGAGGCTAGTGCCCCTTGGACGACGGCTCATGTGCCACGTGCGGTGCCCGAGTGGGGGCGGCCTGCTTGACGAGGCGCCATGGAGATCGGCCCGCTCCGGACCGCCCGCTCGCCGGTAGCGATCGAGGGCACGCTCGCCACGCAGGCCCGCACGTTGCGAGTTACCTACCTCGTGGGCCTGTTCAGATAAAGATCGGCCTGTTCAGATGCAGATCACGATCTTTCCTCGGGTGCGTCCGCGCTCGGCGTGCGCGTGGGCGTCGGCGACCCGCTCCAGGGGGTAGGCCTGTTCGATACGGGGTGTGTAGCGGCCTTGCTGGCCCAGTTCCGCGGCCGCGGACAGGAGGGTGGAATCGTTCTCCGCGTTGACCACATGCGTGCCCAGGCGCTGCCCGCCCGCATGGTCGGCGACCGTCGCGACGCGCGTCGGGTCACCTGTGATCGCGACGAGGTCGTCCAGCGATCCGGAGGCCGCGGTGTCGAGCGCTGTGTCGACTCCGCGCGGGGCGAGAGCGGACAGACGCTGCGCGAGGCCGGGGCCGTAGGTGGTGGGAACGGCGCCGAGTGCGGTGAGGAACTCGTGGTTGCGTTCACTGGCTGTCCCGATCACAGTGGCACCTTGCGCTACCGCGATCTCGACCGCCGCGCTGCCCACGCCACCGGCGGCGCCCTCGACGAGAAGGGTACGCCCCGCGAGGGAGCCGAGCGCGTTCAGGCCGCGCATCGCGGTCACGGACGCGAGACCGGCGCCCGCGGCCTGCTCGTCGTTCCACGTGTCGGGGGCGTGGGCCCAAGCCGAGAGGATGACCAACTCCGCGGTTGCGCCGGTGACACCGCCCAGCCCGAAGACGCGGTCGCCGATGCTCACCCCCTGCACTCCGTCACCGATCTCGTCGACCACCCCGGCGGCGTCGCGCCCGGGAATGGCGGGTAGCTCCAGGGGAATCAGCTGCTGCAGGGCGCCGGCGCGCAGCTTCCAGTCGATGGGATTGACACTGGCCGCCGCGACGCGGACACGGATCTCACCAACTCCGGGGTGCGGGTCGGGGGCCTGCTCGATCACCAGGCTCTCCGCTCCGCCGTATTCGTGGAACCGGGCTGCGCGCATAATGGTCTGCCTTACTTTGACGGGCCGGAATGACGTGTTCATCCGACGCTCGTCACTCTAGAACCTGACGTTGACGTGAGGTGCAAGCCGCAACTGCCGCCCGGCCGGAGGAGGGCAGGCGCGGATGCCGAGCGGGCGGGGGTGAGCGTGGGGGCCTGCGCCACTACGCGGGATCACGCCGCCCGTCACGGTCGACACCCGTGTGCCCTCGGGCGGGCTCGGCGATCCCGGCACGACGCGAGGACTGCCGTGCGTACGTGAACCGCGTGAACGCCCTCGGGTCCGCCACCGGGTCATGATCAATCTCGGCGCCCGCAACGGTTCAATCGGCCCCCAGGGCTGCCCCTGGAGCCGGTACTGCTAGCCTAAACCTGACGTCAACGTGAGGTACGAGCGGGAAGGGAGTGACCTGCGTCATGCGCATCGGACAGCTTGCCAGGCGGTCAGGGGTCAGCGTGCGGGCCCTGCGCTACTACGAGGAACAGCGGCTCCTGGAATCGGCGCGGACGCCCGGTGGGCAGCGTGACTATCCCGACGAAGCCCTGGAGCGGGTCCAGCTCATCCAGGACCTCTTCGCGGCCGGCCTCTCCAGCCGTACCGTCGTCGAACTCCTGCCGTGCGTGAGCACCGGCGTCGCGACCCCCGCCATGCTCGACCAGCTCATCATCGAACGCGACCGCATCGCCGCACGCATCCAGGACCTGACCCGGGCCAAGACCAAACTCGGCCGCGTGATCGAGAATGTGACCGCGGCGAACGTGGCGCAGGACTGATCAACCCGTCGCGAGGGGTGGGGCCCCGGCCTATCCGGCATCTACCGGGCACTGGCCGGCCACGGGAAGCCCCAGGCGTATCCGGAGGCCGTCGAAACAGCGTTCGCCGCTCTCGCTGCCCCGGACAACGTCCACGAGCGGATAGCAAGGGTCCGGGCGGCCTGCGGATGGATCGACCACGCCATCGATACCGGAGAGGTGGACATGTGACTTCCTGTGGCCATCAGCCTGGATTCGTATGGCCGCTTACCTGGACTTCGCCATGGCCACTCTCACGGGGCTTGCCCAAGGCTAGTCCTTAGCCTTTCGTGAAGTCCTCCAAGCCGCTGAGACGGCTCACGATCTCCGGAAACCCCCCGCAGGCGTGCCAGCTCCTCGTCGGCGAACACCTGCGTAGCCAAGAACGACCTCCCGCGAGCCTGCAGATTCCCAGCTCAGATGCCTACTCAGCCGTATCCGCCCGATTTTCGGCGAGTACTACGGAGACCCCGAGACGGCCGACGACTTGACTGGTGCAGAGAAGGCTGCTGTGGTACCTCGACCAACCTTGAGACAAGGCATCCGAGGCCGAAGCTGCTGCTTTGGTCGGATGGCTCCGTAGGGCTCCCAATCCACAGCGCCGCCGTAGCACCCCTGATTCCCCGCCCCCTGGTTCGCTGAATCCGCGTACGGGCAAGCGCTACCTCCAGGCCGGGTACGCACCCAGCACGATCAACCATGCGCTGACCGTGGTCAGCGGCTTCTACGACTTTCATCGGCACTACGGACGTGGTCCGACGACCAATCCGGTGCCGGTGTCCCTTGCCCGCCGCCGGTCCCTTGCTCATCGGAGTCCGCTGGAGCCCACGCAGCCGTTCCGCCGGTCCCGGCTGCGCCAACGGGTCCCGAAAGTCGGACGGAGGGCGATCCCGGATGAGTTGTGGGACGAGTTCTTCGCAGCCATGAACCACGACCGTGACCGGGCCGCTATCTGAACGCGCGGGTGGAGGATCTGTTCGACGCCCTCCCGGCGCACTACAACCGCCCTAAGGCGGTACGAAGCATCGCACCGGGTTACGACCCTGATGACTTCACGGCGGTGTTTGGTGCCTAGCCGCCACAGCCCCGACACCTACACGACGCGCAACCGCCGGACGCTCTATCTGGAGGGGGAACGCCAGGAGACTCCACAAAGCCGGTTTTCCGGTGCCTTACTGAAGGCCGCACCAGCACCGAGGCCGCAGAACCCACCGGCCCCCTTCGGTGACCTGTCCCGCGCGACGCTGGAAGAGATCCGGGAGATCGCCAGGGGAGCGCTGAAGGGCCACTCGGACCGCTCCAACGCGGACAAACGACGGCGGGGGATGACGAGGCTGCTCAGCCACCTGGAGACGCTGCCCGGAGCGACCTGGCAAGAGCGCTGGGAGGCGAGCGGCTGTTTCGCGCCAACAAGTTCGTTCGGTACTCCGAGCCCTTTCGAGAGATCCAGAACGACCTGGCCCTGGACCGCTTCTTCGAGGCCGTCGACAGCCACCCCACGATGGGGCACGTCCACAAGGCACGGGCGAAGTTCGATCTCACCTGTGCGCTGACGACCCAGGGCATCGCACTTGAGGACCTGTTCCCTCCTGCCCTCCTGCACTACTCGCTTGAGTGCAAGCGCCTCGGCGTGACCCATGGCGCGAACAAGAATCACAACCGCTTCGCGGCTCTGGGAGCCTGGCAGATCCTTCACGGCATGGGGCACTTCCCGCCCGAGACACCGCCGACTCTCCGGACGTTCGTCTACAGCGACCAGCGCACGATCGAAGAACTGGTGGACCGCTACGCGATCCGAAACCGCGCCGTCCGTCAGCTGCTCATCGACTACTTGACCAGGCGGCGAGCCGAAACGGACTACGTCACCATCGAGGGTCTTGCCCGAAACCTCTCGAAGCACTTCTGGGCGAAGATCGAGGAGCCCAGCCCCGGGCACCCCGATCTCGTTCTGGGCCAGGACCTGTACGACCAGTGGAGAGCCGAACTGCAGACGTGCAGCACCGGACGTGGCAAGGAGCCGAGGAAGAGAAGGGACGCCGCAAGGCTGGCACAACGGGGTGTAGTTGATCTCGAGTTGCCCCGCCCCCGTTCCGGTCGGGACTGAAGTGGTTGGCCGTGCTTCTGGGCCAGTACGGCCAATGCCCCCGATCAGGGTCGGCTGGGCACGAGGTCAGGCGGTGTCAGTTGCCGGTCCGGGGCCTCGTAGTGGTCGGCGGGGCGGTAAGCGCGCTCCTGTGATCGGTCGGGGAAGCGGGCGCAGGGACTGCGACCAAAGCCGGTGACCTCCTTGAAGTCTGCATCCCAGTCGATCGACAGCTGGTAGCCGTCTTTGCTGGCGATCACACCGAAGTGCTGCTTGTTGATGGATTCGCTCCAGTCGACTTCCCAGCCATTTGCCGCGAGATGGTGCTCCAGGCGGCCGAAGGCGGCCCGCACCCCGGAGCCGTCTTTCCTGACGGCGGTCCAGCTGTGATGGATGTTGTAGACACCGTCAAGAGGCTCGTCCTCCATCGCTTCCAGGCCATCGGGGTAACACTCGCCCGTCGAAGCGGAGTTGCTGGAATGGTGTTTGGCGGGGTCCTCCGGACCGGACCGCGGCTTCAGCACGGGCCCGAGATCCAGTACACGGTAGGCGTCCTGGTTGTGGGCCGCGATCCGCCGCAACATTTCCGGCGGCGGCTCTCTGCCGTAGCTCTCCGGCCAGCCGTACATCGCGTACCAGGCGCCGCCGAACAGCACCACCAGTGGTGTGACCAAAAGGACGATGATCCGGCGCTGTCTGCGGCTGGGCGCGGGGGCGGACTCGGGTGCAGTCATGGACGTCACCGTAGGCAGCCCTACGCCGATACGAATCCGTGCGGATACTCACATCGGCCCTGCCTCCCTGGGTAGCCATACCTGGGCGGTCAGGGCGAGGCCGTCGACGCAAGCATCCGGACAGTGAGAGAGGCCAGGCTGTTCTCTCGTGGCAGGCAGCGGCCCATTGAGTAGTGAGTCAGCCTGCCTCGACGGGCGTCGAGACGAGTGGCTTCTGCTCTGTCTCCTCGTCGTCATCCACCTCATTGAGTGAAGTGCAGAGAAGCTCCATCAAGGCGAAGGGGTTCGTGCTCGACTCGTGGGCCGCTGCCGAGTTCGGGACCGCGGCATTCCGCCGCGCCATCGGCTACCACTTCGGTGAACTGTCCCGCGCGAATAAGAGGGCGCGCGGATAGGCGCGGTCGGGTAGACCCGGCAGTGGGCAGGCACAGGTCGAGGTGATCATGGAGTTGCGACGCTCTGTGACCATCGGAGAGACCTGTGCCTGTGCTGCCATCATGGCTGACCGAACCGCTGTGGAACCAATTCGCGGCACTGCTGCCGAAGCGGCCGGTCTATCACCCGGATCATCCCCTGGGGTGCCATCGTCCCCGGATCAGCGACCGGGCCGTCTTCGACAAGCTGCTGCAACTGCTCCGGTTCGGTTGCTCCTACGAGGCGATCGCAGACACGACGTGTTCCGCCAGTACGATCCGCAGCCGTCGCGACGAATGGATCCGGCTCGGAGTGTTCAGCCGATTCAAGCAGATCGCACTGGAGTCCTACGACCGGATTGTCGGCCTCGTCCTCGATCAGACAGCGATCGACGGCGCCATCACCAAGGCCCCCGGCGGCGGCGAGGTCGCCGGCCGTTCCCCGGTCGACCGGGGCAAGCAGGGACTGAAACGCTCCGGCATGACCGATGGGTACGGCATCCCGCTGGGACGGGTCCTGACCGGAGCCAACCGCCACGGCTCCCCACTGCTGGCCCCTACCCTGGACCTCCTGGACGATCTTGGCCCACTGCCGATGAGATCACCGTGCACTTGGACGCGGATACGACTCCGCCGCCACCCGTGCCGAACTTGACGAACGCGGCCTGCATGGCAGGATCGCGCACAAAGGCGAGAAGGCCCCGATCCAGGCCAGCCAGCGATGGCACGTCGAACGCACCCACGCCTGGCAGAACAGTTTCCAACGCCTCGCCCGCTGCTACGAACGCCGCGCCGTCGTCATCGACGCCTTCTTCGACCTCGCAGACACGGTCATCACCGTCCGCGGCCTCATCCGCCGCTCCTGGAAAACCCACCGCTGGGACGAGCGGCCTTCTCGATGCCCGTGACCGCCATCGCGGCCGACATCGGAAGGCGTACGAGCGAGAATGGGCGCCACCATGGATGACGAGACCCCACGACGCAGGTGGCGATTCACCCTGCCCTGGGGAATCCTCGACGTGTTCGCCGACGGCCCCGCCCCCTTGACGCTACAACCCACCGCCGCAGTCCTCGCTCACCTGGAAGACCGCTTCCGTCCAGCACTGCTCCGCCCGCACCGATGGCCGGACTGCGCCTACGCAGCAGTTTGGCCTACAAACCGACCGATGCCTGAGCCTGCCGAAACATCTGCCGAACCGGGCTTGCAGGGGTTGGAAGGCGTCGTCCTCGCAGAGATCCAGCCCCTGGCCTGCCACGTCTGCACGGCACGCTTCCAAGTGGTCTATCCAGACCCGGGCATCCCGTTCTTCGGTCGGCACCTGGCAGCACACCAACTGATCCGCGGATGCACCGTCTGCAGCAGCGACTTCGCAACCTCCCGGATCCAGGCTCTCGCCCTGCTACCGACCCCGTAACGGCCATCCTGTCACTATCCGTCACCGCGGCACGAAATACAGACCCCAATTCACCGCCCCCGGCTTCACCAATTCGCGTGAGTTCTTAGTGGCAATTATCGTGCTTCGGCTCACCGAGGAAGGTGTGCCCGTCCTCCACGAGGAGCCCGCCCGCCCGGCGGCCGCCGTCCCTGAAGTAGGTCTCCTGGAGTCCTTCGGCGGCGATGTCCTTCAGCTGTTGGTCAGCGGCTCCCTGGTCACGGGCTTCGAAGAGGCGGGCAGCGTAGGTGGGCGGGAGCGCAACGGTGAGGTGGCGTAGGCGTGCGTCGTCGGTGGAGCCGGGGGCGGCGGTGTAGCCGAAGCGGGCGCGGGTGTCAATGACGATGCCGTGGGTGGTGGGACTTTCTGCGTTGACCGGTTCGCTCGTTGGTAGTGGATTCGGGGTCGCTACGTTCGCTTACCGAGTTTGGTAAGCCTCTACGCCACTGCGGCGTGTGAGGAAGGGCGCCCGGTGGCGGGTGGTCGTACACGATCCTGTGGCCGGATGGGTCGGTGAATGAGGAGTCCGACAGCTTCCTGCGGATGTACGACGGCAGCGGACCCAGAAGACCTACGCCTACCATCTGGTCGATCATCTGCGGTGGCGTGTGCGGGGAGGGGCTGCGGCCCGAGGTGGTCACGCTGTTGGATCTGCACCGGTACATGGGGGCTATGGGTTCGAAGGTGCAGATGCCGTTCGGGCAGCCCTGGCGGATGCCGCCGAAGCGTCCGTATGGCACGTCGGCAATCTCCTGCCTGGCGGCCTGCCTGAAGGGCTTCTGCGGCGCAGGTACACCAGCGTGACCAGGGCACGCTGGTGCGGACGCAGCTTGCACCTGCGGTCACCCTCACTAAGGACGATCAGCATCGTCACCGTCTCCAAGAGTGCGTGCGGCAGGTCGACTGAGGCAGGATAGGTAACCAACGAGGCCCCTCGGGTAGTGAGTTCAGACGTCAGGCATCTGTCTCAACACCCCAGGGGCCTCGCCCGTTCTGCCCCCACTTCCCGTCACCCGATCGGTGGCCACTCTGAAAGAGCTCACTGACTCGGCGGACGACCCGCTTCGCGGCCGTGGCCGACCCGTTCAGCGTCACCATGGACGGTCCCGTCCGCCTGGATCGAGGAGGACGTCCGGAGCCTGGTCAAACGGGCGACGGCGAGCGCGCCACGCCCCTGACGCCCTCGCGCCGCGCCGGGCCATGGCCCGGCCTATCCGTCGGCCCGTGTCGTCGGGGCGAAGGGCGGAGTGTCCTGTTCACACGTGGCGCCGACAGGCGGGAGAACACCGCTGAGGAAGTAGCGGACCGCGTGTCGGTTGACGCAGGTGCTCGGGTTGTCCAGTGCGGTGTGACCGTACCCCTTGAGGGTGAGCAGGCGGGCGTCCGCGAGTTCCCGGGCCATGGCCTGACCTCCCCGGTACGGGGTGGCGGGGTCGTAGGTCGGATTGACGACCAGAACGGGGTGAGCGGTGGGCCGGTCCCAGGGACCGACGTAACTCGCGGCAGCTACCGCCGGCCATGTCGCACACGGCTCGTTGGCCCAGGCCCACCAGTGCCCGAGATCCCCCGACCGAGCCGTGCTCAGCCTGTCGAGTGCGGCATACCGTTGCGGGTCACGGGGGTTGGGGCTCTCCGTGCACAACACACCGAGGGGCTGTTCGAAGCCGGGATACGGCAGGGGACCCGGAGGCGTCGGCGGTTCTTGGGGTGCGCGGCCCTCCCACAGGGCCTGCAGCGTCTCCGCGGTGTGGTTCCAGCCCGGGTGGACCGTGTACAGCCCGCCCCGTACCTCGCTCACGGTTCTCGCGTAGGTCCAGGACCCCACGGGCCGCACCGTGAGTCTGCGCATCAGCGCGGTGAACTTAGCGCGGGTGGCCGCCGGGTCTCCCGCGGAGAATGCACAGCGGCCGGCCGGCGCGCTCGCGCACAGTTCGAGGAACTGTCCAAGGGTGTCGCCCGAGCCCAGATCCGACTCCAGGCGCAGGAAGGTGCTCAGCCTAGGCTCTCTCCTCGAACCGCCGTTCATCCAGGCGTGCGGATCGACGTTCCCGTCCAGCACAAGGCGCCCGGCTCGGTTCGGGAACAGGTTCGCGTACGTCGCCCCCAGGAAGGTGCCGTAGGAGATGCCCCAGTAGCGGAGGTACTTCTCCCCCACCGCGTGGCGCAGCCGGTCGAGGTCCCGGGCGACGTCGGCGGTCGAGATGTGCCGCAGCAGCTCCGGGTCCCGCCGCTCGCAGCGCCGGCCGAGGTCGGCGTACGCCGTGATGTATGCCCTGCGCTGCTCCCCGCCCACGGGGAACGGAGGAACACGTGCGTGCCACGCGGTGGCCTCTTCCGCGCTGTCGAAACACCGCACGGGGGTGCTCTGTCCGACGCCGCGCGGGTCCCAGCTGATGATGTCGAACCGTTCCCGCAACTGGGCGGGGAACTTCTCGTACAGCTCGGGCAGCCCTACGGTTCCCGCGCCGCCGGGCCCACCGGGGTTGAAGAACAGCGACTGGGTCCCAGCCCCGGTCCGCTGTCCTGGGGCGGTGGCCCGGTGCCTGATAACCGCCAGGTCGATGGTGCGCGACCACGGGCGGTCGTAGTCCAGCGGCACCTTGGCCGTGGCGCACTCGAATCCCCGCTGTGCTTCACCTCGGCAGGGCTCCCACCACAGCGCTGAGCCCCCGTCGCCCACGGGGGCTCCCCCGTGGGACGGCTCTGTCACGCCCGTGCCGGACACGACGGCGGTGGACAGGAGCAGCACCCCCGCCGCGCACACGGCACTGCGGCGTCGCCAACTCGTCGTGAGTCCTGGCATCGGCAGACCTTCCTCATGGGGTGGCTCATGTCCAGGCGCCATCCGTCGGCAGGCCCACGCCCATCCCACTGGCCCCCCGCGTGCCGGGCAACAGACGGCTGTCCGAACGGGTGGCGGTGGGGTGTGTGCTCTACCGCGCCCGGAGTTCCGTGGACCCGTTACCCCGGCCTCTCGTCCTCGACGTCATGACGAACCGCCAGCTCTCGCGACAGGGCGAAGTACTGGTGTTCCTCGGCGGCGGTGATGGTTTCGACGTCGGCGAACCCATGCTTGGCAAGCCGACTGAGGACGCCGTCCACCAGCAGGTCGGGAAGACCTTGTCGATGAACAACGGGTCCGTGGACAGCTTGAACGTCTGCGACCGGTGCGGTGCCAAGGCGAAAGCCCGCCAGATCCGCGAGATCGCCGACTGGGACATTCCCGTGGCCGCCGCCATCGACCTCGCTGACCAGTGCGTCGCGTTCTTCGGCGTCTCCTCCAGCGTCTTGATGATCACTCTCTCGACATCCGCGTCGGTAATCTTCCGCGGGACGCCCGGCCGGGGTTCGTCGCTCATGCCGTCCAGGCCCCGGTCGAGGAAGCGCCGCCGCCAGGTGCGGACCGTTTCCGGTGCGATCCGCAGCCGACGCGAGACCTCCATGATCGAGTGCCCTTCGGCGCACTCGAGAACGATCCGCGACCGCGGAGCGAGAGCCTGAGCGGTCGACCGCCTACGCACCCACCCCTCAAGCACCTCTCGCTGAGCAGCAGTTATCGACAGCGGCGGAATCTTCGGTCCAGGACGACTCATACCCAACCAACGACGAATCTCCGACTCAGGTCACTAGGGGCAGCGCCCACGGCCGTCTCCGCCGCACCTCGTCGGCACTCTCGCGGCGCAGCGCGGTCACCAATTCGTCGAAGGCGCGCGGGTTCAGCCCGGTGAATGGGGCTATCCAGGAGGGTTCCGATGCCGTGACTACACCAGCCACGGCCAAGATCATCCCATGGCACGTTCACCTGCCTGATCTGGAGGCGCTGGTCACGACTCTGCCACCGCGAGATCACTCACGCTGTCGCCCGGGTACGGTCTGCACGTGATCTACCTGATAGGCGGCCCGCCACGGGTGGGCAAGAGCACCCTCGCATGGATGCTGCTGGACCGGGACGGCATCCCGGGGTGCCCGACCGACGCTCTGGTTTCGATGCTGCAGCGCGCTGCGCCCCAGCACGGCGTGCGGCACGGTACGCATCCGGACAAGGCCGTACGGGCGCAGGCCTTCCTCGTCGAGTTCATCCGTGCCACAGCGGAGGGCCTCGACGACTCCGATCCCCTGGACGGCTATGTGGTCGAGGGCGACATCGTCACGCCGGCGGCGGCCACAGCCGCCGCCGGTCTCGGGATGCCACTGAGCTGCATCTTCCTCGGAAACACGGAGCTGACCACCGAACACTTGAGGGCCGCCCCGGACTGGCTCGATGGAGCCGATGACACCACCTACCGGGAGATCGCCGCGTGGGTCCGGGAACAGAGCACTGCCCTACGTGAAGCCTGTGCGGCCAGCGGGCACGTCTACATCGAGTTGGGGGCCGGCTACACGCAGGGCCTCGAGAGAGCCTACTCGGCACTGGTGGAGAGGGCCTGACCGTCCCCGTCGGCGCCCCGAAGATCTGCTCAAGGAATTGCGGGACGCCGCCTAAGCGGCTTTGGTGAAGTTGCTGCTGATCCATTGATGGGTGCGCGTTGACGGTTCAGGGCTTGGTCGACTGCGGTGCCGATCGCTTCGTTGGTGGTGTGGACGCGCTCTGGGTAGTCCTCGTACTTCGCTGAGCGCCACACCCGCTAGATGTCGTTCAGTTCGGGACCGCGGGGCGGGTGTCAATCCCCTCGGACTTTGGAGTCCTTCTTATGCAGCAAGTCCCGCGGTGGGTCCGGCCCAGTATTCGCGTTCGTAGTCGATCGGGCTTTTGAAGCCGCACACACTGTGTAACCGACGGGTGTTGTAGAAGTCGGTGATCCTGACGCGGGCATCGGCCCGTGTGGTGAAGGCTTTCCGGTGGACGTATTCGACCTTCAGGACGCTGTTGAACGCCTCGCTCACGGCGTTGTCGAAGCACGAGCCGACTAGGGCGGCCACGACCAGGTCCGCTTCATGGTGGGCGCCCATCGTGTAGCCGAGCAGGCGGCTTGAGAACAGATCGATGACCGTGGCCAGATAGATCCTGCCCTCACCGGTGACGATCTCGGTCATGTCTCCCACCCAGACCTGATCGGGCTCGTCGGCGGTGAAGTCGCGTTTCACGAAGTCCGGCGCGGCCGGCCGTCTGCTCTGCCGGGTCAGGCCCCGGCGTCGCCTGACCGTGCGTCCGGCCAGGCCAAGCCCGGCCATGACCTTCGCGACCGTGTTCACCGAGAGCCGCAAGCCGGCCCGGACCAGTTCGACGAACACCTTCGTGAGCCGTAGGTACCGCCGGACTTCTCAAAGACGGCGCGGATCGCCTCCTCCAGTTGCCGTCTGCGCAGTTCACGCCCCGGTGGGCCCGGCCTTGCGCCACTTGTAGAACCAGGACTCGCTCACGCCCAGGGCGCGACAAGCAACGGCGTGCGGGGATGTTGCTGGATCGCGCTGGCCAGAGCTCAACTGAAGCGGGCAACCGACTGGTTGTTCCCGCCCCGCCCTGGCTCGCGCCGGCCTCGGATTCGTTGTTCGTACGGGCACCCGCGGGCGGTGAACGCTGGAACTCGGTCGAGCGACGACAAATCAGCTGGCGCATAACGGGCGGTCTGGGCTATCCCTGCAGCGTCCTGCTGGAGCGCCGCAGCGAACAGGGGACGTGGTCCCCCGCCGCCGTGCTGGCCGTGCAAGTGGATCCGCGCGCACTCGGGGCTTCCGTCGTGGTACCGGAGCTGCCCTCGGGCCCGTACCGCGTGCGCATCACCTCGCCGGAGCTGCCCTACGACGTCTGCAGTCCGCCCCTGACCATCAGCCTCAGCTGACTCCTGGCGGGGCCGGATTTATTCGCAGCGCAGACGCGGGGCGGTAGTCGCCACTGGGGCATGGACGGACCGCCTTCGTGCCCACAGCCGCCGCGGCTGCCCTGCGCCTGCGCCCACGCCCCGGTCGACGGAGCTGCTGGGATTCCCCGCCGATGCCCGCGTGCTCATCGTCAACAACGACGACTTCGGGATGTATCACGCGATCAACGCCGCGGTCATTCACTCAATCGAGGAGGGCATCGCGAGTTCGTGCAGCCTGATGGTGCTGAGCCCCTGGGCACGGCACGCCATGCACCTGCTCCGCGAGCGGCCGGAGGTCCCGTTCGGCATCCATCTCACCCTGGTCTGCGACACGACCCACTTCCGGTGGGAGCCGCTGTCCGAGAAGGCGGCCGTGCCGTCGCTGCTCGACGACGAAACGGGCACGCTGTTCGCGCCCGCCGGGATTCCGCAACTCCTCGCCGGGGCCCGTCTCAACGAGATTGAGCTCGAATTCCGCGCGCAGATCGACGCCGTGGTGGCCGCCGGGCTGGCGCCGTCCCACCTGGACTGGCACTGCCTGGCCGACGGCGGACGCGACGACATCCTCGACCTGACCGTGGCGCTGGCCGGGGAGTACGGGTTTGCGGTACGGGCCTGGGGCGAGGCGGGCCGTCACAAGCTGCGACAGCGGGGCCTGCCGGTCATCGACAATGACGTCCTGGACAGCTTCAACCTCGACATCGAAGGCAAGCCCGCCCGGTACGCACAGCTGCTGCGCGACCTGCCGGCCGGGCTCAGCGAGTGGGCCATTCACCCCGGTCTTGGCAATGAGGAGTCGCAGGCAATCGATCCTGAGGGCTGGCTCGTACGCCGGACGGACTACGAGTTCCTGACATCGCCGACGGCTCGCGAACTTCTCCAGCAGGAGGGGATCGTGGTGACCGACTACAGGGCTGCCCAACGGGCCTGGGTGACCCAGGGACGATAAAACACACGCGGGCGGGCAACCCTGGGCGGGCGGAAGCCGTCTTGATCCACAGCAAGAACTCCGAGCGCCAGGGATCGGAAACCAGACAGCTATACATGGCCTGTATACACCAGGTGTATACACATGACGTATAGCTGACGCGGTGCTTCCCTGGCCGCGCACGAAAGGCTCCCATGCACAGCAAGGCATTCGCGCCCGAGTACCAAGGCGCCCTCACCGCACTGTCGGTGAACTCCTCCCTGACGGACGTACTGGCACAAGGCACCCGGCACTTGAGAGCGGCCGAAGCGTCCGGCTCACAGCAGGAGGTGGCGCGGTCCGGGCTCGCTGTGGCCGAGGCGCACCGCAGACTGGGCAACATCCAGGAAGCCGATCAGGCATGGAAGGCCAGTTACCGGGCTGCGCGATCGGCAGGTGACCTCGGGGCCATGGCCTGGGCCTTGTGGAGCGGTGGAACGCTCGCCAGGCAGCGGGGTGCGCTGGCGCTGGCCTACCGGCTGCTGGGGCTCGCCGCCGACATGGGCAAGCGCGGAGGTGACGTCGTGGCCCGCGGCTACTCGCTGGCCGGCCTGGCCGAAACCGGGCGCATACAGGGCGACTACCAGGCCGTCGCCGCACTCCACGAGCAACTGCTCGCTGAGGCACGCAAGCGCGGCGAGGCGCGCCACACCGTGTGGGCGCTGGAGGGCATCGCGCAGATTCACCGCAACACCGGCTCGTACGACACGGCCTTCGCGATGTTCGAGGAGGCGGCTCAGACGGCCGGGAAGGCGGACGACCGGCGGGGGCGGGCGTGGGCCCTGCGGGGCATGGCCGACATCGTTTCCCTGCGGGACGACAAACCGGAACGCGCCCTTGCCCTGCTCGCCGAGGCGGAACTCACCTGCCGCGAGATGAAGTTGTCCAGCGCGCTCGCCTACAACCACAAGATGCGCGCCAATGTCCTCTATCGCGCCCGCCGTTACGAGGAAGCCCGTCAGGTTTACGAGGAAGCACTCGCGGAGTTCCGGGCCATGAGCGAGCCGCGGGGCACGGCCCTGGCGCGGCTCGGACTGGCCAAGGCACGCGCCCGGCTCGGCCGCGACCATGCCGAAACCGCAGCCGAGCTGAGCGAGTTGCGCCGTACGCTCGACCGGATCGGCTTGCGCCACGCTCGGGACATGGTCGACAAGGCGCATGCCGAACTCGGCGTACTTCCGCTTGCCGACGCGTCGGAGAAGTCGGAGAAGTCGGAGAAGGAAGACGACGAGCGATGACGCTGCCGACAACAGCCCGGGCGACCGCACCGCAGATCCTCGCGCGCTGCCGCGAACTTGTGCGGCCGGCCCTTAGAGAAGCGGTACAGCGCCTTCACCCGTGGCCGGCCGAGATGGCGGCGTTCTCGCTGGGGTGGAGCGAGTTGGGCGGGAGGGCCGTTCCCGGCCATGGGAGCGGGAGCGGCAGTGGAGCCGGCTCCGGCCCCGGTTCGCACGGCAAGGGAGTGCGCCAGGCGCTCACCTTGCTCTGCGCCGAGGCCGCGGGCGCGTCCGGGGAAGGAGCGGTCGTCGGCGCGGTCGCCGTCGAGCTGATCCACACGTTCTCGCTCCTGCACGACGACATCATGGACGGCGACGAAACGCGCCGGCAGCGCGCGAGTGTGTGGAAGGCGTACGGCACCGGTCCCGCGGTCCTGGCGGGAGACGCGCTCTTCGCCCTGGCCGTGGAGACGCTGGCCGACTCCCGGAACGTACACAGCGGGAAAGCGGTGCGGCACCTCGCCGGGACGCTGAACGACCTGGTGCGCGGTCAAGCCGAGGACCTGATGTTCGAGTCCCGGCCATGGGCCGGACCGGACGCGGTGTCCCCGCAGGAGTACCGGTCCATGGCGGGGCACAAGACCGGTTCACTGCTCGGCTGCGCCGCGGCCCTGGGCGCGGTTCTCGCCGGCGCGCCGAGCTCCACGGTCGACGCCCTCGCCCAAGCGGGCCGGCATCTCGGGGTGGCTTTCCAAGCCGTGGACGACCTGCTGGGAATCTGGGGAGACCCTCAAGTGACGGGCAAACCGGTCCACAGCGATCTGCGCCGGTTGAAGAAGACGTACCCCGTCCTGGCGGCCCTGGCCACGGAAGGGCCTGCCGCCCGGCACCTCGTGGGGCTCCTGACCTCGGCCGACCCACTCGACGACGCCGCCGCCCGCCGGGCTGCCGGACTCATCGACGAGGCGGGCGGGCGGGCCGCCACCCTGATCGAAGCTCATCACCACCTGGACCGTGCGCGCCGCTGCCTGGAGAGCGTGCCGTTGGCCCCGGCGGCGGTCGACGACATCCTCACGCTCCTGCCGTACCTCGTCGACCGCAGAATGTGACGGATCAGCGGCTGGAGACCTGCGAGTCGACTTCCAGCAGCCTGCGCGCCGCCTCCTGGGCATGGTCTGCCGCAGCACTGTCCCCGGAGACCGCGGCTGTGGTGATTGCGCCCTCCACGAGGAGGAGGGCGTGCGCCGGCCAGGTGCGCCCTTGAAGACACGGGCCACGTGCGCGGAAGCGTTGTCCAGAACGACGGTGCACGGCCGTACCCGGGTGAAGCCCGCGGGAGGACCGAGACCGCTTAGCTTGTGCGCGGGGAGGCTGCTGGCGGATCGGATCTGCCCCGCGGGCACCGCGGCTGTATCTCTCCGGGGCTGTCGCTACGTGGCACCCGCCACTGTCAGGACCGCGACCGGCAGGAGAAGAATCCACTGCGGCAGCCGGAGCAGTGGCTTCGGCCAGCCGACCGACAGCGTGACGACCAGGAAAGCGATTGCGTACGCTACGAAGTGCGCAGCCACGAACCACGCCATCAGGCCGGTCGCTGACGTAACGTCCGCCAGCGCGAGGTAGACCAAGGCGGCTGCGGAGAGCACCAGGTCGACGCTCACCATGTGCCACACGGCATGAAGGACGCGCTTGGGTTCGTCTGCGAGTCCGCAGGACAGCAGCGGGCGCACCACATCCCGGTGCCCGCCGACGATGTGCGCTGCGGCCACACCGAACGCGGTGATGCCCGCTGCGAGAAGCCAGCCGTTCATCGGATCTCGATTCCTTTGGCTATGACAGCAGCCAGCCGGCCGACCAACTGACGGTCGGGGTGTTCCCCGACCAGACCGACGTGGAAGAACACGGCTCCTGCCAGCGTGTCCAGGACTAGTACTCCAGCCGGACTTCTCCATTGCTGGTCAGCGGCTTGAGTGTGGGGAGTGTAGCGGGGTGGGATTAGGGGCTGGGCGGCCTTGGCGGAGCGCCCCGCGAACGTGTGGCCACGCCGCATGTAGTGACAGCGGACCGAGCAGTCCGTAGGCGTGATCAATGATGTGCCCACGAGTGCCTGGGGCCATGAACTCGAGAATCTGTTCCTCCGGGCCGGAGCCTGCTTCGCCCGGATCGAACCCCGACGCCGGATGCGGGACTACGTGCGCGGACTGCTGGGCCCGGTGGGCCGCAAGAACGGCTGGCAACTCGCTGAGTACGCCGGCCATGCCACCCCGGACGGACTCCAGCACTTGCTGTCCCACAGTCGCTGGGACGCCGACCGTCTCCGCGATGACCTGCAGACCTATGCAGCAGAGCTGCTCGGTGTGCTGATCATTGACGACACCGGCTTCGTCAAGAAGGGCACCACCTCGGCCGGGGTGCAACGGCAATATTCCGGGACCGCGGGGGCCTGTGTCTGAATAACTGTCAGAGTTGATCTGTGCAGGTGTCGTCGTGTGACGGTAGGCGGGCTTGTAGTTGGGCGAGGACGGTCCCGAGG
>NZ_JBHUUV010000048.1:0-46649 GCF_042670885.1 Streptomyces sp. NPDC057136
CGGTCTGGCCGGGGGGCCCCCCGGCATGGTGGTTCCACCCCGGGGGGTTTGCGGCTTGTCCCGCCAGGGGACAGGCCCTACGGGCAGAGGCGTTCCACGTGCCAGGCGGCCGGGTTCTCCGTGGAGCGTACGTAGCGCAGGCGGTCGTGGAGACGGTTCGCGTGGCCCTGCCAGAATTCGATTGATTCCGGTACGACGCGGAAGCCGCCCCAGTGCGGGGGCGCCGGGACCTTCTCGCCCTCCGGGTAGCGGGCGGCCAGTTCCTCGTAGCGGTCGACGAGCTCCGTGCGTGAGCCGATCACCGTCGACTGGTCGCTCGCCCAGGCGCCCAGCTGGGAGCCGTGCGGGCGGGTGCGGAAGTAGGCGACCGTCTCTTCGCGGCTCACGCGGGCCGCGCTGCCGGTGACGATGACCTGGCGGGCCATCGGGTGCCAGGGGAAGAGCAGCGAGACGTACGGGTTGGCGGCCAGCTCACGGCCCTTGCGGGAGTCGTAGTTCGTGAAGAAGACGAAGCCCCGGTCGTCGTACTGCTTGAGCAGCACGGTGCGGGAGGACGGGCGGCCTTCGGGTGTGGCCGTGGAGACCACCATCGCGTTCGGCTCGTGGAGCACACCGCCCGCTGCGACCTGGCTGAACCAGTGGGCGAACTGGTCCATCGGATCGACGGCGAGGTCCTTCTCGGTGAAGTCCTCGGAACGGTAGTGCTCGCGCATCACGGCCGGATCGGTGGTGCAATCGTGACGAGGGGTGCGAGCGGAGGAGGGTGAGGAGTCTGGGGTGGGCACGGGGCCATCCTGCCGCAGGGGGCCAGTGTGCCCGGCGGGGAGGGGCCGTAACCGTCCACCGGGGAAATGGGGCCCTGTGCCGGATGTCACGCTTCCCCGCGTCGTGGGAACCCGCCAATATCTTGGGTTAGGGCCTGTCCGGCGGATCAGGGTCGGACAGGACGCGGCGTCCGATGCGGTGCATCGCAAGGCGCCGAAGGCCCCTGTGGCCTTCGTACAGCCGACGTTTCGAAACCAGTCGCCGCACAGCCGCCGAACCAGCCGCCGAACTGAGGGAGCCGCCCCATGTCCGCTTTCGTACCCGGACTCGAGGGAGTCGTCGCGTTCGAAACGGAGATCGCCGAACCGGACAAGGAGGGTGGCTCGCTCCGCTACCGCGGTGTCGACATCGAGGACCTCGTCGGACAGGTCTCCTTCGGCAATGTCTGGGGCCTGCTGGTGGACGGGGCGTTCAACCCCGGTCTGCCGCCCGCCGAGCCGTTCCCGATCCCCGTCCACTCCGGTGACATCCGGGTGGACGTGCAGTCCGCCCTGGCGATGCTCGCGCCCGTGTGGGGCCTCAAACCGCTGCTGGACATCGACGAGCGGACCGCGCGCGACGATCTGGCGCGGGCCGCGGTCATGGCCCTGTCGTACGTCGCCCAGTCGGCGCGCGGCCAGGGGCACGCGATGGTGCCGCAGAGCGAGATCGACAAGGCGGAGTCCGTCGTCGAGCGCTTCATGATCCGCTGGCGCGGCGAGCCGGACCCCAAGCACGTCAAGGCCGTCGACGCCTACTGGACCTCGGCCGCCGAGCACGGCATGAACGCCTCCACCTTCACCGCCCGCGTCATCGCCTCCACCGGCGCCGACGTGGCGGCGGCACTGTCCGGCGCGGTGGGCGCGATGTCGGGTCCGCTGCACGGCGGCGCCCCGTCCCGGGTCCTCGGCATGATCGAGGAGATCGAGCGGACCGGTGACGCGTCGGCGTACGTGAAGCAGGCCCTGGACAAGGGTGAGCGGCTGATGGGCTTCGGGCACCGGGTGTACCGGGCGGAGGACCCGCGGGCCCGCGTCCTGCGGCGTACGGCGAGGGAGCTGGCCGCGCCGCGCTTCGAGGTCGCCGAGGCGCTGGAGAAGGCCGCCCTGGAGGAGCTGCACGCGCGGCGCCCGGACCGGGTGCTGGCGACGAACGTGGAGTTCTGGGCGGCGATCGTGCTGGACTTCGCGGAGGTGCCGGCGCACATGTTCACGTCGATGTTCACCTGTGCCCGTACGGCGGGCTGGTCGGCGCACATTCTGGAGCAGAAGCGCACGGGGCGTCTGGTGCGGCCGTCCGCCACGTACATCGGTCCGGGGACGCGTGACCCCCGTGAGATCGGCGGGTACGACCAGATCTCGAACCTGGGGAACTGACCGGGGCCCGCTGAAACGCGGATAGTTCAGTCCAGTACGCCGTCCAGCAGGGCCGCCCACTGGGTGACGACCCTGCGGCGGCGTGCCGCGTCGTCGGTCAGCAGGTTGGCGAGGCCGAGGCCGCGGGCCATGTCCAGGAGGCCCTGGACCGTCTCGCGTACACCCGGCTTCTCCTCGTCGGCTCCGAGGAGTTCCACGGCGATGCGGTGGGTCTCGCGGCCGACGCGGGCTTCGAGCTCGGTGACGCGGGGGCGGAGCTGTTCCTCGTTGGACGCGGCGACCCAGAGCTGGAGCGCGGCGCGGAACAGCGGGCCCGTGTAGAGGTCGACGAGGGCGGCGACGACCTCCGCGCGGCCCTGGACGGGCAGGGCGCGCAGGGCGGCGGAGCGTTCCTCCGCGACGTATTCGACGGCCGCGGTGAACAGGTCCTCGCGGGTCGGGAAGTGGTGCTGGGCCGCGCCGCGCGACACCCCGGCGCGTTCGGCGACGACGGAGACCGTGGAGCCCGCCCAGCCGTGTTCGGCGAGGCAGGCGACCGCGGCTTCGAGGAGGCGCAGGCGCGTGGCGCGGCTGCGGTCCTGCTTCGGAGTCTTGGGGGGTGTCACAACACCCATGCGGGGTCCCGTCGTTCGAGGAAGGCCGTCATCCCTTCCCGTGCCTCGGCGGAGGTGAAGAGGGCTGCCGAGCGGGCGATGAGGTCTTCGGCGTGCTGGTCGAAATTCTTCAGCACAGTAGCCGTGACCAGCTCCTTGGATGCCCGCAGCCCTTGCGGCGAGGCCCTGCGCAGTCCGTCCAGTACCGGTTCGAGTGCCTTGTCCACGTCTTCCGCGGCCAGGGTGACGAGGCCGGTGCGGGCGGCTTCCGTCGCGTCGAAGCGTTCGCCGGTGAGGAAGTAGCGGGCGGCGGACGCCGGGTCCATGCGGGCCAGCAGCGGCACCGAGATCACGGCGGGGGCGAGGCCGAGCCGGGACTCGGTGAGGGCGAACGAGGCGCCGGGCCCGGCCACCGAGATGTCGCAGGCGCTCAGCAGCCCGAGGCCGCCCGCCCTGACATGTCCGGTGACCCGGGCCACGACCGGTTTGGGCAGGGCGGCGATCCGGCGCATCAGCGCGACGAACGCCGCCGGGTCGGGCGGTCCCGTCAGGTCCGCTCCGGCGCAGAACGTGTTGCCGGTGTGGGTGAGGACGACCGCCCGTACGGTGTCGTCGGCCGCGCACGCGTCCAGGGCTTCGCCGAGCTCGCCGACGAGCCGCGCGGAGAGCGCGTTGCGGTTCGCCGGTGAGTCGAGGGTGAGGGTGGTGATGCCCTGGTCGTGCGTCGGATCGGCGAGGGTCATGCGGTGCTCTCCTTGTGGGGGTCGGCGGCGTCGGGTGCGGCGGTCTTCTCGCGGTCGCGCAGTTCGCGACGCAGTATCTTCCCGGAGGCCGCGCGCGGTACGGCGTCGATGAACTCGGCCTGCCGGACCTTCTTGTACGGGGCGACGCGCTCGGCGACGTACGCCATGACGTCCTCGCCCGTCAGTTCCTCGCCGCCGGGCCGGCGCACCAGGAACGCCTTGGGGACCTCGTTGCCTTCGGCGTCGTAGACCCCGATGACCGCGGCGTCGGCGATCCGTTCGTGGCCCAGGAGCAGCGCCTCCAGTTCGGCGGGGGCGACCTGGTAGCCCTTGTACTTGATCAGTTCCTTCACCCGGTCGACGACGAACAGCCAGCCGTCCTCGTCGACGCGGCCGATGTCCCCGGTGTGCACCCAGCCGTCGCTGTCGATCATGTCGGCGGTGGCTTCGGGGCGGCCGAGGTAGCCCTTCATCACCTGCGGGCCGCGGATGAGTACTTCGCCGTCGGTGCCGGTGCCGGCGTCCTTGCCCGGTTCGCCCAGGGCCACGATGCGCATCTCGGTGTTGGGGAGCAGCTTTCCGACTGCTCCGGGCGGCGGGTTGTCGGCGGACAGCGGGACGACGTGGGTGCCGGGCGAGAGCTCGGTCATGCCGTACGCCTGGCGGACGGGCGGCAGCCCGAGGCGGGCCGAGCATGCGGTGGCGAGGCCGGCGTCCAGGGGGGCGGCGGCGCTGACGATGTACTCCAGCGAGGACAGGTCGAAGTCCCCGACGGAGGGATGCTTGGCGAGGGCCAGGACGATCGGCGGGGCCACGTACAGCCCGCTGACGCGGTGCTTCTCGATCGCGCCGAGGAACTGGGCGAGGTCGAAGCGGGGCAACACGACGACGGTGGCGCCGCAGCGCAGCGGGGCGTTCATCAGAGCCGTAAGACCGTATATGTGAAAAAAGGGCAAAACCGCCAAAATGGTGTCGCCCGGGCCCATCGGGATGAACGGGCGCAGCTGTTCCAGGTTGGTGGCGATGGAGCGGTGGGTGAGCATCACGCCCTTGGGGGCGCCGGTGGTGCCGGAGGAGTACGGGAGGGCGGCGACGTCCTCGGCGGGGTCGATGTCCACCTGTGGTTCCGGGGCGGTGGAGCCGAGCATGTCGAGGACGGAGGTGTGCCCTTCGGCCTGGTCGCAGACGAAGATCTCCCGCACGGAACCGGCGAGCGCCGCCGCCTTGCGCGCGGTGTCCAGGAGCGGGGACACGGTGACGATCCAGCGCGCCGCGGAGTCGGCGAGCTGTTTGGCGAACTCCTCGGCGGTGGCGAGCGGGTGGACGGTGGTGACGGCGGCCCCGGCCCGGGTCGCCCCGTAGAAGACGGCCGGGTAGGCGATGGTGTTGGGGCTGTGCAGGGCGAGGACGTCACCCTTGCGCAGCCCCGCTTCGGCGAGGGCCGCCGCGATGCGCCGGTGGAACGTGTCGAGCTGGGCGTACGTGACCGTGAGGCCGTTCGTCCCGTCGACCAGGGCGACGGTGTCGCCGAATTCGGCGGCCTGTCCGAGTACGGCTTCGTAGATGGGCACTTCGAGCGCCGTAATGTCTGCGTACTCGCTGATGAACACCATGGCAGTCCCCTTCGACCGATGTTTCGACGGGCGCTTCTACGGGTGCTTCTACGCGTGCGGAGTGCCAGAATCGCGTCTGCCGGACAGCTTGGGGAGCCCCTGGACGCGACTGTCACCGTCAGTACGACTTGGGCAGCCCCAGCGACTGGTGGGAGACGAAGTTGAGGATCATCTCCCGGCTGACGGGTGCGATCCGGGCGACACGGGCCGCCGTGACGAGCGAGGCGAGGCCGTACTCGCGGGTCAGGCCGTTGCCGCCGAGGGTGTGGACGGCCTGGTCGACGGCCTTCACACAGGCTTCGGCGGCGGCGTACTTCGCCATGTTCGCCGCCTCGCCCGCGCCCATGTCGTCGCCCTCGTCGTAGAGCCGTGCGGCCTTCTGCATCATCAGCCGGGCCAGTTCCAGCTCGATGTGGGACTGGGCGAGCGGGTGGGCGATGGCCTGGTGGGCGCCTATGGGGTCCTTCCACACCTGCCGCGTACGGGCGTAGTCGACGGCGCGGGCGATCGCGTACCTGCCCATGCCCAGGGCGAAGGCAGCGGTCATGATGCGCTCGGGGTTGAGCCCGGCGAAGAGCTGGAGCAGCCCCGCGTCCTCTCCCCCACTCTCGACTTCGCTCGAGCGGGAGGTACCCCCTCCTACAAGCGCGTCGGCGGGCAGCCGTACGTCGTCGAGTACCAGCTCGAACTGCTTCTCCGGGGCCTGGAGTTCCATGTCGATCCGGGAGCGCTGGAAGCCGGGTGCGTCGCGCGGCACGATGAAGAGGCAGGGCTTGAGCTTGCCGGAGCGGGCGTCCTCGGTGCGGCCGACGATGAGGGTCGCCTCGGCTATGTCGACGCCGGAGACGAAGACCTTGCGCCCGGTGAGCACCCACTCTGCGCCGTCCCTGCGGGCGGTGGTGGTGATGCGGTGGGAGTTGGACCCGGCGTCGGGTTCGGTGATGCCGAAGGCCATCGTGATGCTGCCGTCGGCGAGTCCGGGGAGCCAGCGCTGCTTCTGGGCGTCGGTGCCGAAGCGGGCGATGACGGTGCCGCAGATGGCCGGGGAGACGATCATCATCAGCAGCGGTGAGCCGGCCGCGCCCAGCTCTTCGAGCACGATGGACAGTTCGGCCATGCCGCCGCCCCCGCCGCCGTACTCCTCGGGGAGGTTCACCCCGAGGTAGCCGAGCTTGGCGGCCTCGGCCCACAGTTCGCGGGGGTGCTCGCCCTCGCGGACGAGGGAGGTCATGTAGTCGCGGCCGTAGCGCTTGCCGAGGGCGGCGACAGCGGCGCGCAGGGCCTGGTGCTCTTCGGTTTCGAGGGCGGTGCTCATACGTTCTCCTCCGGTGCTGCGGGTTCGGTGACGACGGCGAGCAGGGCGCCGACCTCGACCTGGCGGCCGGGGGCGGCATGGAGTGCGGTGAGGGTGCCGGAGGCGGGAGCGAGGATGCGGTGCTCCATTTTCATGGCCTCCAGCCAGATCAGTGGCTGCCCGGCCTCGACGGCCGAGCCGGGAGCGAGACCGTCCGCGAGGCGGACGACGGTGCCGGGCATGGGCGCGAGAAGTGAGCCGGGTTCGGTGCGCTCGGTGGGGTCGGTGAAGCGGGGCAGGGCGGTGAAGGTGTGCGCGCCGGTGGCGGTGTCGACGTACACCCGGTCCCGGTGGGCGGTGACGGCGAAGTGCCGGGTGACGCCGCCGGTTTCGAGGGTGACGCGGCCGGGCCGCGCGGCGAGGACGCGTACGCCGGTGGCCGCGCCGACGGGGACGGGGCCGTTGCGGGTGGTCCGGTAGGCGGCTTCCGTCTCGGCGCCGTCGGGTTCGCTGCGGTAGCGCTTGGTCTGCGGCTGCGAGGGGACGTTGCGCCAGGCGCCGAAGCGGGCGGGGCCTGGGCTCGCGTCCCCGGAGCTGTGGGCCGCCGCGTCCGCGAGGGCGGCGGCGAGGGCGGCGAGCTCGCGGCCCCCCGGCCGGCCGGTGAGGGCGTCCAGGTGTCGGTCGTAGAAGCCGGTGTCCAGGCGGGCGGCGGCGAAGTCCGGGTGGCGCAGGGAGCGTACGAGGAGATCGCGGTTGGTGGCGGGCCCGTGGATGCGGGCGCGTTCCAGGGCGCGGGCGAGGTGGCGTACGGCTTCGGCGCGGGTGGGCGCGTGGGCGATGACCTTGGCGAGCATGGGGTCGTAGTGCACGCCGATCGTGTCGCCGCCGGTGTATCCGGTGTCGAGGCGCAGCCCGGGTTCTTCGGGCACGTCGAGCGTGAGCAGTGCTCCGGTCTGCGGCTGCCAGTCACGGGCCGGGTCCTCGGCGTAGAGCCGGGCCTCGACCGCGTGTCCGCGCGGCTGCGGGGGCCCGTCGGCCGGCAGCGCTTCACCCTCGGCGATCCGCAGTTGCAGGGCGACGAGGTCGAGCCCGAACACGGCTTCCGTCACCGGGTGTTCGACCTGGAGACGGGTGTTCATCTCCAGGAAGTACGGACGCCCTTCGGCCGATACGAGGAACTCGACGGTGCCCGCCCCGAGGTACCCGACGGCCCGCGCGGCGGCGACGGCGGCATCTCGCAGCCGGGCCCTGAGCGCGTCGTCGAGTCCGGGCGCGGGTGCCTCCTCGATCACCTTCTGGTGGCGGCGCTGGAGCGAGCAGTCCCGGGTGCCGAGCGCCCACACGGCCCCGTGCCCGTCGGCCATGACCTGGACCTCGACGTGCCGGCCGCGTTCGACGTACGGCTCGGCGAAGACCTCACCGTCCCCGAACGCGGCGGCGGCCTCGGCCGAAGCAGCGGTCAACTCACCTGCCAGCGCCCCGAGTTCCCGTACGATCCGCATCCCGCGCCCGCCGCCGCCCGCAGCCGCCTTGAGCAGCAGAGGCAGCTGGTCATCAGTGGCGGTCGCCGTGTCCACGGGTGCGAGGAGCGGCACATCGGCCGCCGCCATCAGCTCCTTGGCGCGGGTCTTGGACGCCATCAGCTCGATGGCCTTGACCGGCGGGCCCACCCAGACGAGCCCGGCGTCCTGCACGGCGGCGGCGAATCCGGCGTTCTCGGAGAGAAAGCCGTACCCCGGATGGACGGCATCGGCGCCCGCCGCGAGCGCGGCGGCCACGACGAGATCGCCGCGCAGATACGTATCGGACGGCGCGGCCCCCCGCAGGCGTACGGCGGTGTCCGCCTCCCGTACGTGCAGGGCGTCGGCGTCCACGTCCGAGTACACGGCGACGGTGGAAATGCCCAGCTCACGGCAGGTACGGAAGATCCGGCAGGCGATCTCGCCCCGGTTGGCGACAAGGAGGGTGGTGATCACGTCTTTCCTCACATCCGGAAGATGCCGAAGCCGCCGCGGGCGCCCTCGACCGGTGCGGTGTGGATCGCGGACAGGCACATCCCGAGGACGGTCCTGGTGTCGCGCGGGTCGATGACCCCGTCGTCGTACAGCCGCCCGGACAGGAACATCGGCAGGGACTCCGACTCGATCTGCTGCTCCACCATGGCGCGCAGCCCGGCGTCGGCCTCGTCGTCGTAGGGCAGTCCCTTGGCGGCGGACGAGGCGCGGGCGACGATCGACAGCACGCCCGCGAGCTGCTGGGGTCCCATGACGGCGGACTTGCTGCTCGGCCAGGCGAACAGGAAGCGGGGGTCGTAGGCGCGCCCGCACATCCCGTAGTGCCCGGCGCCGTAGGAGGAGCCCATGAGCACCGACAGATGCGGGACCTTGGAGTTCGACACCGCGTTGATCATCATCGCGCCGTGCTTGATGATGCCGCCCTGCTCGTACTCCTTGCCGACCATGTAGCCGGTGGTGTTGTGCAGGAAGAGCAGCGGGATGTCGCGCTGGTTGGCGAGCTGGATGAACTGGGCGGCCTTCTGCGACTCCTCGCTGAACAGCACGCCCTGCGCATTGGCGAGAATCCCGACGGGATAGCCGTGAAGCGTGGCCCACCCGGTCACCAGACTGGCCCCGTACAGCGGCTTGAACGCGTCGAAGTCCGAGCCGTCGACCAGCCGGGCGATGACCTCGCGCGGATCGAAGGGGACCTTGAGGTCATCCGGCACGATCCCGATCAGCTCGTCCTCGTCGTACGTGGGCGGCTCGGCCGGTCCCGGATCACCGTGCGCCTTGCGCCAGTTGAGCCGGGCGACGATACGCCGGGCCTGCCGGATCGCGTCCTGCTCGTCGACGGCGTAGTGGTCGGCGAGGCCGGACGTACGGGCGTGCATCTCCGCGCCGCCGAGCGATTCGTCGTCGCTCTCCTCGCCGGTCGCCATCTTCACCAGCGGCGGGCCGCCGAGGAAGACCTTCGACCGCTCCTTGATCATCACGGCGTGGTCTGACATGCCGGGGACGTACGCCCCACCGGCCGTCGAGTTCCCGAAGACGACGGCGACGGTCGGGATACCGGCGGCGGACAGCCGGGTGATGTCGCGGAAGAGCGCCCCGCCGGGGATGAAGATCTCCTTCTGCGACGGGAGGTCCGCGCCTCCGGACTCGACGAGGCTGATGCAGGGCAGCCGGTTGGCGAAGGCGATCTCGTTCGCCCGCAGGGCCTTCTTCAGCGTCCACGGGTTGGAGGCCCCGCCGCGTACGGTCGGATCATTGGCGGTGATCAGGCATTCCACCCCCTCCACCACCCCGATCCCGGTGACGAGCGAGGCACCCACCGCGTAGTCGCTCCCCCAGGCCGCGAGCGGCGACAGCTCCAGGAACGGGGTGTCGGGGTCGACCAGCAGCTCGATCCGCTCCCGCGCGAGGAGCTTGCCGCGCTTCCTGTGCCGGGCCACGTACTTCTCGCCGCCGCCCGCGAGCGCCTTGGCGTGCTCGGTGTCGAGCTCGGCGAGCTTCGCGAGCATGGCCTCACGGTTCGCGGCGTATTCGGGTCCTGTGGTGTCGAGCGCGGTGGGCAGGACGGTCATGCGTTCACCTCCATGGTGTCCAGCAGCGATACGGGCACGTGCAGGCACCGGGACCGCAGCCACTCCCCCACCGCCTTGGCCTGGGGATCGAAGCGGGCCTGCGCGGCGACGCCTTCGCCGAGCAGCCCGTGGACGACGAAGTTCAGCGCGCGCAGTCCCGGCAGGACATGGCGTACGACGGTGAGCGGCCCGGTCTCCGGCAGCAGCTCCTTGAAGCGCTCGACGGTCAGCTCGTGGGCCAGCCAGCGCCAGGCGTCGTCGTCGCGAACCCACACCCCCACGTTGGCGTCGCCGCCCTTGTCGCCGCTGCGGGCACCGGCGATCCGGCCGAGCGGGACGCGTCGCGTAGCACCCTCGGGGAGCGCGGGAGGCAACACGGGCTCCGCGACGGCGGCGAGCACCCGCGTCTCCACGGGTTCGGCCACCCGCACCCGTCCCCCGTCGGGCAGGACGGCCACATGCTCCACCTCGGCCGCGGGTACGAAGGCCGCCTCGAACACCCCGTACGGCGCGCCTTTCCCGGGCGGGGCGGTGACATGGAAGCCGGGGTAACTGCCGAGGGCCAGCTCGATGGCGGCGCCCGACACGGCCCGGCCGACCGCCTCGGCGTCCTGGTCGCGGACGACGAGCCGCAGGAGGGCACTGGCCGTCTCCTCGCTGCCGGCGTCGGCATGGTCGGTACGGGCCAGCTCCCACCCCACCTCGGCGGGCCGGCTGCCGGACCGGGCGAACGCGTCGTCGAACTGGTCCCGTACGAGCTGCGCCTTGGCCTCGATATCGAGCCCGGTGAGGACGAAGACGACCTCGTTGCGCCACCCGCCGAGCCGGACGAGCCCGGCCTTGAGGGTGGGTGGCGGGGCCTCGCCGCGCACCCCGGAGATCCTGACCCGGTCCGGCCCGTCCTGCGTCAGCCGTACGGTGTCGAGCCGGGCGGTGGCATCCGGCCCCGCGTACCGTGCGCCGTTGGTCTCGTACAGCAGCTGCGCGGTCACCGTGCCGACATCGACGACACCCCCCGTACCGTCGTGCTTGGTGATGACGGACGACCCGTCGGCATGGATCTCGGCGAGCGGGAAGCCGGGCCTGCGGACGTCGTGGTCGCCGAAGAACGCGTAGTTCCCCCCGGTGGCCTGGGTCCCGCACTCCAGCACGTGCCCGGCGACGACGGCCCCGGCGAGCGCGTCGTGGTCCTCGGGCCCCCAGCCGAAGTGGGCGGCGGCGGGCCCGGTGACGAGCGCGGCGTCGGTGACCCGCCCCGTGACGACGATGTCGGCCCCGGCCCGCAGACACGCGGCGATCCCGGCGCCGCCGAGGTAGGCGTTGGCGGCGAGGAACCCGTCCGGTACGGGGAGGCTGTCGCCCTCGACATGGGCGACGCGTACGGGCACGCCCACCTTGTCCGCCAAATCCCGTACGGCGTCGGCCAGTCCGGCGGGATTGAGCCCCCCGGCATTGGTGACGATCTTGACTCCCCGCTCCTGTGCGAGCCCGAGCCCTTCCTCCAACTGGCGCAGGAAGGTGGTGGCGTACCCGCGGCCCGGGTCCTTGAAGCGGCTGCGCGCCAGGATCAGCATGGTGAGTTCGGCGAGATAGTCGCCGGTCAGGACGTCGAGGGGGCCGTCGGTGAGCATGTCGCGTACGGCGTCGAAGCGGTCACCGTAGAACCCGGAGGCGTTACCGATCCGCAGGGGCCGCATCAGCGGTCCTTCCGTGCGGGACGGCCGGCCCCCGCCGGTCCCGCGAACGCCTGCGCGATGTCCAGCCACTGACCGGCGTCCGCCCCGACGGCCCGGACCGCGAGGTCGTCGCGGTGCGCGCGCTGGGTGACGAGGAGGCAGAAGTCGTACAGCGGCCCGGTGACCCGCTGCGGCGCGCTTTCCGGCCCGTACGCAATCAACTGGCCGTCCGGCGCGGTGAGTTCCACCCGGAACTCTTCCTCGGGCGCCTTCATCCCGCGTACGAAGTAGGCGTAGTCGCGGGCCCGCACCCCGATCCGCGCCACATGCCGCAACCGGCCGGTCGGCGCCCTGATGACACCGAGGGCGTCGGCGACGTCCTGACCGTGCGCCCAGGTCTCCATGAGCCGGGCGGTCGCCATGGACGCCACCCCCATCGGCGGCCCGTACCAGGGAAACCTGCTCCCTGGCGCCGCTGCCCGCAACGCCCCCTGGAGCCGGCGCCGCCCGTCCCGCCACCGCGCGAGCAGCGCATCCGGCTCCAGCGCGCCCACCAGCTCCTCTGCGGCCTGGTCGACGAAGGAATCGGGGTCGGCCATCGCCGTCCCGACCTCGTCCGCGAAGGCACCGGCATCGGTGACGGAGAGCAGCGTGACCTCGTCGGTCCAGGCCAGATGCGCGATCTGATGAGCAACGGTCCACCGCTCGGCGGGCGTGGGCAGGCCCCATCCCCCACCACTCAACCCCGCGACCAGCGCATCGAGTTCTTCACCCTCCTCGCGCAGATCGTCGAGCACGGACACGGCTGCGGCATCGGACACGGGGCACTCCCTCGGGGCGTGGCGGTGTGCCCAGGAGCATGGCAGCGAGCACATAAACAAGCAAGCGTGCTTGCATTATTTTCCGCCCACGCTCCCCCGAGGGCACAACACATGCGGAACAATCCTGGGGATGACAGACCAATCGCACACCCTGGACGTGCACTTCGACGGCGACAAGCTGATCCTTGAAGAGCACCGGGACGAGACAGGCCCCTTCTACACGTTCCCCCGCACCGGCACCGCGCCCTCCCCCGGACCGCGCGCCGCGCTCCCCTGGGCCGAGGCGCTGCACGCCCGCATCCACCCGCTCGGCACGGCGGAGCAGGTCCTGCGCACCTGGTCCAGGGGCCGGCAACCCCAGGGCACGGCACCCCACCACGACCCGACAACCACCCCGCCCCGCCGCGTCCGCGCGGGCTGCATCGTCATCCGGGACGACCGCATGCTGCTGATCCGGTGCGAGGACAACGGCACGCATTACGAGATCCCGGGCGGCGGGGTCGAGGACGGTGAGACACCGGAAGCAGCGGCGGTACGCGAGCTGATGGAGGAGACCGCCCTGCGCGGCACAACTGTCCGCGAGGTGGCCCGGACCTGGCGGGAGCGCGGCCGCGGCCACTACTTCCTCATGGCCACCGAAGGCGAGGTCGGCCCCGCCGAAACCCTGGACAACTACGGGGGTCGCCCCGAGTGGGTCCCCGTGAAGGACCTCCCCACGACCCCCCTGTGGCCCCGACGGCTGTCCTGGCGGATCGCCCACTGGCACACCTCAGGCTGGCCCGCCCACCCGGCCGAGCTGGCGGACTCCATCTACGAACTGCACCGCCCGTGCAGCTGGTGACAGGGTGACGGTTCCGGGTCAGCCGGCCCGGCCGCGCTGTTCGCGGCGCGCCTTGACGCGGCGTGCGGGTGCGCCGGGGTCTTCGACGGCTCCGGCGGTCCCGGCCCGGAATGCGGTGTGCGGGCCCGTGCCGAGCCTCGCGGCGACGTCGGCCAGGGTCCTGCTGCCGGGCTTCGCGTTGATGTGGAAGTGCGAGGCCTTCACGGGGGTGAGGTCGGCGCCCCAGGTCACGGTCCCCGCGCAGTCCGCGAGGATGTCCCGCACGATGATCTCGTGGTGGGGCCACAGGCCCTCGACTCCGCCGAGAGGGTAGGCGGTGGGATGGAGGGCGATGGCGGTGCCGGACAGGTAGTTCGACTCGAAGTCGGCGCGAATGGCGCGACGGGTGCTGTGGGCGGTGATGCCCCCGCCTTCCCCCGTATCGAGGGGAGCGATCTCGTAGTGCCAGCGGCGGGCGATGTGCAGCAGCACCGTGGCGGCGTCGCCGCCACGCAGGGCGGCCGAGGCGCCGGCCCCCTCGACACGATGAGAGCGGATGGCGGCGGGGTCGATGGCCCAGCCGTTGGCGGACACGTCGCCCGTCCACCGCGCGGGGCCCGTGCGGGTCTCGGCCGCCCCTGCCGGGGCAGGGGCCAGGGCGCCGTGCGCGAGGGCGAGGGCGCCGGTGCCTACGGCGGCGCCTATGAAGCTACGTCTGGTGATCACTGAGGTCCTTTCAGCGGATCGTCGGATGCACGGGTCACACAGCTCACACAGCTCACGCGGGTCACACGGGTCACACCGGTCACGAGACGGCGGAGACGCCGGGGTCGCTGTCTTCACGCCAGACGTTGTGGTCCAGGCCCCAGCCGGGCTGGAACTCGTACTCCCTGATCTGGTTGAACGACCAGTTCGCCGGAAGCGGATAGCCGAGATTCCCGGAGAAACCCCACGACATTCCCGAGACGAACGACCAGCGGGCGCCGCCCTCGTGCGATACCCGGATGCAGACATTGCGGGAGCCGTAGACACCGAATGTGTACCGGTTCCCCAGCTCGGCGAGGCCGTCCTTGACCCCTCTGAAGTACGGCAGGATATTGCTGTCGATCTCCGAGTCCATCGCGTCGTAATCGACGGCGAAGTAAATGCAGGCGCCCGCTCCGATGCCGTGCTCGACGGCCTTCGCGTGAGCCTTCTTGCCCTGGTCGTAGCCCTTTTCGTACGTGAAGTTCGCCAGCTGCGTTCCGTTGTACTGGAAGATGGGATAGAGCCGCAGCCCCGCGTCGTAGATCCTCTGCGGTTCGCCGGGCTTGAGGGCCTTGCCGAGGTAGGCGGGGTCGCTGGGGGCGAGGTGTTCGTCGAGGTAGCGGCCGACGATCCGGTAGCCGCCCGCCCGGAGTGCCTGGCCGCGGGCGGTCGTGATCTCGGTGATGCCGTCGCAGCCGGTGGCGGGGCGGTCGGTGTCGCCGGAGGACACCAGGAGCTGGGCCCACGTGGTGTAGTTGTTGGAGCCGGTGACCGGGATCTGCGAGAACGACTGGAACGACCGCACCCACTCCAGGTGTGTGCTGGTCTCGGCGTCCGTCCCGATGTCCTCCGGTCGGTACATCAGCGGCGCGCCGTTCGGCAGGATCGTGGGCGAGTTGAAGTAGCACGCCGCACGGAACTGGTGACGCAGGTGCCCGGAGAGCGGCGCGGAACCCTTCCCCTTCAACCCGGCCTGGGTGCCCGCTCCGAAGTACCCGGTGATGGACGCCGGGTCGATGCCCAGCTCGTACTGGATGGACATCATGAAGCCCTGCTGGACATCACGTGAGTAGATGCCGTCGCAGGGCACGAGGCTCATCGCGGGGATGCCGACACCCGCGACATAGCGGGAGTTCAGCCACATCTGCACGTTCTTGATGTTGATGTCACCGCTCGGCACGAGGCGGAACTGGTCCATGCGCATCAGCGCCTTGGAGATGTGGGGCCACATGGCGTGTCGCTGTGAAAGATTCGCGTACGACAGGCCGATGTCTCCGTACAGCTGGGTGAGGGCCGCCTCGGAGTCGCTGCTCCATATCCCCAGATGGCGCGAAGTCCAGTAACCCTTGCACCACAACGCGCTGTTGTAGATGCGGACGACGTTCGCGTTGATTTCGCTGCCAGGCAGGGTGGCGCGCTCCTTGACGGCCGCGAAGGTGCCTGGGCCGTAACTCTGGACCGTTGGAGATATCCCGAGTTCGTGCTGGAGCCCCTGGGTCAGCGACAGGACGGTGGACCAGCCCGTGTAGCCGAATTCCGGGCACTTCAGATACCCGGGGGCCACTCCGTCGTAGGCGGCGTTCACCCACTTCTGGACTTCCCACACGTAGATGTCCGCCGTGCCTCTCCACGACGCGGCCGGGTCGATCGTCGAGCCCGGCTGCGCGTACATGTGAAGGTTCCCGGGGCAATCGGTGTCGTACGCGGCGGAGTGCGGGTGGATCCGGGTGCCGGCCGTCTTGGGGGCTTCCGTGCGCAGGTGCTCGATGAGGGACCTGAACGTCCGCAGCAAGGTCTCCGATGCCAGGTCGTCGGACCGCATCAGGGCGCAGATCGAGTAGAACGCGGTGTTGCTGCCCAGGCCATCGATGACATCGCCACCGTTCGCCTCACCGCGTTCGTATCCACGGCCCTCGTAGATGTTGCCGTGCGGGCAGATCAGGAAGTTGTAGCAGATGTCAGGCGGGACACCGTCCTCGTCCGCCTCGCCGTCGTCTCTCCATTTCGCATAGACCGCGGCGATGTCTCTTCTGCAGTCCTCCTCCGTCTTGAGGTCACTGGAGGTCCCGCCCCCACGGTAATGAATGAAAACCCCGCCGGACCCGGGATTCCACGCGCGCTGCTCGGTGGGGTCCGGGGGCGCGGCAGCGTGCGCCCTGTGCTCCTCGTCCACGTACGGGGCCCACGTACTACGCGGGTTGATGAAAACAGCCATGGTTGCTCGTCCCCTCGCTCATGCCGTCACTCCGCCGTGCATGCCTATTTGAGGGTCGACGAGGCGCACGCACCAGAGGTTTGCACCCTGCGGCAAACGGAGCTTTCGCCTCCATTCCCAGCCACCTCGGATTCGGGCGGCGGGTCCTGCCCGCCCAGGGCGAGTTCGAACCAGATGGTCTTGCCGCCGGACCCGTACGCCCCCTCGTCCCTCATGGCGCAGCGCCCCATCGGTCGGCCACCAGATCGAGGATCACCAGCCCGCGACCGCTTTCGCCGCCCTTCCGACGCCGGGGCGGCGCAGCTCCGGCAGATCAGGACTCAGGTCCCGCACGCTGACCCGCAGCACGGGACACAACCAGTGCAGGCCGACGGTGACCCGGCCCTTGGCGTACCGCACGGAGTTGGTCGTCAGCTCGGACGCCAAGAGCTCGGCCCGGCAGACGAGTTCGGTGACGCTGCTGGTGATCCCGTTCAGCGCCGGAGCCTTCCATGGCGCGGGCCAGTCCATCCTGTACGCGGAGGGAGCCGTCCCCGCGCTGGACACGGTCCAACTGGATACGGCCTTCGGCGCACACTTCGTGGACGCCCCGACACCCTTGGCCATTCCTCTCCGGCATACGCACCGATGAGGCTCGGCGCCTGACCATGCCGTAACCATCTCGGGACCGGTGAAGACCGCCCTGCGGTTACGCTCGGCGGCGGCGTCCCGGCCAAGGGGGCCCGGTCATCGGGGAGTTGGGGTTCATGATGCGGTCGTTCGAAGCGAGTCGGCGTGCCTGGCTCTCACGGGGGTTCGCGGTGGGGGCCGCCGCGGCCGTCTGCGGGGGTGTGTACGCGATCAGTGATACGCCGGAGCCGCTGCCGGACCACAAGAGAGTGCGCACCAATGTCGCACCGTTGCAGGACGTCTTCGGTGAGGCGGGCCGCCTGTCGGAGCCGCGCTGGCTCCTTTACGACCGGGATGCGAAGGGGTCGGGTCGGCTGGGCCCGCCCAGCCCGGACCCGCGGTAACCGCGCGGTGGGCATCGTCCGTCTGCCTGCCGGGAGCGTCGCCAAGGTACTGCGCGATCCCGCGTACGCCTTCGCCCCCGCCACGCCTGGCGCCGTACCGCAGCCACTGAGGGAGTTCGTCCCCGGGCAGGCACGATGGATGAGCAGCAAGGCGTACGACACCCACCTGCTGGGGCCGGATCCGGGCGAGCTCACCAGTGGGCGGTTCTTTCTCGACACGGCCGGCGACCGGCTGTATTTCGACACCATCAACCCCACGTAGGGCACCTTGGAGGAGCGACGAAGACGACGGTGTACCTCCCGGAAGATCTGGCAGCACGACTGGACGCCCAGTCGTCGGCCACCGGGATCAGCAAGGCCGAGCTCTTCTGGCGGGGCATCGCCCTGCTGCTCGATGACGCGGAACGGCCCAGGCGGAGCGGGGAGCCTCCGGTCTTCGACAGCGGACGCCCGCTCAGCTCCGAGGCGACCGCCTGAGTCGGCGCCCGCGGGCTACTCCTCGCGTTCGCCCTCGGCCTGAGACGGTTCCGTCCGCGGAACCTCCTTGTGCGTTTCGGGGCGGTTGCGCTCCGTGGATTCGTCGCGCTCGCCCTCGGCCTGCGAGGGCGTGTGGGAGTACAGCCCCTCGGGCTCGGTGGATTTCATGGCCGACCTCCTTCGCCCCCCTCCCATCGTGCCCCCCGGTCGCCGCCCCGGCGCGGCGACGCCGCCGACGGGACAGGGAGGACCGGGGCACCACTCGGCTCAGACGTCCGCCGTGCGGCGCCCGGCGTTCACCTGGCTGCGTACCGCGCCCATGCTCGCGCCGATGACCAGGGCGATGGCCAGGGCGTCCGTGGTCGACAGGGCCTGGTCGAGGATCAGGAAGCCCGCGGTTGCCGCGATGGCCGGTTCCAGGCTCATCAGGACCGCGAAGGTGGAGGCGGGGAGGCGGCGCAGGGCGATGAGTTCGAGGGTGTAAGGGAGGACCGAGCTCAGCAGGGCCACCGCGGCGCCCAGCGCGATCGTCGACGGGACGAGGAGTTTCGAGCCGGCGTCCGCGATACCCAGGGGCAGGGAGAGGACCGCGGCCACGACCATCGCCAGGGCCAGGCCGTCCGCCTGCGGGAAGCGGCGGCCGGTGCGGGCGCTGAAGACGATGTAGACGGCCCACAGGGCGCCCGCGCCGAGGGCGTAGCCCGCACCGACCAGGTCCAGGCCGCCGAAGCCTCCGCCGCCGAGCAGGAACACACCGGCGACGGCGAGGGCGGCCCAGACGAGGTTGACCAGGCGACGGGAGACGATCACCGAGAGGGCGAGCGGGCCGAGTACCTCCAGGGTGACAGCGACGCCCAGCGGAATCCGTTCGAGCGCCTGGTAGAAGAGGATGTTCATGCCGCCCATCGCGGTACCGAACGCGAGGACCGTGCCCCAGTCCGCCCGCGAGTGGCCGCGCAGCTTGGGGCGGCACACGAGCAGGAGCACGACGGCGGCGGCGATGAGCCGGAGGGTGACGACGCCGAGGGCGCCCGCCCTCGGCATCAGCAGGGCCGCGACCGCCGCGCCGAACTGGACCGAGAGGCCGCCCGCGACCACCAGCGCGACCGGGCCGAGCGCCACGCCCCGGCCGCCGGGGCGGCCCCGCCCGCCGGCGTCGGGCCCGGGAAGCGCGGACACCGCCTCGGGTACGGCGACTGCTGCGGCCGGTTCTGCGGCACTGCGCGGGACGTCCACCTGGGTCCGGCCTTCCGAAGAGAGGTTCAATTCAGCTCAGTGCACTTCACTGAACTGGTTGATCCAAGATACTGCACTTAGCATGCGGAGCTCATCCCTCCACCGTAGAGACGCGGGCGGTTCGCGTGAAATGCCTTATGTGCTCCGGTTATGCTCCGCACGCATGAACCCTGGACCCGCCGTCGGCCGCTCCATCGAACTCCGGCATCTGCGCGCCTTCCTCGCCGTCGCGGGCGAGGGCAACATCACCCGCGCCGCCGCCCGCCTCCACCTCACCCAGCCCGCCGTCTCCCGCACCCTCGCCGCCCTGGAGGAGCACCTGGGCGTCCGGCTCGTCGACCGCTCCACCCACCACCTCGCCCTCACCACTGAGGGCACCGCCTTCCGCGACAAGGCCGCCGTAGCAGTCACCGCCTTCGACGAGGCCCTGGACCCGGACCGGCTGCGCAACTGGCCGCTGCGGATCGGCCATGCCTGGTCCGCCTTCGGTCCGTACACCACACCCCTGCTCAGGGCCTGGCAGGAACGCCACCCGAAGACCCCGCTCGAACTGCTGCGGATCGACGACCGCACAGCCGGCCTGACCCGTGGCGAGGTCGACGCGGCGCTGCTGAGGGGGCCGGTCGAAACACCGGGGCTGGTCACCGAGGTGCTGTTCACCGAGGACCGGGTCGCGGCCGTGACCGCGGACGGGCCGCTCGCCGCCCGCGCCTCACTGACCCTCGCCGACCTCACGGGCGGCCCGGTCGTCCTGAACACCGTCTCCGGCATCACCACCCTCGACCTCTGGCCCCCGCACGACCGGCCCGCCGCCACCCTGACCGTCGCGAACACCGACGACTGGCTGACCGCCATCGCCGCGGGCCGAGGTTCCGGGGTCTCCGCCGCGTCCACCGCCGCCATGCACCCGCACGCCGGGGTCGCCTACCGGCCGCTCGACGACGCCCCGCCCGTCCCGGTCCTGCTCGTCCGGCGGGACGCACCCGGGCACCCGGCGTTGCCGGAACTCGCCGCGCTCGCCCGGGAAATCGTCGGCGGCGCGCAGAAATAACCGCGGCCGTACAACGGTTGGCGTGCGGGAGGGCGGGCCCCGAAGGGGCGGCGGGGATCAGCTCTCCAGGCCCTCCGCCAGTGCCTCCGCCAGGTGTCTGGCCCGCCTGCCCGCCAGCTGGTCCAGTTGGGTGCGGCAGGAGAAGCCGTCGGCCAGGAGTTCCGTGTCGGGTGTTGCCGCCCGTACGGACGGCAGGAGTTGGTCCTCCGCGCAGGCCACCGACACCTCCCAGTGGCCCCGCTCGAAGCCGAAGTTTCCCGCGAGGCCGCAGCAGCCGCCGCTCAACTCGCCTGTGAGGCCCGCCCGTTCGCGGAGTCTGCGTTCGGCCGCGTCGCCGATGACCGCGTGCTGGTGGCAGTGTGTCTGGCCCGCCACCGGCCGGTCCAGACGCGGCGGGGTCCAGTCGGGGACGTACTCCTCCAGGTACTGGGCGAACGTACGGACCGAAGCGGCCAGTTCGGCGGCGCGTGGATCGTCGGGAAGCAGCTCGGGCAGGTCGGTGCGGAGCGTGGCGGCGCAGCTCGGTTCGAGCACGACGAGTGGGTCGCCGAGAGAGAGGCCCATCCGGTCCAGGGTGCGGCGCATGACCTGACGGGCCTTGTCCAGCTGGCCCGTTGACACATACGTGAGTCCGCAGCACACCCCGCGCCCCGGGTACACGACGGTCTTGCCCGCCGCTTCCAGGACGCGCACCGCCGCCCGGCCCACCTCCGGCGAGAGGTGTTCGGTGAACGTGTCGGGCCACAGTGTCGCCACCTGATCGTTGGAAAGGATCACCGTCCCCTCGGGCGCGCGCTTGCGCGCCCACCGCCCGAACCGTTCCCGCGACAGCACCGGAAGAGCACGCTCCGGGGCGATCCCCGCCAGGCGCTTCACCACCGCGGCGAGCGGGCCGATCCGGGCCAGTGCGTTGAGGACGCCCGCGAAGGGGGCCGCCAGGCGCAGCCACCGGGGCAGCCGGCCCAGGGCGTAGTGCGCGGCGGGCCGCAGCCGCCCCTTGTAGTGGTGGTGCAGGAACTCCGCCTTGTACGTGGCCATGTCGACGCCCACCGGGCAGTCGCTGCGGCAGCCCTTGCAGGACAGGCACAGGTCGAGCGCGTCCTTCACCTCCTCCGACTGCCAGCCGGTCGTGATCACGTCCCCGGCCAGCATTTCGTGGAGGAGGCGGGCCCGGCCCCGGGTCGAGTGGGCCTCCTCGCCGGTCGCCCGGAACGAGGGGCACATGACGTCCGCCCCCGCCGCCTCCGTCGTACGGCACTTGGCGACGCCCACGCAGCGGCGGACCGCCGCCGAGAAGTCACCGCCGTCCTGCGGGTAGCCGAAGGCCACGTCGACCGGGCGGCTCGGCAGCACGGCGAAGCGGAGGTTCTCGTCGAGGCGGGCGGGGCGGACGAGGATGCCCGGGTTCATCCCGCCGTCCGGATCCCAGAGGTCCTTGAACCGGGTGAAGACGCCGACGAGTTCGTCCCCGTACATACGAGGGAGCAATTCGGCGCGGGCCTGCCCGTCCCCGTGCTCCCCGCTGAGCGAGCCGCCGTGCTCGACGACGAGGGAGGCCAGCTCCTCGGAGAATCGGCGGAAGGCGGCCACCCCTCGGGGGCTGAGCAGGTCGAAGTCGATGCGCACATGGATGCAGCCGTCGCCGAAATGCCCGTACGGCGTGCCGCGCAGTCCGTGTGCGGTGAGCAGGGTGCGGAAGTCGCGCAGATACGGGCCGAGGCGGGCGGGCGGTACGGCGCAGTCCTCCCAGCCGGGCCACGCCTCGCTGCCGTCCGGCATCCGGGTGGCGGTGCCGGCCGCGTCCTCGCGGATGCGCCACAGGGCGCGCTGGGCTGCGGCGTCCGTGACGACGGCACCGTCGACGGTGCCGTCGGCGTCGGCGGCCCGCACGATCCGTTGGGCGTGCGCGCGGGCCTCGGCGGGGGTGCCGCCGCCCGTCTCGACGAAGAGCCACGCCCCGCCGCGCGGCAGGCCCGCCGGTTCGCGTACGAGGTCGGCGGCCATGCCTTCGACGGTGAGCGGGTGGTACGGGAGGAGGCCGGGGGCGGCTTCCGCGGCAGCGGACTCGTCGGCGTACCCGAGGACGGCGAGCGCACGGGCCTTCGGGGCCTCGACGAGTCGTACGGTCGCCTCCGTCAGCACGGCGAGGGTGCCTTCGCTGCCGCAGAAGGCGCGGACGAGGCCGGCGCCGCGGTCACGCTCGCGCTCGGGGAGCAGGGCGTCCAGGGCGTAGCCGGAGATGCGGCGGGGCAGGTCGGGGAAACGGGTGCGGAGGGGGGTGAGGTTGGCGTCGATCAGCTCGCGGAGGCCTTGGACCGTACCGGCCCCGTGTCCGAGCCGCAGCGGCTCGCCGCCGTAGCGGATGACGGACAGGTCGTGGACGTTGTCGGCGGTGGTGCCCCAGGCCACGGAGTGCGAGCCGCACGAGTTGTTGCCGATCATGCCGCCGAGGGTGCAGCGGCTGTGGGTGGACGGGTCGGGGCCGAAGGTCAGTCCGTGCGGGGCGGCGGCGTTACGGAGGTCGTCCAGGACCACGCCGGGCTGGACGACGGCGGTGCGGGCGTGGGGGTCCAGGTCCAGGATCGACCGCATGTGGCGGGTGAAGTCGAGCACGACACCGGTGCCGGTGGCCTGGCCTGCGATGGAGGTCCCGCCGCCGCGCGGCATGACCGGTACGCCGTGCTCGTGGCAGACGGCGAGTGCGGCGGCGACGTCGTCGGCGTCGCGCGGGGCGGCGGTGCCGAGGGGGACGCGGCGGTAGTTGGAAGCGTCCATGGTCGTGAGCGCGCGGGCGGACGTACCGAAGTCCACCTCTCCGCGGAGGGCGGCGGCGAGGGCGTGGGCGAGGTCGGGGCGGGCCATGGGTTCAGCATGTCGTGCGCCGAGGGTTCCGTCCTCGAACTCCCCCAAAGCCTTAAGGGCATGGGGGGACCCCCTCGACGGGCTGTGTTGTGGCGCCCCGGTCCGGGGTTGCCGGTCCGGGGTTGGTCCGCGGCCCCTCCGGAGTGTCTCCTCGGGCAACGAACGCTCGGCGGAGACGTAATACGAACCCGGGTATCCGTTCGTCACCCTGCGGGGACCCTCCTGCACGGCCCCGGACCGGCCGGAGCGTCAGCGCGGGCCGTGCCACCTGGGGAATCCCGGGGCCGCCGGGTACGTGTCAGCCGGCCGTGCCACCTGGGGAATCCCGGGGCCGCCGGGTACGTGTCTGCGTCCCGTGCCACCGGGTCGCAGGTGACCGCGATACGTGGGTGGGGCCGTGCAGGAGGGTCCCCGCAGGGGCGGGCGTACGACCCGGGTTCGTCTCCTCCGTACCCGGGTGTCACGCCCGTCCCGAGGAGACACTCCGGAGGGGCCCCACCCAACCCACCACCGGTCAGGCCGACGACCCGGTACGCGGTACGGCTACTTCGCGCAGACCGACTTGTCGGCTTCCACTCGCTGGATGTTCTCCGGCGCCTTGGACGGCGGGGTCAGCGGCGTGCCCGCCGCGGTGAAGTCCGGGCCCAGGGTCAGCTTCATCGGCTCCATCTCGCCCGCGTCCTTCGTCGTCGGCTTCAGGGCCGAGGCCGACAGGCCCATCAGGTCCGCGAGCTGACGGGCCTGGTCCGCCTGGTTGGGGGCGTAGACGAGCTGGGTCTTCGCGACCTTCTCGGGCGCGTTCGCCAGATTGCTGGACTTCAGCACGCCCTCCGAGTTCTGCAGCCAGTCGATGGCTTCCTGCGCGGACCCGGACGGCGCGCCGCCGTTGTAGACGTCGACCCGTACGTCCGCCGATGCGGCCCGGGGCCCCTTGAGCTTCGCCGCCGCCTGGGCCTTCTTCTGCTTCTTGACCTCGGTGAGGGAGATGTCCTCGCGGATCATCGAGAAGAGCTGCGGAGCCTTCGTCTTGTCCACGACGACGGTGGCCTTGACCTTCTCCGCCGGATTGTCGATGACCGGCACCGTCGTGAAGGTGATGTTCTTCATCTCGACGGAGCTCAACTCCATGCCCAGCTTGCGGAGTTGATTGATGTCCTTGATCCGCTCGTCGACGGTGAGCGCCTTGGTCGCAGCGTCGGCGAGCTTGAACATCTTCGTGGGGCTGGTGAGCGTGTCGTTGGACTTCAGCTTCCGCATCAGCGAGCCGAGGAACTGCTGCTGGAGCTCGATGCGGCTCAGGTCACCGCCGAAGCCGACGGACTTGCGGGTGCGCAGGAAGGCCAGCGCCTGTTCGCCGTCGAGCGTGTGGTCCCCCTTGGACAGCTTGAGGTGGGACTTCTCGTCGTCTATGTCCTTGGCCAGGCAGACGTCGACACCGCCGACCGCGGCGGTCAGCGTCTTGACCGCGTTGAAGTCCGCCACCATGAAGTGGTCGGCCTTGACGCCCGTCAGCTCGGTGATGGTGCGCATGGTGCAGCTGGGCGTGCGTTCGTACTGCCCCAGGCTCTCGTTGAACCGCTTGCCCGGTGTTCCCGCGATGTCCTTCGTCGAGCCGTCGCTCTGCCTGGTCGGGCAGTCCGGGATGTCGGTGATCAGGTCGCGGGGGATGCTCAGCGCGGTGGCGTTCGTACGGTCCTTGGAGACGTGCAGGAGGATCGTGGTGTCGGCGTGGCCGACGCTGCCGCTGTCGCCGTATCCCTCGTTGCCCGCACCGGTGCGCTTGTCCGTGCCGATCACCAGGACGTTGATCGCCCGGTCCTTGCTGAAGCCCCCGGTGCCCGCGCCGTCGTCGGGGACGGCGCGGATGTTGCTGTTGAAGTGCTGGTAGACGAGGTAGCCACCGGTGACAACGGCCAGCAGCAGGAACACCATGACGCCGCCGGTCCAGACCAGCGCCCTCTTCTTGTTGGTCTTCTGCTTGGACCTGCGGCGCCCGCTCTGCTGTTCGGCGAGCTGCCGGGAGGAGCGTCCGCGGGGCTGCCGGGACGACTGCGGGTCCGGGCGTCCGCGCTGCCCGGGCACCGTGGCCCGCTCGCCGTTGCCGGACCGGCGGCGCGCTGAGCGGCCGGGTGCGGAGGGGGTGGGCGGTTGCTCTGCGGACGGAGTCAGTCGCAGTTCGTAATCGCCGGTGTCCGGGTTGAGCACCCACTGGTCAGCGGGGTCGACAGCCTCGCCCCGACCACGGCCTTGCGCGTCCACGGTTCCCTGCTTCCTCCATCGGGTCACTCAGCCTATCCGCCCGGCCTCTCCGCCGATTCGGGGCCGGAAAGATCCTCACATCTCCCTGCCCGCGGGCCGGGCGCACAGGGTTCGCACGCCCCGGCCGATAGGCGGCCTTACTGAAGGACCAATCAGAAATGACCACATGGAATCCCCAAACAAGTCGTCAATTCTCCTATAGTTGCCGAGACTTGATCAGGAATAGTCAGCTCCAGTTATGACGTTCCGCCCTTCATGAACTGAAGCGTCCCGATTGTCCCGCCCTGTACCGTCCGCCCCAAGGACTCCGATTGCGCCCCATATTCCGGCCGACCGCACTCGCCCTGCTGGTCTCCGCAGCCGTAACCGGTTCCCTGTGTCTGTGGGCGGTTGCCGCCGCCCCCGCATCGGTACGGACCCCGCTGGCCTGGGGAGCGGGGTCCGCCGCCGTACTGCTCTGCGCCGCCGTGACCGTCGCCGTCCACTCCCTGCTCACCGCGCGCGGCCTGCGCGCGATGCGGGCCGCCGACGCCCAGCGGTTCACCACGGAGACCTCTCGGCTCGTCTCCTCGTCCGCCGCGGAGGCGCAGCGCTTCACCGCCGAGACCGCCCGGATCAGGGCCGCCGCCGCCACCGAGACCGCCCGGGTCAACGCCCAGGCGGCCGCCGAGACGGCCCGGGTCACCTCCGAGGCCGCCGCGGAGTGCGCCCGCCTCGGCGCCGAGGTGAAGCAGCTGACCGCCCGCGCCACCCGCAGCGAGACCGAACGCTCCGCGGCCGTGGCCGCCTGCGCCAACGCCGCGGGCCGGATGCAGGCCCTGGCCACGAGCATGCTGGCCGACCTCCGCGGGATGGAGCACCGGCACACCGCCGAGGACGTACTCGGTGATCTCCTGCACCTGGACCACCGCACCGCCCAGGCGGGCCGGCTGGCCGACTCCATCGCCGTACTGACCGGTGCACGCTCCGGCCGCCGCTGGGCGAAGCCGATCGTCATGGAGTCGATCCTGCGCGGCGCGATGGGCCGTATCGGCAGCTACCAGCGTGTACGTCTGCACTCCACCAGTGACGTCGCGATCGCCGGGCACGCGGCCGAGGGCATCATGCACGCGCTCGCCGAACTCCTCGACAACGCGGCGAACTTCTCGCCGCCCACCGCCGAAGTGCATGTGTACGTCGAGGAGGTGCCGGCGGGCATCGTCATCACCGTCGAGGACAGCGGCCTGGTGATGAGCGATGTGCAGCTGCGCCGCGCCCAGCGTGCCGTGTCGTCCGAGAACCGGGACCTCACCGGCATCTCCGGCACCCGGCTCGGGCTCGCCGTCGTCGGCCGGCTGGCCCGTAAGCACGGTCTCACCGTCTCCTTCCGGCCGTCCGCGCGCGGCGGCACGGGCGCGCTGATGATGCTGCCGCAGGAACTCATCTCCCGTTCCGGGGTTCCGGTGGCGGCCCCGGAGTTCCCCACACCCGTACCCATGGCACCGGAACCGGCGCCCACCGCCGATGCCGAAGCGCAGAACGAACCGCGGCCCGAACCGCAGGAAGCGCCGTACGAAGAGCCGCAGGAAGCGCACCGCTCCGCGTCGGAAACGACCGGCACGCTCCCCCAGTTCGGCGAGAGCGGCCTCCCCAAGCGGCGCCGCGGACGCACCCTCGCCGCCGCCGAATCCCGTACCGGCAACGTCACTTCCGACGACGCCGACTCCTCCCGGCCCCGTACCACCGACCCGAAGGTCCAGGCAGCCCGCTTCAGCACCTTCAGCAAGGCGGTACGAGCCAACTCCCCGCACCCGGAAGGCAACCCCCGATGACCGCGACCACCGACGAGAAGCTCAACTGGCTGCTGGAGGGGCTGCTCGACCGGACGCCCGGCGCCCGGCACGCCCTCGTCCTGTCCCGGGACGGCCTCAAGCTGTGCCGCACCCCTGAGCTCTCCGTCGACCAGGCCGACCAGCTGGCCGCGATCTCCGCCGGTATCCAGAGCCTGTCGCACGGCGCGTCCATCGAGTTCGGTGACGGCACCGGCGGCGTACGGTCCGCGATGGCCGAGTTCTACGGCGGGGTGCTGTTCATCGTCGAGGCGGGCGCGGGTGCCCATCTCGCGGTCGTCGCCTCGGAGGACTCCGACGTCGGCCTCGTCGGCCACAACATGAGCGAGCTCGTCGAGCAGCTCGGCGAACACCTCGTCGCCCCGCCGCGCACCCCCGCCGAAGCGGCGGCCCACGCGGCGGCCGCGGAAACCGCGGGCGTATGACGGCGGCGCCCCGTCGCCGCCCGGGCCGCGACGACGACCCGGACCGGCTCTACACCCTCACCGGTGGCCGTAGCAGGTCCGACTCGGCCGCCTTCGACCTGGTGACGCTCGTCGTCTCCGAGTGCGAGCCATCCCCCGGCATGCAGTCGGAGCACGTCGCGATCCTGCGGATGTGCGAGCGGCCCTCCGCGCTCGTCGAGATCGCCGCAAGCCTGAATCTGCCCGTCAGCATCGTGCGCATCATGCTGTGCGACCTGCTCGACACCGGCCGGATCAGCGCCCGGCACCCCCGTACTGCCCGTGTCGCGGACCGGCTCCCCGACCCCGACATCCTGGAACAGGTGCTCGTTGGACTCCGCAACCTCTGACCGTGACGCCCTGCAGGCGACGGCCGACAACGGACTGAAGATCGTCGTTGTCGGCGGCTTCGGGGTCGGCAAGACCACCATGGTCCGTTCCGTGAGCGAGATCCGTCCGCTCAACACGGAAGAGACCATGACCCGCGCGGGCGAGGCGGTCGACCACCTCGACGGCGTGCACGCGAAGACGTCCACCACGGTCGCCTTCGACTTCGGCCGGATCACGCTCGACGCACGCTCGGTGCTCTATCTCTTCGGCGCGCCCGGACAGGAGCGCTTCTGGTTCCTGTGGGACCGGCTGTTCTCCGGCACCCTCGGCGCCGTCGTCCTCGTCGACACCCGGCGGCTCTCCGACTCCTGGTACGCGATCGACCGGCTGGAGCACCACGGGACGCCGTTCATCGTCGCGTGCAACGACTTCGGCGGTCCGCTCCACAGCGAGCAGCAGATAAGGGAGGCCCTCGACCTCTCACCCGACGTACCGCTCGTCGAGTGCGACGCCCGGGACCGGTCGTCGAGCAAGTACGTGCTGATCACCCTGGTCGAACACCTCCAGGAGCTGGCTGCCGCCCGCACTACCGAGGCGGCCCTGACGGCAGCCCCGGCCGCCATGACCCCGGAGCCCACCCTGTGAACCAGTGCCCCGTGTCCCACGGCTCCGCACCCCTGCCCGTGCCGCTGTCCGGCCCGCGGTTCCAGACCGACCCCGTACAGCTGTACCGGGACATGCGCCGCGACCACGGCGCCGTCGCCCCGGTCGTGCTCGACGGCGGCGTACCCGCCTGGCTGATCCTCGGCTACCGGGAACTGCACCAGGTCACCAGCGACCCGGTGCTGTTCAGCCGGGACTCCGAACTGTGGAACCAGTGGGACCGCATCCCGGACGACTGGCCGCTGCTGCCGATGATCGGCCGCAAGCAGCCGTCGATCCTCTACACCGTCGGCGAACGGCACAGCCGGCGTGCGGCGATGATCAGCGAGGCCCTGGAGGGCGTGGACCCCTTCGCGCTCAAGCGGTACGCGGAGGAGTTCGCCGACGGTCTCATCGACCGGTTCTGCTCCACCGGCCGTACGGACATCATCGCCGAGTACGCGACGCTGCTCCCGGTCCTCGTCCTGGCGAAGATCTACGGCTTCTCCAACGAGGTCGGCGAGGCGCTCGTCGGCTCGATCAACGACATGATCGACGGCCGCGAGCGGGCGCTCGCGGGGCAGATGCATCTCGCCTCGTCCATGATCCAGCTGCTGGTCGACAAGCACGCCGAGCCCGGCGAGGACGTGGCGACGCGGATGCTCGCCAACACGGACGGCTTCTCGGACGAGGAGATCGCCCAGGACCTGATGGTCATGATGGCCGCGGGCCACCAGCCGACCGCCGACTGGATGGGCAACTCGCTGCGGCTGATGCTGACCGACGACCGGTTCGCCGCCTCGCTCTCGGGCGGCCGGCACAGCATCGGCGAGGCGATGAACGAAGTGCTCTGGGAGGACACCCCCACCCAGAACGTCGCGGGCCGCTGGGCCGCCCGCGAGACCCGCCTCGGCGGCCGCCACATCAAGGCCGGTGACCTGCTGCTCCTGGGCATCGCCGCGGCCAACGGCGACCCGCAGGTGCGCACCGACGGCTCGGCGCTCACCGGCGGCAACAACGCGTTCCTCTCGTTCGGTCACGGCGAGCACCGCTGCCCGTTCCCCGCGCAGGAGACCGCCGAGGTCGTCGCCCGTACCGGCATCGAGGTCCTGCTCGACCGGCTGCCGGACGTCGACCTCGCGGTGGCGGAGGAGCAGCTGACGCGGCGCCCGTCCCCGTGGCTGCGCGGTCTCACGGACCTGCCGGTCCGCTTCACTCCCACGCCCGCCCTCGGAGGCCAGCAATGACCCGGATCGTCCTCGACCCCTTCGTCACCGATCTCGACGCGGAGAGCTCCGCGCTGCGTGCGGCCGGACCGCTGGCCGAGGTCGAGCTGCCGGGCGGGGTGCACTGCTACGCCGTCACGCACCACGCCGAGGCGCGTGCGCTGCTCACCGACAGCCGCGTCGTGAAGGACATCAACGTCTGGGGCGCCTGGCAGCGCGGCGAGATACCCATGGACTGGCCGCTGATCGGCCTGGCCAACCCGGGCCGCTCCATGCTGACGGTGGACGGCACCGAGCACCGCAGGCTGCGCACGCTGGTCGCGCAGGCGCTGACGGTGAAGCGGGTGGAGCGGCTGCGGGCAGGCATCGAGGCGCTGACGAACGCGAGCCTGGACCGGCTCGCGGCGCTCCCCAAGGGGGAGACGGTCGACCTGAAGGCGGAGTTCGCCTACCCGCTGCCCATGAACGTCATCAGCGAGCTGATGGGTGTGGACGCCGCCGACCACCCCCGGCTCAAGGAACTGTTCGAGATGTTCTTCTCGACGCAGACGCCGCCGGAGAAGGTCCCGCAGATGATGGCGGACCTCGGTGCCCTCTTCACGAAGATCGTGGACGAGAAGCGGGCGAACCCGGGCGACGACCTGACCAGCGCCCTGATCGCGGCCTCCGAGGACGGCGACCAGCTCTCCGACGAGGAGATCGTCAACACGCTCCAGCTGATCGTCGCGGCCGGTCACGAGACGACGATCAGCCTGATCGTCAACGTCGTGGAGGCCCTCCAGACCCATCCGGAGCAGCGCAAGCGGGTGCTGAACGGCGAGGTCGCGTGGGAGAACGTGATCGAGGAGACGCTGCGCTGGAACACGCCCACCTCGCACGTCCTGATCCGCTTCGCGGCCGAGGACGTACCGGTCGGCGACCGGGTCCTCCCGAAGGGTGAGGCGCTGATCGTCTCGTTCGGCGCGCTCGGCCGCGACGAGGAGCAGTACGGGCCGACGGCGGGCGACTTCGACATCACCCGCTCCCCCAACCGCCACATCGCCTTCGGCCACGGCCCGCACGTCTGCCCGGGTGCGGCACTGTCCCGCCTCGAAGCGGGGGTGGCGCTGCCCGCGCTGTACGAGCGTTTCCCGGAGCTGGACCTCGCGGTGCCGGCCTCCGAACTCCGTAACAAGCCGATCGTCACCCAGAACGACCTGTTCGAACTCCCGGTCGACCTGGGCTGACACGGCTGCCGTCCACGAGCTGGAGCGTGCGTCTCATCCGACGGACAGGGTCCTCGACCGTCCACCGGACCGACTACGCTCCGGCTCGTGGCCGACATCCAGATCCCCGCTGACATCAAGCCCGCCGACGGACGTTTCGGCGCCGGGCCCTCCAAGGTGCGGACGGAGGCGCTCGACGCGCTGGCCGCCACCGGCACCTCCCTCCTCGGTACGTCCCACCGCCAGGCTCCGGTGAAGAACCTGGTCGGCGAGGTACGTGACGGTGTACGCAGCCTCTTCTCCCTCCCCGAGGGGTACGAGGTCGTCCTCGGCAACGGCGGCTCCACCGCCTTCTGGGACGTCGCGACGCACGGTCTGATCGACTCGAAGTCCCAGCACCTGACCTTCGGCGAGTTCTCGTCGAAGTTCGCGAAGGCCGCCAAGCTCGCCCCGTGGCTGGCCGACCCGACCGTCATCGCCTCCGACCCGGGCACCCACCCGGACCCGCAGGCCGAGGCGGGCGTGGACGTCTACGCCTTCACCCACAACGAGACCTCGACGGGTGTCGCCGCGCCCATCAAGCGCGTCGCGGGCGCCGACGAGGGCTCCCTGGTCGTGGTGGACGCCACCTCGGGCGCGGGCGGCCTGCCGGTCGACATCACCGAGACGGACGTCTACTACTTCGCCCCGCAGAAGTCCTTCGCCTCCGACGGCGGCCTGTGGATCGCGGCGTTCTCCCCGGCAGCCCTGGACCGTGCGGCGCGCATCCACGCGTCGGGCCGCCACATCCCGGAGTTCTTCTCGCTTCCGACGGCGGTCGACAACTCCCTGAAGAACCAGACGTACAACACCCCGGCCCTGGCGACGCTGTTCCTCCTGAACGAGCAGCTGAAGTGGATGAACACCCAGGGCGGCCTGGCCTTCACCACCGGCCGCACCGCGCAGTCGGCGCAGAACCTGTACGGCTGGGCGGAGGAGTCCAAGCACGCGACCCCGTTCGTCACCGACCCGGCGAAGCGCTCGCAGGTCATCGGCACGATCGACTTCGCGGACGAGATCGACGCCTCGGCGATCGCGAAGGTGCTGCGCGCCAACGGAATCGTCGACACGGAGCCGTACCGCAAGCTGGGCCGCAACCAGCTGCGCGTCGCGATGTTCCCGGCGATCGACCCGTCGGACGTCCAGGCCCTGACTGCCTGCATCGACTACGTGATCGAGAAGCTGTAGCGATTAAGCGATTTCGCCTACGGAACGGCCCTGCACACGCCACGTGTGCAGGGCCGTTTCTGCTTCACTCGACCGGGTGACCCGGCCGCTTGCAGGACGAAACCGGGCACGCCGTCCCACGATGATGTTCTCGACATCAACCGTCCCAGGAGGCCCGCAATGTCTGCGGCAACGGTCGAGAACCCCCATGGCGATGAGCCGGACCCCCTGCTCACAAGCGCCAACCGGCTCTCGCAGATGCTTCCGGGCTACCGCGTCGAGATCATCGGAGGCGCCATCACCGTGGCCCCGCCCCGGGACGGCCCGCACGCCGACGCACTGACCAGCCTCATGATCCCTTTCCTGGCCGCAGGACTTCACGGCGATGAGTCGAAGGTCCTCCAGGGAATCGGCCTGTGGCTGCCCGGTGGACCCGAGGACTACACCATCCCCGACCTCGCCGTCGTCGACGCCGATTACGACGATCACCGGGCCGAGAATGCCACCTATGACCCCGGCGTCTTCCGCCTGGTCCTGGAGGTCACCTCCAGCAACTATCAGAACGACCTGCGCCACAAGGTCGCCGCCTACGCCTACGCCAAGATCCCGGTGTACGTGATCCTCGACCGTCGCCACGGCCGCGTCCGTGTACTGACAGAACCCGTCGGCGGCACCTACGACCGACACGAGGCGTACGCCCCGGGCCAGCAGGCCGTGCTCCCCGTCTCCATCGGCGCCGAAGTAACCCTCGATGTCGCCGAGTTGGTCAAGGCCAGCCAGTCCCGCCCGTAACCGTTGTCAGTGGTCGCTGCTAGCTTCCCGCGCATGACGAAGACCGTGCCGTACACAGCCGGCGGCGAGAAGGAATCGCTGCACGCCAGCCTCAACAACCACCGTGAAGTGATGCTGTGGAAGCTGGAAGGGCTGGACGACGAACAGCTGCGCCGCCCCATGACCCCCACCGGGACCAATCTGCTGGGACTGGTCAAGCATCTCGCCACCGTCGAATACGGCTGGTTCTGCTCGTCGTTCGGCCGCGAGACCGAGAAGCTCTGGTTCGACCCGTACAAGAACGACATGACGGTCTCCCCGGACGAGACGACCGAGCAGATCCTCGCCTTCTACGGCCGTGCCCGCGCCGCCGCGGACCGGGCGATCGAGGAGATCGGCCTGGAGGAGACGGGCACCTCGTGGGACGGGAAGACCGTGTCGATGCGCTGGGTCCTCATCCACATGCTGGAGGACGTGGTACGCCACGTCGGGCACATGGACATCGTCCGTGAACTGATCGACGGGGCGACGGGCACCCACCGCACCGGCTGAGCCGGCCCGTCACACCCCCGCTGCCCTCGCCAGCACCTCCCGGAGCTCGGCGATGCCCGCCGTCCACTGCTCGCCCTCCCCGGAGTCTCCCCACAGCTCCGGGAGTTCGGACTCCTCGCCCACCACCCGGTCCAGGGCGCTCACCGCCAGACCGCGCAGCTCCGGGGCGAGCGGCGGCAGCGGCTCGTCGGGCCCGTACGGCGTGGTCACGGGGGCACCCCCCGGACACTGCGCGGCGACCAGCGCGGCGGCGGCCACCGCCACCACGGCCTCGTCGGAGTCGAGGTACTCCTCGCGCCCCGTCCCCGTCACGACCGTCAGCGCATCCCTGAGCAGGGCCTCACGCTTGCCGGACGGCGCGTCGTCCAGGTCACCGCCGAAGTCGGCGGCGGTGTCGTTGTCGAAGTGACCGATGTCCCAGGTGCCCACGGCGACCTCCCCCTCAGTTGGTGCCACCATCCTCGCGCGCACCACTGACAATCGGCTTGCGCGCCAGCAGGAACGCCTGCGGGGTCACCTCCGGGAAGTCGCTCTCGGTATCGATCTCGCGCACCATCCGGGCCGTCATCGTCAGCCCTGCCTCGACCAACAGCCCGGCCATCCATTCCGGTTGGCGACGGCGGAAATCGAGGTCGATGTCGCGCCCCCACGCCTCCGTCCGGCGCTTCACCCCGTCACCCGCCTGGAACCCCAGCAGAAGGTGACCTCCTGGGGCGAGCACCCGGAAGAACTCATCGAACGCCCCCGGCAGTTGCTCGTCCGGCACGTGGATCGTGGAGTACCACGCCATCAGCCCGCCCAGCCCACCGTCCGGCAGGTCGAGGCCGAGCATCGACCCTTCCTCGAACCGCAGACCTGGATGGTTCCGCCGGGCCACAGCAAGCATCCCCGGCGACAGGTCGATCCCGAACGCGTCCACGCCAAGACCATGCAGATGGGCCGTCACCCGCCCCGTACCGCAACCGACATCGGCCACGGGCCCGCCGCCCCCGTCCCGTACGAGTTCGGCGAATCCGGCGAGCATCGCCCGGTCCAGCGGCTTGGCGGCCAGTTCGTCCCGGAAGCGTTCGTCGTAGCCGACGGCCATGGTGTCGTACGAGGTCCGGGTGGTCCGGAGGAAGTCGAGTTCGGTCACGGTCGGGCACCCTACTCCGCGGGGACGGGCACCTGAAGAGCGGCTACGGAGACAGCGCGACACCGAGCGAATCGGCGCCCATCGCCTTCGGGGCGCCCTTCTCGTAGAAGACGTCGAGTTCGGTGATGGTGAACCCTGCGGCCGTCAGCATGTCGACGACCGGCCGGGTCAGGTGGCAGCCACCGAAGACCCGTTTGTTGATCGGCTCCAGCCGTCGCTGCCAGCGGCGCACGCTCTCGTCCTCTTCCGGGGCCAGCCCGTGTTCCACGAAGTGCAGCGTCCCGCCCGGCCTGAGGACGCGCCGCACCTCCCGCAGGGCGGCAGCGGCGTCGGGGATGGTGCACAGCGTCCAGGTGGACAGCGCAGCGTCGAAACTGTCGTCCTCGAACAGCAGCGCCTGACCGTCCAGACCGGTGCGCTCCACCGGGATGCCTGCCGCCCTGATGCGTTCGCCGGCGAGTTTCCATCCGACGCCTGAGGGCTCGACCGCGGCCACCTGGGTGACGGCCGCCGGGTAGAAGGGCACGTTGTGTCCCGTACCGAAGCCGATCTCGACGATGTTGCCGCTCAGGCCCTCACAGACTCGCTGCCGTAGAGGCACGGTCGTCTTCGCCCCGCAGGCGACATTGACGATGCGCGGCACGATCTGCTCGGCGTAGAAGCCCATCGTGACCTCCGGGTGTCATGTCCAGCATGGCACCGGTGCGACCTGCCCGCACCGACTCGGGCGGATCACCCGGCCCGGTGCCACCGCACCTCGCCGTCCTCCCACACCTCGGTGGGTGTGAGCCCTGCCGCCGAGGCCACAGCGGCGGATGCGGCGTGGTCGGGGTGGATGTGCGCGACGACCGTACGGACGTGTCCGCCCCCCAGCAGGTGCGCGACCAGGCCCGTCGCCGCTTCCTTGGCGTAGCCCCGGCACTGCCGTCCGGACCCGATCACCCAGGCGATCTCCGCCTGCCCGTCGCGCACCGTCGCCTGCACATAGCCCGCCAGACAGTCGTCGGTACGTACCCGGAGCACCCAGTTCCACCAGAGTTCGGCGGGGTCGGGTGATCCGGCGCTCTGGCGTTCGTAGCGGGCGCGCAGGGTGTCCGCGTCCTCCGGGGCGCCCCCGGTGAACGTGTACAGGGCCGGGTCAGCGAGTACGGCCGCCATCTCGTCCGCGTATCCGGTCCGCAGCGGCAGCGCGTCCAGACGGGTGGTGGAGAAGGGCGCGGGCTGGTTGGTCGTCGTCATAGGCCGCCGACCCTACGCCGACGGCTTCGAGGCTCTCGTGGGGAGTGCGCCGCAGGATGACGCGAGGCCCGGACCATGCGCCAATGGAGACATGGATACGAGCCCGGAGCTGAGCCGCTTCGTCAAGCAGTGGGCCGTCAACCTCACCACCCACAAGCGGGACGGCTCGGGCGTCGGCACCCCCGTCAGCATCGCCGTCGAGGGCGACCACGCCTACATCCGGACGTTCGCCGCGGCATGGAAGGCCAAGCGGATGCGCAACAACCCCGTGGTGGAGATCGCCCCGTCCACCGCGCGGGGCAAGGAGACGGGCCCGCAGATCAAGGCCCGGGTGCGCCTGCTCGACGCGGGGAGCGAGGAGAACGCCCATGCCGCCAAGCTGCTCGCCCACAAGCACCCGGTGGTGCACGGCGTGCTCGTCCCGCTGGCCCACAAGGTGATGCGCGACCGGACGGTGCACTACGAGGTCCGCCCGGTCACGGACAACTGACGGCGGCCCTCAGCCCTGCTTGCGCCGCCGGTTCATGAACACCAGGAAGCCCACCGCTGCGAGCAGCATCGCCCCGGTCAGAGTGGTGCCCTCCACCCCGCTGCCGCCGCTCCCGTCCCCGTCCCCGCCACCCCCGCCGGTGGACGTCCCCCCGCTGTCCTTCGACGGCGGCTTGCTGCCGCCCCCGTCGTCTCCCCCATCCCCCGCACCCACCCGCACCACATCGCTGCGCGCCCCCTCCGAGCCGAACATCAGCGCCGAACCGTCCGCCGTGTACGTCACCGACTCGGCCTGCCCCTGGAACGGTGCGTCCACCCGGTGGTCGTCGCCGATCCGGCCGTCCTCGAAGGCGTACCCGCGCGCGCTGAAGTAGGAGCGCAGCACCAGCTGCGTACCGTCCGGTGAGAACGCCCCGTCCGTCACCCACGGCACCTCGCCCACCCGCCGGAACACGTTGTTCCCGCCCGTGGAGAGCCGTGCGGGACCCTCGTACAGCCCGCCGCCGTCCTCGTTCTTCGATGCGATGTAGACCCGCCCCGTCTTCGGGTGCACCATCATCGCCTCGGCGTTGCGCGCCCCGTCCGCGTACGTCACGTCGAACTGCGTCGCCTGCACCGTGGCGTCCCGCAGCTGCTTCGGTTCGGGGAAGCGGTAGATCCAGACGTGGTCCCAGGACCCGTCGAGGTTGTCGCCGATGTCACCGACGTACAGATTCCCGTCCTGCCCGATCGAGACCGCTTCCACGTCGCGGGGCTCCCCCACCCCCCGCATGGTGATCGTCGCAACGGTCTTCCCGGTCCGGGAGTCGACGGCGTAGAGGTAGGGGCCGTCCTCGCTGTCGTTGTGCGTCCAGTAGACGCCCGGGTGGAGCCGGCTCGCGGCGAGGCCGCTGGACTCGGTGATCCGGGGGTCCTCGATCGTGAAGCTCTGGTCGGCTCCGTCATCGGCCACGGCCGGGGCCGCCCCCGTCAGGACGAGCAGGAGGGCGGCCCCGTAAGCAGTCAGATACGCACGCATGGCACAAGTGTCCATCGTCACGTCGCAGGCCGGAGCGTTGATCGGCAATGATTACGCCATGCGTTTTCTCTTCGTCGGCGACTCCATGACCATCGGGAGCTCCGGCGACTTCACCTGGCGCTACCGGATGTGGCAGCACCTCGAAGCGACGCTGCCCGGCGGATACGCGATCGTCGGCCCACGCTCGGAGCTGTACGACACCGGGGCGAACGCCCCCGTCTCGTACACGTACGGCGACCCCGCCTTCCCCGTCGCCGCCCGCCGACACCTGGCCGGCTGGGGCGAGGGCTGGCTCCACATGGCCCCGGCGATCGCGAACACGGTCACCGCGACCCGCGCCGACGTCCTGCTCGTCTCGCTGGGCCTGATAGACCTCGGCTTCTACACGGACAGTGAGCAGACTGCGGCGAACGCGCGGGCGTTCATCGCGGCGGCGCGCACCGCCAACCCGCACATCAAGGCCGTGCTCCTGCCCGTCATACCGAACATCCGGGCCGAGTCCGACGCCCCGTTCGCCGCCGAATGCGACCACTTCAACGTGCTCCTCGCCAAGGCGGTCGCCGACCTCGACGAGCCGATGTCCCCCGTCCTGCTGGCCTCGCGCCCGACGGCGTACGACATCCACGAGGACACGTACGACGGCACCCACCCCGGCCCGACCGGCGAACACAAACTGGCCGCCGCTTTCGCGGACGCGATGCACCAGGCATGGGGCGTCGGCGGACCCTACGCGAGCAGGTAACAGGCCCTCCAGGCTGCACAATTCGCCTGCGGCCTCCCGGCGGCCGATCATACGGTGGGTGCTTCACCGGTTGTGGTCGATCTGTTGCGGGGGTGGGTTCCATGGACCCGATTTCACTGGGTGTGCTGGCCGCGCTGGCCGGCGGTGCGGGCGGCGAGATCGGCCGCCAGGCGTGGGTGGGGCTGACCGGTCTGGTACGCCGCCGCGGTCCGGCCCCGGACTGCGTGGACGGCGCGTCGCCGGAGCCCGGCACCACCGAGACCGCTCTGGCGGCGCTGGAGGGCCGGCCCGAGGACCGGAACCGCGCCGAGGAGCTCGCGCAGGCGCTGCGCGCCCAGGTCGCGGCGGACGAGGCGTTCGCCCGTGCGGTACGGGTATGGGAAGCGATGTTCCATGCCTCCCTCACCGCGGACCCGGAGGCGGCGGCGGACCTGGAGGCAGCGGTCCAGGCCATCGCCCCGGAGGCGGGCACGCCGGGCGCGGTCCACAACGACTTCCGGGGCGCGACGTTCGAGGGCCCGGTACAGGGCAGCGGAACGCAGCACAACACGTTCAACCGGTAAGGCGGCGGGGCGGAGAGAAATGGGCGCCAAGAAGAAGTCCGGCAGGCACAGAGCCAACGGGCACGGGCACGGCGCAACCACCACGGCGAAGGTGGCACCCGGAACAACCTCGGAACTGCCTTGCGCGCCCTCTCCCGCTACGACGAAGCCCTCACCGCGGGCACCCGCGCCGTAGAGATCCTGACCGAGATGAACGACCAATTCCTCGCGGGCGAGGCCCTGGCCTAAGTGGCCGCCACCCTCGCCGCAGCCGACGCGGCCCCCGAGCAGATCCGCGAGACCTGGCTCCGCTCGGCCGCCTCCTACGAGCAGGCCGGCGCACCCGACGAGGCCGCCATGTCCCGCGCGAACGCGGCGCACCCGCCCGGCCCGTCGGGCGAGCCGGACAGGGACGCCGCGTAGATCCGTGCCCTACTCCGTCGTCAGCAACGTCAGTGCCAGGTACGTCAGTTCCCCCGACACATCCTCCGGCCTCGCCCGGCGCGGGCGGCGGCTGTGGTGGGCCATGAGTTCGAGGATCGTGTTGACCATCACGATGACGTCGGCCCTGTGGTCCGTGTTCACCGCCTCGCCCCGCCCCACGGCCCGTTCCGTCGCGGCGGAGTAGAACTCCACCCACGTCTCCCGCCAGCGCCGGCAGTGTTCGTCCACGGCCCGGCTGACGCCCAGCACCTCGACGAACGCCACGCGCGCCTCACGTGGATCACGCGTAACGGCGTTCACGTACGCGTCGAAGAGCCGCCGCACCCGCTCCTGCGCCGTGCACTCGTCGATGTCCTCGGCGAGCTGGACGTTCTCCGCCGCTCGCATCCCCTTCGTCGACACCCGGTTGTGCAGCGCGATCAGCAATCCCTCGGGGGAGTCGTACTCCTCCCGGAACACGGCCTCCGGCACCCCGGCCTCCGCGCACAGGGCGTCCACGGTCGTATCGGCGTACCCGTACACCCCGAACAACTCCAATCCGGCTACGAGCAGTTGTTCGCGAACAACTGCTCGAAGCCGGTCCCCCGACGCTCCGGTTCGCTGCTTCACCTTGGTGTCCGTCACCGGTCCTCCTCAGGCCAGGGGCACAGCAGAGGGGTTTGTCTCGCCTCTGCCATCGATGCCGAGCCATTCTCCTCGCCCGAGGGACAAGTCCACCATTCCGCCACACCAACGGCCTATCGAACGCGGCTCCGCATGCGCTTCCGGCGGCGAACGCAACCCCCGGGCCCCACGCCCTCGCTACTGGCCCACCCTGCCGTCGATGCACTCGCGCAACAGGTCGGCCTGCCCGCAGTGACGGGCGTACTCCTCGATCCTGTGCACCATCAGCTCCCGAACCGCGATCCCGTCCTTCCCCAGACGCTCGCCCAGATCCGGGTGCTCGGCCAGCGCGGCGTCGGTCGCGGCCTGCTCGCGCTCCAGATCGGCGTACGCGGCGTCGACCTCGGCCTGCTCGCCGACAGCCCCGTTGAAATCCGCGTCACGCTCGCCGTACAGCTTCGAGAGCCGCTCACCGTCGCTGATCCAGTTGCGCCAGTCCCGCTCCACCTCGGCAAGGTGCCGCAGCAGGCCGAGCAGCGACATCGTCGACGGCGGAACCGACCGACGGGCCAGCTGCTCCGCATCCAGGCCCTCGCACTTCATCCGCAGGGTCAAGCGGTAGTCCCTCAGGAATTCCTGCAGCGTCGCAAGCTCGCCGTCCGGGCTGACACCTTCGCTACTACGGGGGTCGTCGTCCGGGTCGGCCCACATGTCGGGGTAGGTGGTTGCCTGGGTCCATCGTGCGGGTTGATCAGTCATACGTTCCATCGTCGTCCGCGCGGACCCGGGCCCGCCACTAATTTCTCCGGCCGTTCACAGCAGCTCCTTCAGCCGCCGCAAGCTGCGTTCTCCCTCCCGGCGCACCCCCAGCGGCACCAGCGCCGCACGCCCCGGCACCCGTACCCCGCCGGTGAACGCCACCCTTGTGCCGTCGCCGTCCGGGGCCGCCGCGACGCCGAGCAGCAGAAACTGGCTCTGCAGCCAGCACCAGCCCGGCCGCTGCTCCCCGTACAACCGGGCCCGCATCCCGTACGCGCTGCGCGCCAGCGCCTCGACGCGCACCCCGTCCCGCCGTACGACCCGCAGGTTCCGCATGTCCGGTGCGATCCGCCCGAAGTCGCCCTCCAGGTCCGCCAGTAGAGCCCCCACGTGTTCGTACGGGGCGGCCACGAAACCCTCTGTGACAGAGCGTCCACGGTGAGCACCGAGGCGAGGAGTACGGCTGCGCGCTGCGCCGTGCGGTGGGGCATGGGGCCTCCTGCGGTAGGAATCGACACCCACCAGAGGAGGCGTACGCGGTATTCGTTCCCTCGGTCTGCGGAATTTCTGGAGCGAAAAACGGACCATCCACTCCTCAAGAGCTCCGGGCCAGGACGCCCAGCGTCAGTTCGTGCAGCAGCCCCGGGTCGACGTACGGCACCTCGGCCGTCGGCCGGGAGCGCCAGTCCAGCGGCCAGGTCGCCCCGTCCAGCGCGGGCACCCCGACGAACGCCGCCCCCCGCCCGTCCCGGCTCAGCGCCTCCGTACCCGGGGGCCAGCGGTAGGCGGCCACGGTCCGCGGCGGCAGCAGGAAGAACATGCTGCGCTCGCCGATCCCGGAGCGGACGATCGGTCCGGCCTGGAAGTCGGTGAACTGCATGATCTCGTACGCGATTTGCTCGCCGAGCAGACCGATCGCCCGCACCGCGTCGAAGTGGATTCCCGCGTGCCGCAGGGCGTGCCCGGAGGCGGGTACCCAGGTCGGTACCGGATCAAGTGAACTTCGCTGTTCCATGCGTACAGCGTTGCGGCGCACACGTAACGTGACCAGCACCACATGTAGTCCGTGAACAGCGGTGTACGTAAGAGGTGGGCCTGTGCACTCCAGTGATCAACGGGACAGCAACGCCGAAATGTTCGGCCAACTGCTGCGCCACTTCCGCGAACGGGCGGGGCTGTCGCAGGAAGCACTGGGCGCGCGGATCGGCTACTCCAAGTCCCAGGTGGCCATGGTGGAACGGGGCGCGCGGCCGCCGAAGGGGGCGTTTACCCAGCAGGCGGACGAGACGCTGGGTGCACAGGGTGCACTGCTCGCCGTCGCGCCGACCCTTCGCACCAGTCCGCTGCCACCCTGGTTCGCGGGTTTCGCTGAGGAGGAATCCGGCGCTGTAGCCCGCCACGCCTACGAGACCCACGTGATGCCGGGACTGCTCCAGACCGAGGCGTACGCACGAGCCGTCCTCGCTGGCCAGTACCCGACGTTTGACGACGATGAAGTCGAAGCCAAAGTGGCCGCCCGGCTCGCCCGTCAGAGCCTGCTGTCCCGAAGGCCACTCCCAGACATCAGCTTCGTCCTGGAATTGGCTGCGCTCACGCGTCCGATCGGCGGTCGACGAGTGCGGAGAGAGCAACTGCGCCACCTTCTCGATGTGGTACAGCTCCGACACGTAAAGATCCAACTGATGTCACCAGAACGAGAGAGCCACCCAGCGCTTGACGGCCCCTTCGTCCTCCTGGAGAACTCCAAGCGCCGCCAGCTGGCGTACATCGAGGGGCAGGGCGGAAGCTTCTACGTCACCCAACAGCCCGACCTGGGCAACCTGTTCGGCAAGTATGGCCTTCTGCGAGCCCAGGCATACACTCCCGAAGAGTCACGGGAAATGATCGAGAAGATGGCAGAGGAACTATGAGCACCGACCTCCACTGGTTCAAGAGCAGCTACAGCGGCAACCAGGGCGGCGACTGCGTCGAGGTAGCCCTCACCTGGTCAAAGTCCAGCTACAGCGGGAACGAGGGCGGGGACTGCGTAGAAGTCGCCACCTGCCCCCACACCGTGCACGTTCGCGACTCCAAGGATCTCGCCGTCCCCGCACTCGCCCTCTCCCCCGCCGCCTGGACGTCCTTCGTCGGATTCGCGGCCGACGCCTCCGCCTGAGCCACGTGTGGAGTAGTGACGTGTTCACGGCCAGGTCGTTAGCCGACCATGAACAAGCTCACCGCCGCTGTCGCGGCCGTTCTTCTCGGTACCGGCCTGGCCGGTACGGCCCACGCCACCGCCGAACCCGTCTCCGCCCCCTCCGGCGCACCGATCGCCGCTGAGGAATTCGAACTGGTCCTGTCCGTCAGCGGATCTGACGAGACCTGGTACCGCGCCGTCGTACTCACCTGTCCCGCCGTCGACAGCCCGGGTCACCCCGACCCGGCGGCTGCCTGCGCCGAGGTGGTCGAGGCGGGCGGGGACTTCGATGGGCTGCCCGGCGACCGCCACATGTGCACGAAGGAGTACGACCCGGTCACCGCCGAGGTGTTCGGTACCTACCAGGACCGCCCCGTGTCCTGGCGCAAGACCTATCCCAGCGCCTGTGTGCTGGACTCCGCGACCGGGACGGTCTTCCGCTTCTGACGGCGAACAGGGCGACTACGGCGAACGCGGCGGGGTCCGCCCTCAGCGCCCCGCCAACCGCTCCCCGCACTCGGCGCAGAACCTCGGCGCCGCGCCCTCCGCGACCCGGCCGCACGACGGGCAGACCCGGTCCAGCAGGCAGGGAGCCTCACCGCCCTCAGCCGAGGCCGAGGCCGAGACCGGAGGGCCGGCCGGGGACTGGATGGTGAGGGCGGGGCGGCGGCGGTGGACCGTCAGGTACGACAGGCCCTCCGGGCCCGCAGCCAGGGCGCGGCGGGAGGTCCGGGGCAGCCAGGTCACCGTCGTCGGGGTGAGGTCCAGGGTGTCCGGGCCCGTCGTGAGACGCCCGGAACCCGCGAGGACGACCACGAGAACGTCCAGGGTGTTCTCCTGGTGCTCGGCCACCTCCGCATCCGCCGGCAGGTGCACCAGATTGGCGTCCAATTGGCGGCCCGGCTCGGACAGTTGCCACAGGGAGCCGCGGTCGCCCGGGGCGATGGAGGCGAGCACGTCGTCGAGTACGGCCAGTACGTGCGGGGTCGCGTTCACGGCGTCCAGGCTACGCCGGGGGCACCGCAAAGAGGTTGCCGTGCCCCGTACCCTCCCGGATGATCGCTTGCCGTGACTACCACCGAACCTCCTCGCCCCGTCGCCCTGATCACCGGGGTGGGACGCACCGTCGGCATCGGGGCCGGGATCGCCCGGCGGCTGGCCGCCTCGGGCTGGGACATCGCGTTCACCTACTGGACGCCGTACGACAAGCGCATGGCATGGGGAGCCGAGGAGGGCGCCCCGGAGGCCGTGTCCGCCGCGCTGGGCGCGTCCGGGGCGCGGTCCACCGCCATCGAGGCGGACCTCTCGGGCCCCGATGCCCCGTCCAGGATCTTCGACGAGGCGGAACGCCGCCTCGGCCCCGTCACGGCTCTCGTCCTCAGTCACGCCGAATCGGTCGACTCGGGGCTGCTGGACACCACCGTCGAGAGCTTCGACCGGCACTTCGCGGTCAACGCCCGCGCCACCTGGCTGCTGATCCGCGAGTACGGGCTCCGCTTCCGCGCCGGCGCCGGGACCGGCCGGATCGTCGCGCTCACCAGTGACCACACCGTCGGCAACCTCCCCTACGGGGCGAGCAAGGGCGCACTGGACCGGATCACGCTGGCCGCCGCCCACGAGCTCGCCCATCTGGGGGTCACCGCCAATGTCATCAACCCCGGTCCGGTGGACACCGGATGGATGTCGGAAGAGATCCAGGAGGCCTGCGTCGCGTCCACACCGCTCGGCCGCCTGGGCACCCCGCAGGACACCGCCCACCTCGTGGAATTCCTGTGCTCCCCGCAAGGTCAGTGGATCAACGGTCAGTTGCTGAAGAGCAACGGCGGTTCCGCATCCTAGGAATGTCGAGTCGTTCGGCAAACTCCGTGGAACGACGGGGCCGTTCAGGTCGTTGCCGAATCGCAAGCCGTCGTAGGGCCGATCACGGGCCGCAAGAACCCGCCCGGCCTGCCGGACCCGACCGAGTGCAAGGGCTGCTGAGCCCGATCCAGAAGACGCAAGGACGCAAAGACACACCGTGGACCGCAAACCGGACGAAAAGTACCCTCCCATCGAGCCGTACGACCACGGCATGCTCGACGTCGGCGACGGCAACCTCGTGTACTGGGAGGTCTGCGGCAACCCGGCCGGAAAGCCCGCGCTCGTCGTCCACGGCGGTCCGGGTTCGGGGTGCACCGCCCGGCCGCGGCAGTACTTCGATCCCGAGCGGTACCGGGTCGTCCTCTTCGACCAGCGCAACTGCGGCCGCTCCACCCCGCACGCGAGCGACCCGGCCGCCGATATGAGCCTCAACACCACCGGCCATCTGATCGACGACATGGAGCGCCTGCGCACCCATCTCGGGATCGACACGTGGCTGCTGTACGGGGGTTCCTGGGGCTCCACGCTGATCCTGGCGTACGCCGAACAGCACCCGGAGCGTGTCTCGGAGATCGTGATCCCGGCCGTGACGACGACCCGCCGCAGCGAGATCGACTGGCTGTACCGGGGCGTGGGCGCCATCTACCCGGAGGCCTGGGACCTGTTCCGGGCGGGCGTACCGGAGGCGGCGGGGCCCGGCGATCTCGTCGCCGCGTACGCGCGCAGGATGGAGAGCCCCGACCCGGACGTACGGGCGAGGGCGACGGCCGACTGGTGTGCCTGGGAGGACGCGGTGCTCTCCCAGGAGACGTACACGGGCCCTCCCCCGTACAGCGGCCGCCCGGGCCACGCGCAGACGGCGCTCGTCCGGATCTGCTCCCACTACTTCTCGCACGGCGCCTGGCTGGAGGAGGGACAGCTGATCCGCGACGCGGGCCGCCTGACCGGCATCCCCGGCGTCCTGATCCACGGCCGCTTCGACCTGGGCGGCCCATTGATCACGGCCTGGGAACTGTCCAAGGCCTGGCCGGACGCCGAGCTGACGGTCATCGACAACGCGGGCCACCTGGGCGGAGCGGCGACCAGCCGGGCGGTGCTGTCGGCGCTGGACCGGTTCGCGCGAGAGGCGTAACCGGTCGACGGGCCACCGCCGCCTCTTGCTTCGAGCGCGCTCGAAGGCGTTGGCTTGGTGGTCATGAAGTACACGCAGCTCGGACGCACGGGACTCAAGGTCAGCCGGCTCGTCCTCGGGACGATGAACTTCGGACCGCAGACCAACGAGGCCGACAGCCACGCGATCATGGACTCCGCCCTGGAGGCAGGGGTCAACTTCTTCGACACCGCGAACGTCTACGGGTGGGGGGAGAACAAGGGGCGCACCGAGGAGATCCTCGGTACCTGGTTCGCCGAGGGTGGTGACCGCCGCGACAAGGTCGTCCTCGCCACCAAGGTCTACGGCAACATGGCCGCCGACGGGGATGCCTGGCCGAACCACGACAAGCTCTCCGCGCTCAATATCCGCCGGGCCGTCGAGGCCAGCCTCAAGCGGCTCCAGACGGACCACATCGACCTGTACCAGTTCCACCACATCGACCGGTCGACCCCGGTCGAGGAGATCTGGCAGGCCATCGACGTACTGATCCAGCAGGGCAAGATCCTGTACGCGGGCTCGTCCAACTTCCCCGGGTGGAAGATCGCCCAGACGAGCGAGACGGCCAAGCGGCTCGGTTCGTACGGTCTGGTCAGCGAGCAGTGCATCTACAACCTGATGCAGCGGGGCGCCGAGATGGAGGTCATTCCGGCCTCGCAGGAGTACGGCCTCGGCGTCATCCCGTGGTCGCCGCTGCACGGCGGACTGCTGGGCGGCGCGATCCGCAAGGAGCGCGAGGGCGGCGGCGCCCGGTCCACCTCGGGCCGCTCCGGTGAGGCGCTGGCCGATCCGAAGGTGCGGGCGCAGATCCAGGCGTACGAGGATCTGCTCGACAAGCACGGGCTCGAGCCCGGCGAGGTGGGTCTGGCCTGGCTGCTGACCCGGCCGGGCGTCACCGGGCCGATCAGCGGCCCGCGCACACAGGAGCAGCTCGACTCGGCATTGCGCGCGATCGAGCTGGAGCTTCCGGACGAGGTGCTGGCCTCACTGGAAGAGATCTTCCCGGGCCCGGGGCCGTCCCCGGAGAACTTCGCCTGGTAGCCGGTAGCCGGCGCAGTCGGTAGCCGGCGCAGTCGGTACGGCCGTGGCGGCCGCCGTCGTCATC
>NZ_JBHUUV010000049.1:0-45451 GCF_042670885.1 Streptomyces sp. NPDC057136
TCGTAGTTCGACGCGGGGCCGTCCGAGGAGATCATCACGTCCTGGGCGGTCGTCGGCGTCGGCGCGATCGTGATCGTCGGGTCGACCGTGACCGGATACTGCCGCTCCTTCGCGGCCAGCCACTTCGCATCCGGTGTGACCGTCAGCTTCCAGCCCTTGCCCGCCTTGGTGAGCTTCTGCTCGACAGCCGGGCTGTATCCGGCACCGTACGGGGCGGCGGCGTCCTTCCTCGCGTCCGTCATGAACGCGGCGGGGATCACGAGCACCGGGTTGGGTGCCTCGCCGTAGAACTTGACCGAGCCGTCCTTACCGGCCTTCGGCGTCAGACCACCGGCGTCCAGGGTGAACGTGAACGACACCGGACCGCTGGGACGTTGGGCCAGGACGATGTTCTCCTTCACCCGCCCCGGGCCCACCACATAGGACAGATCCGCGCCGCCCACCGCGTTCTTGTACGTCACGGTGTTGCCCTCGGCCACCGGGGCGAGCTTGCCCGCGTCCTCCAGGCCCAGCGTCACCGCATGGCCGTCGGCCTCGAACCGCAGCAGCCGCTCCGCGTCCGTACCGAACCAACTACGCGCCGCGTTCGTCGTGTTCGCCAGAGCGAAACCCTTGGCATCCGTCGGCTTGACCGTCGGGTCGATGTCCTTGAACGACTTGCCCGCACGGTAGCCCGTCGGTGTCACCGACACCTCGGCCTGCACCCGGCCGTCCGACAGCTGCCAGAACCGTTCGTTCGCCGTGCGCCTGCCCGTCAGCTCGGCAACACGCTTCGCCTTCGGAGCCGCCTTTCCGGCCGGCAATTTCTCCCGGCTCGCCAGCGTAGGATTCCCGCCAGTCGACGGCCCCTTTGGCCTATTCTCGTTGCCCTCGTCGTCTTCGTCGGAGAACCAGCCCGTGAAGGCATCAAAAATTCCCTCGCCGCCATCACCCGAAACCTCAGCCGCATAAGCGACCTGCGGCAGCATGGTGGAAGCCACCGCCGAAACCACGAGGCAGGCCGCAGCCCGCCCGAATCTGACTTTCACGCCGTTCCCTTCATCGGCGCGCCGGCGAGGGCGCCCTGCCGGTCGCGCTGAAGACCTGACCCGACCGGCCTGGCTCCGGGCATGCCGACTGGACCACCCCCCCGCACATGGGAAAAGTGGCCTCGCCGGAGACGTGTCGATCAAGGTCGGACGCTGTCTAACGGATTCCTCGAACCCCGGTCAAGGGAATTCATAATTCGGGCATTTGACTCCCGAACGAAATGAGTGTCCCAATTCAACCGCTTCTTCCCCGCCCTGGCACACGCGGATTTCGATGGTGTATAACCCAGGCGAACTCGCTTCGACCGAAAGTGCGGCCATGCCGACACCGCAGGACCGAACAGAACCGGAACAGTCAGAACCGTCCGAAACACCGGAAGTCGCCGGAAAGGTGTCCCGAAGCCCCGACCGCCGCGGCGCTGCTGCTCGCCTGCGGCGCGCTCATCACCTACGGAATCCTCGACACCGGCAACGAACAGGCCGACAAGGAGTCCGCGGCTCCCTGCCGCCGGTGGACGAGCGTGCGGAGGTCTGTCGGCCGCCGGGGCATGGCGCTGTACGGGTACCGGCAGGCGGCGTCGCGGTTGCGGGGCAGGGTGCTCGTGGCCTTTCCTCGCCGCTGGTGCCTGGAGTCCTACCGTCTGGCCTCTTCCTCGTCTGCGCTGGTCTCGTCCTCGATCAGCCCGTAGGGCGGCCGTTCCTCGGTCCAAGCCTTCGATCGGAATGTGGAAAGAATGTGGATCGAGCGAATCGCTGTCGCTACGACCCCTGAACCAGTGCGAACACGATCAACGTGACCCCAAGGGTGACGCAGAGCGCACCGGGCAGGTCGAACTTACGTCCGCTGTCGCGCTGTCGGTCCTTTGGGATCAGCACGAACGCGAGTAGCAGGGCAGGACCTGCCAAAGCGACATTGACCAGGAATACCGCTTCCCAGCCGAATGCGTGTGTCAGCAGTCCCCCGAGGAGTACGCCGATCACCAGTCCGGCCGCGCCGGCGCCGCCCCAGATCCCCAGCGCGCGGTTACGTACTCGGCCTTCGATGAACGTGACGTTAATTAATGAGCGCCAGCGTGGTGGGAAAGACCAGCGCGCCACCGAGACCTTGAAACGCGCGAGCGGCCAGGAGCACCCCGGGCCCGGTCACCAGTCCGCCCGCGAGCGCTGCTCCGGCGAAGAGGACAAGGCCGGTGGCCAGGACACGGCGTCGTCCGATGAGGTCTGCGGCGCGTCCGCCGAACAGCAGAAAACCGGCGGAGGCGACTGCGTAGGCGCTGATCACACATTGCAGCGTCTGCGCGGAATAGCCCAGGTCGCGTGCGATGTCAGGCAGCGCAACGACGATGTACTGGTCGAGCGAGACGATCAGCATGGCGAACGACAGCAGCGCGAGCATCCCTGTCTCAGGGTTCCAGCCGAACCCGCTTTGCGGAGGCCCTCCGACAGGTGACACAGCATCACTCCTCGGCGGGAGTCTTATAAGTCTGTTACATGCAGGTATATCACTATGACACCAGAGGGTGGACGTGACGGCTCACCGGCTCGATTGAGACGCTCTCAACGACGACCTCCCTCTGCGACCTCCGGAGAAGTGGAGCCGAGCCGGAGGGCGGTCACTCCCACTCTCCCGCAGGTAGGGCGACACACAGCACCGTGCCGGCTCTGCTCTCCGGGGCCCCGTACCGCACAACGGGGGGAGCTTGACCGGCAGGGCGCGGCTTTGTCCTGGTGGCCGACGGAGCCGCGCCCTGCCGCGTCACCCAGGGACGAGCGGCTATCGGCGAAGCGCGCCAGTGAGGAACGCAGCCGTTGCGGCCCGGATGAACGAGTTGTCGAATCGCGGATCGTCGTGGCCTGCTCCGGCGACGGTCATCAGTGTCGACTCGCTGCCGGCGCGGGATAGCCGCGAGTGCAGTGCCTCCGCGTCCGCGAGACCGGCGGAAGTGCGACGAAGATCGCTGTGTAGGGCCATGCCGGCGAGGTCGTCTGTGGCAGGACCTGCACGCACGATCGTCTGGAGCACGATGAACCGGATCTGGGCCGGAATCGACAGTGGTAAGACCCACCACCACTGCGTCGCCATCGACCAGGACGGCACGAAACTGCTGTCCCGGCGGGTGCTGAACGGAGAGCCTGAGTTACTCCAGCTCCTCCAAAGATGTCCTCGCCCTGGGAGACCACGTCACGTGGGCCCGACATGGCCGGCGGCGAGCCTGCACTCCTTCTGGCCCTCCTGACCGGACAAGTGGCACCACTGGATCAACTCCGATGTCTGCGTCGGCATTGGTCCGACTTTTAGAGGTTGTCTCACGTGGCAAGTTTCGCGAGCTTCTTGTAGCAGGTGAGGGCGGCGGCCATGGCCAGGCCTCGGCTCTGCCGGTCGTTGCGGACCACGTACGGGATCTTGAGACCACGAGCAGCCCATGGCAGGCTCATGCCGCATGATCGATGATTTCGCGAAAGACAACCTGCACGGGAGACTGCGGCGGGACCGCAAGGCGCTGCTCTGGAAACTCGACGGCTTGTCCGAATACGACGCCCGCCGACCTTTGACAGCGACCGGGACCAATCTCCTCGGCCTGGTCAAACACGTGGCCACCGTCGAGGCCAGGTACTTCGGCGAGGTCTTCGACCGTCCTTCCCTGGAACCGCTGCCCCGGTGGCAGGACTCCAACGGCAGCGATCTGTGGGCGACCGAGGACGAGACCCGCGATCAGATCATCGGGTTCTACCGGCGCACGTGGGAACACTCGGACGCGACGATCAACGAGCTTCCCCTCGACGCCCCCGGCCACGTGCCGTGGTGGCCGGAGCCTTATGCCGACACGAACCTGTTCGCCATCACGGTCCATGTCCTCGGCGAGTCCATCCGGCATGCCGGGCACGCCGATATCCTGCGCGAGGGACTCGACGGCCGGACCGGGTTGCGCGCCGAACACGAGAAGCAGATCGACGAGGAAGCCCGTGCAGCCTACTGCGCGAAGATCGAGCAGGCCGCCAGGTCGGCCGCACCAATCAAGGCTTAGAGGTTGTCTCACGTGACTTGATGTTCGTGCGGCACGCTGCCGGTCGTGGGTGCTGATCTATCGAATCGTCTGGTTCCTGATGAACTCTGGGAGCTGGCCGCCCCGTTGCTGCCGTCGTTCGCTGCTCGTCCGCAAGGTGGTGGGACCGCTCCGTGTGACGATCGGGCCGTGTTCACGACAGTGGTGTACGCGCTGACCAGCGGCTGTGCCTGGCGGCATCTGCCGCCGACGTTCGGCACGTCGCCCGCCACCGCGCATCGCCGCTTCACGGTATGGATCGAGGCCGGCCTGTGGCGTCGGCTGCACCGGGCGGTGCTGGACGAACTCGGGGCCCGGGGCGAGGTGGACTGGACCTCGGCGATCGTCGACGCGGCCTCCGTTCGCGCCAAAAGGGGGGATCGCTGACCGGGCCGAACCCGGTCGATCGCGGCAAGAAGGGCAGCAAGCTGCACGTGCTGTCCGATGCCCAGGGCATCCCGCTCGCCGTCGCCGTGTCCGGCGCGAACATGCACGACAGCCTCGCCCTCAAGCCGCTCATCCGCGGCATACCCGCCGTCCGGTCCCGCCGGGGACCACGGCGGCGCCGACCCGTCAAACTCCGCGCGGACAAGGCGTACTTCTCCGCCGAACACCTGGCCTGGCTGCGCGAGCGCGGGCTCGTCGCGCGCATCGCGCGGCCCGGCATCGAGTCCGGCGAACGCCTCGGTCGGCACCGCTGGAAGATCGAACGGTCGATCGCCTGGCTCTTCGGCTACCGCCGCCTCACCGTCCGATACGAACGAAAGGGCTCGCACTTCCTCGCCTTCCTCGGCCTGGCCGCCGCCCTGACCTGCTACAAGAAGCTCGCGAAACTTGCCACGTGAGACACCCTCTAAGAGCATCCGTCAGTAGGCGGTGAGTTGGGGATATCGGATGCGGGAGACGCTCGCTTTGCTCTCCTCCCGCCTTTGGCGAGCCAAATATTCAGCATGTATGCTGAATATTGATATCTTGAACATTCAGCGAGATGGGTGGGAGATGGTCGACGAGTCCGGGCGCCATGAGGATGGGTACGAGGCGGTGTTCAGTGCGCTGGCACACCCGGCGCGCCGACGGGTGCTGCTCACCATCTACTTCAACGGCGGATCGATGGCCGCCGGTGAGATCGCCGCAGTTTTCTCACACGCCTGGCAGACGACCACCCGCCACCTGCAGATCCTCGAGGCCGCTGGCCTGCTCAGCAGCGCACGCGACGGCCGCATGCGGATCTACCGCCTCGAACGCAAGCGCCTGGACCTCGTTCGGGACTGGCTCGCGTACTTCTCCATCACGCCCGACCCCACGAAGGAGACCCCCTGACATGGCCGCTGCCACCGCACCGGTTACCCGGCCCGACACTCCTGAGCTCTTCCGCCTCAGCGTCGAGGTCGGCGACCTCGACCGGGCCATCGCCTTCTACAGCGAGCTGTTCGGCATCGAAGGCCACCGGCAGGCCGGAGCCCGCTCCTACTTCGACTGCGGGCCCGTCACCCTGTCAGTCATGGACGTCTCGGCCAACGGAACGCCGCACACCGCGGCGAAGGCCCTGTACTTCACCGTCGAAGACCTCGAAGCCGTCTTCGCCCGCGCCAAGGTCCTCGGTTGCCTGTCCACGGAACTCGTCCACGACCAGAGCGCCGGGGCCATCGTCGTCCGCCCGTGGGGCGAGCGGTCGTTCTACGCCGATGATCCCTGGGGCAACCCGCTGTGCTTCGTCGAGCGCGGCACCGTATACGCGGGCTGACTTCCGCGGCCATCTCTTTCGAGCGTCCGCCCACGGGCAGTGACACGTCGAGACGGACGGCACGGCGGCCACGAATTTGATGATCATGAAGTTGTCTGCACTCTGTGCTCATCGGGAGGGTTCGTGTCCGTCGTGCCTGCGTCCATCTTCACGCCGATCCGTGAGGAGTTCCTCGCCTCGCTGCCGGGTCGTGAGGACGCTCACCCGCTGGGCTGCCACAACCCGCGGATTCCGGACAGGATTGTGTTTGGCCGACTGGCCCTGGCGCTGGTCTCCGGGATGGGCTACGAACGAGTCGCCGACGAGGCATGCTCGGCGACCACGATCCGCCGCAGGCGGGACGAGTGGATCGAATCCGGCGTCATTGGCCACTTGGTCCTCGCGGTGCTCGCCGCCTATGACCAGATGGTGGGGCATCAGCTGGCAGAGCTGGCTGCGGACGGGTGCATCACCAAGGCACCCTCCGGCGGCGAGTGCGCCGGGCGGAGCCCCGGTCGACCGGGGCAAGCAGGGCACCAAGCGGTCCCCGCTCACCGACGGCTACGGGATACCCGTCATCACCGTGCCCGCCGGCACCAACACGCGCGACCATACCCTGCTGCCTCAAACCCTCGATGAATTCGCCGAGTTGACCGACTGTATCGGCCACACCCCGCAAGACCCAAGGCTGAGCCTGGACGTCGGCTACGACTACCAGCCCGTCTACACCGACCTGCGTGAACGCGGCATCTCACTGCGCATCACTCGGCGCGGTACGAAGACCCCGATCCAGACCGACGGCCGCTGGGTGGTAGAGCGCACGAACTCGTGGGTTGAAGGTTTGGCGTCGATGGTGTGACGACATGCCGCAGTTCGCCGAGAGCTCCGGCGTTCCGGCCACGATGCTGCGCTTCTACGAGGATGCCGGGCTGCTACCCGTCGAGCGCGCGCCGTCCGGCCGGGCAGAAGGTCTCCGACGCGACGATCACCACGACGGTGCCGCTGATGGCCGCCACTGTGCTGGTGGTGGTCGCCTCCCGGGTCCCCAAGCTCGGCGACAGCCTCGCCGATGTCGCCGCAGTCGTCCCGTTCTACGTCGTCTTCCTGTCGGTATTCGAGGGTTGCAGTACTCGCCGTAGAGCGAGCAGTTTCCGTACCCGACTCGGTCACGTCAACGGTGACAAGGTGTAGAGCTCTCGCTGAACGGGCGCTGTCGGCGCGAAGACGCCGGAGCAAGAAGAGGACCGGCCTCTTGCGGTGAACCCGCGCCGGCCGCCCGCGCTCCGGTGCGGGCTTTCACCCACTGCCACCGCGCCGTACGGGCCCCTCCCGGCAGCGGCAATCCCGCGCGGCAGAAGGCTCACCCGGCGCTACGAGGTTCACGGCGCCGGTACGGCACCGATCTGCTGCATCACCCCGAGGAGATCGGGCTGGCCCCGTTCGCCGACGATCCGGCCGCCGGCCAGGTAGTAGAAGTTCATGGCCTGCACCGAGATCTTGTTGCCGCTCGCCGGGATCCCGAAGAAGTCACCGTCGTGGGTTCCCCGCATGGTGAACCGCGCGGCCACGGTGTCGCCTTCGGTGACCGTCTCCTCCAGCGTCCACTGGACGTCGGGGAAGGCGCTGCGCATCATCCCGATGACTTCCAAGTACCCATCGGGCCCCCGCAGTGGTTCCGGGTGGCTTGGCGCGTGGAACACCGCGTCCGGAGAAATGACCTCGCGGGCGAGATCCTCGTTGCCCGTGTTGATGAACTCGACGAAACGGTTCATCACTGACTCGGTGGACTGCGATGGCATCTTGCTGTGCCTCTCCGGAGACGTTTGGGCGGGTACCGGCGAGCGTAACATCGAATCGATGTTCACATCGATTCGATGTTCGCGTGCGAAGATGGACTCATGCTGGAACTCGCGATACTCGGCTTCCTCGCCGAGGGACCCCTGCCCGGACACGAGCTGCGCCGCCGCATCTCACAGCTGACCGGCTACACGCGGCCGGTCAGCGACGGCAGCCTGTACCCGGCGATCAATCGCCTGACCAGGGCGGGCTTGATCGAGCGGCGCTCAGACCCGGCCGCGGGGGCGGCCCGATACGTGCTTAGCCCGACCGCGGCCGGACGGGCCGACATGCTTCAGCGCCTGCGCAAGCCCGCCGACCACGAGATCACCGACTTCACCCGGTTCTACGTCGTCCTGGCCTTCCTCTCCCACCTGCCCGACGTGGCCGAACAGCACGCGGTGCTGCGCAGACGGCTGGAGTTCCTGGAAGAGCCGGCGAGTTTCTTCTACGACAGCGAGCGGCCCCTGCGTGCCGAGGAGGTCGCCGACCCCTACCGGCGGGGCATGCTGCTCACCGCCCGCGCCACCAGCCGCGCCGAACGGACCTGGCTGCGCGAGACCCTCGGGGAGAAGCCGCCCGTATTCGACGCCGCATGCATCGACAGCGATCCGCATGCGCCCGCCGCTCCCGCGAGCTGACTGTCCACGGAGGTACCCCCATGCTTGCTTCCTGGTATGACGACCAGGGCCCCGCCGCCGATGTCCTGCACGTCGGTGAACTCCCTGATCCCGTCCCCGGCCCCGGCGAGGTCCGCGTCCGCGTCACCGTCTCGGGCGTCAACCCCGGCGACACCAAGAAACGGCGCGGCTGGCTCGGCTCGTCCATGCCCCTCCCGCGGGTGATCCCGCACAGCGACGGCGCCGGAGTCATCGACGCCGTGGGCGCCCAAGTCGACGCCCGCCGCGTCGGACAGCGGGTCTGGGTATACGGCGCCCAGTCCTACCGCCCCTTCGGCACAGCCGCCCAGTACACCGTCGTACCCGACCACCAAGCCGTACCTCTGCCAGATCATCTGAGTGATGAGCTGGGGGCGAGCCTCGGCATCCCCGGCATCACCGCCCACCGCACCGTCTTCGCAGACGGCCCGGTCGACGGCCAACTGGTCCTGGTCCACGGAGTTCTCGGCGGCGTCGGCTCCCTGGCCGCCCAGCTCGCCCACTGGGCCGGCGCCACCGTGATCGCCACCGTCCGCCGAACCGCGGACCTCAACCGCGTCGACGCGGCCGTCGTCTCCCACGCCGTCGCCCTGGATACCGGCGACCCCGCCGCGGCCATCCGCTCGTACGCGCCGCGGGGCGTCGACCGGATCATCGAGGTCGCACTGTCCGACAACGCCGATCTCGACAACGCCGTCGCCGCCAACAACGCCGTCATCGCCGCCTACGCCACACGCACGGACCGCACCGAGATCCCCTTCTGGCCTCTGCTGTTCAACAACGTCACCCTGCGGCTGCTCGGCAGCGACGACTTCCCCGCCGAGGCCAAGCGCCAGGCCGCCCGCGACCTCACCTCCGCCGCCGCCGTCGGCGCCCTCACCGTCGCCGTCGGCGACCGTCACCCGCTGGACGACATCGCCAAGGCCCACGACCGCGTCGACGCCGGCGGTGGCCACGGCCGCATCCTGCTCACCATCCCCCAGTAGCGCAGACTCGGAACACTGCTCTGTTCAACTGCCTAGCCCTACGGGGCGGCCCGTCGCGCTGCCAAGTAATCGGACGAGCTCTCCATCGAGCGCGGTGTCGGCGGGCAGGTCGGCGGCAACGATCTCGGAAAGGCACCGGTCACGTCACCGCCGACGCGGGAGCGGATCAGCACACGCCGTCGGCCCGCCGGCCCACGAGTGCCCGGTAGCCGTCCCACTTGGGCTCCGCCGCATGATCCGGCAGGGACCAAGTCGAAGGCATGGTGGACGTCTTCCACCGCACGCCGTGGGGTTGGACGGTGTCGCCCGGTTAGCGGATCCGGGGCAGGGCCTTGTCCGGGTGCGCGGCGTGTACGTACTTCACGGCGATGCCGGGGTGGATGCCGAAGAGGCGGACGAGGTGGACCGGGTCGGCGGTCTCCCGGGCCTCGTCCAGGATGCGGTCGGCCCATACCTGCCGTGGCAGCAGACCGATCTGGTCGAACGCGGCCCGTATCGCGCAGTAGCTGATCTGGGGAGAGGCCGGGTGCCGGTAGGTCTGGGAGGTGATGAGCAGGTGCGGGTTGGTGGCCTGGGGCCAGCGGCGGCGGCGCTCGCGCAGCCAGTCGGTCGCCAGGTCGGTGCTCAGGTCGTCGAGGTAGACGAGGTGGATGCCTTCACCCCGGCGCACCGCCAGTGTCCGGCGGGCGAGGTCGGGGTCGGCCAGGTCGAGCCGGGCGACCTCCACGGCACGCACGGCGTGGATGGCGACCAGAGCGACGATGAGGCGCGCGGCGGGACCATCCAGCCGGTCCAGGGCTCCGGCCAGTCGATCGCTGGACAAGGGCCGCGGCAGGTGTACTCCAGCAGGCAACTGCAGCCCGGCCGTGGGGTTGAGGAAGATCAGCCGCTCCTGCTTCAGGGCCCGGAAAATGCTGCGCAGCACGCTGAGCAGCCCGCGGGCCACGTTGCCCTGATGGCGGGCGAGTTCGCTCGTGATGTGATCGGTGGTGACCTGCCGCAGGTCCAACCCGGCCCCTGTCCACGCGGTCAGGGTCGGCCAGGCGATGCGCAGATAGTGACGGATGCGCCGGAAGCCGGCTGGGGCGTGCCGGTAGCGGCCGCGACCGCGCAGCACCCGCACCCAGGCGCTCAGCTGGTCGGCCATCGGAGCGGGAAGCTGAGCGATCCGCGTGTGCAGGGCCTTCTCGTCGTACCGGTCGCGCCGTTCCTGGCTCAAGTCCGGTACGTGTGAGGGTGCTTGGTGCTGAATGTCGGTGAGCAGCTGTGCGGGTGTCTCGGAGAGTTCGTCCGCCTCCAGCAGCGCGTGCGCGAGGAGGAAGGAGATCACGCGGCGCGTGGCAGCGGTGCCGGCCGCAACGGTCCCGGCCAAGGAACGTACGTCCCGCTCGGGGATCGGCACGTGCGGCCCCAGCCGGGCCAGCAGAGTATGCAAGACCACGGCCGCACCGCCCGGCACGTTGCGTTTGTCGGCGAGCCAGGACCGCGGGTAGGCGGAAGTGAAGGTATCCAGCAGCTCCTGCGCCGGAGCCGGCAGTGGAGACAACGGTGGCAGCGCGATGACGCGGGCGCGCTGCTTGCGCTGTCAGGTCCGCGGCATCGAGAACAGACAAAGCTGCCCCGGGCCTACCGGCATAGCCACCGTCTGTCCCTCCGGGGAGGGCGTCGTGCGGGGCCGGGCGCGTGAACGAGAGGCTGGGCCGGACCGGTTGTGCACGACGAAGCCCAGCTCCCCGGCCCGCCGCTTGAGCTGGTGCGCGAGCGGTCCGGCGAAGGCGAGTTGCGTGAAGGACACCGCCGCCGACTCAGCGCCGACTTCGCGCACGTAGGCCAGGCAGGCGCGGCACAAGCCCTCCTCCGCGTGCAGCGGCAGATCGTCCCGCCGGCATCTCGGACATCGGTCCACCCGGTAGCGCTCACGGTTGTTCCGCCATTCGCGACACCCACGGCACCGGGTTGCCGTAACGCCCCAGCACGCACAGTCCGCGCAGGACCGCACCGGCCAGGCCGCCGAGGGCGGGGCCGTGCGCGGCCTCAACATCCCTGCCTGCGCCAGCAGTTCAGCGGCGGCAGCTTTCAACGGTAACTGCACCTGATCGAGCATCTCCTGCGCGATCAGTTCCTCCCCCTCGGCATCCCGGATTGCCAGCGCACACCTGATCAGCCGCAGCACCATCTTCGGCCACGTCCCGGACAGCCCCGCATTCGCCGCCCGCTGCCCGGCGAGCGCCTGCAGGACCTCCTCCTCCGGCCACGTACGGCCACTGATCCGCCGGGCATCGCTCCGCTCCAGGCGCCGCCGGACCGGAAACAACATCAGTTGCCCGCGCATCACCGCCGGACAGATCCTCGGGTCGTCGACCAGCTGCCGCACCTCACGCGGCCCCAGATAGGGAGCAGCCGCGCCCCGGGGACGCGGCAGGTTCCGTGCACCCTGCCGGCCCAGACCCAGCACGAAGACGTGCAGCTGGGTCGGCCCCGGGAAGACGGCATCGATACCTGCCCGGATCTCTTCCCGCACCGCGATCACGCACGGACGGCACAGTCCGTCACCGTCCACAGCCCCGACCCGGCAGCACCGCGGACACCGCGCCGTCCCCCGGTTCTCCAGCCAGCCACGACAGCTCCAGCACAGCCCTTCCCACAGACGCGACACGCCCCAGTCCAGGCAGAGCCCACACTGCCGCACCACCACCGCAGCCCCCACCGTCAGTTCGGCGGCCGCAGCCGGCGCGGGCCGTCCCGGCGCGGCACCGGCCGCACCGGCCCCGCCTCGCCGCCAACCGCCCGCTCCTGCTCCTCCTGGCCCCCGGCGGCAGCCACCGGCTCGGCCTCCATCAGGTCGGCCACCGTGCACCCCAGCGCCGCAGAGATCTTGTCCAGGTCCTCCAGCCGCACCGTCACCGGAGTGCCGCCCCACAGAGCGGCGACCTTGCTCAGCGACGGCGTGAACCCCACCTTCGCGAACGCCGCCTGTAGGTCGACCGGCCGCCAGATGTCGCGCTTGGCCGCTGCCCAGCGCAGATTCCACTTCACCGCAAACTCCCCCTATCCGCGACCAGCCGCTGCCCGGCCCGCGCCGCCGACTGCCGCCAGCGGTCCGCCTGCTCAGGATCGGCCTGGGCCGTTGCCAGGTAATTGACCGTCGTAGTCGTCCAGATATGTCCGAGCATCCGCTGCACCTCCCACAACGTCATGCCGCGCTCGTAGTTGTGGGTGGCGCACGCGTGGCGCAGCAGATGCGGGAACAACTCCGGCACCGGACCCGGCAGATACAGCCGCGACGCCGACTTCAGCGCCCGCCGGAACGTCGCCGGGACGATCGCCGGCGCGATCGGAAGGTTCAGCGCCGCCACCGGCTTCGGTAGCCGCTCGGAGGGAAACAGCGGCGCCCCCGGATGCTCCGGGTCATCCTGGAACAGGCCGCGGACCTCCTCCACGTACCACCACAGCAGCTCGCGGCCCTCCTCGAACAGGAATGCCTCCCGCGGCCTCGGACCGGACCCGCGGGCTCCCTTGCCCTGGACCACGAACCGGCCCCACCGGCCCGACTCCCAGTGCACGTCACCAAGCGCCACCCCGCACAGCTCCGCAGCCCGCACCCCGGACACGTAGGCGATCTTCGCCATCACATAGTCCCGGCACGCCACCGCCTCCTTACGGGCCTGCGGCAAAGCATTCCGCCACGCCGTGAAGAACTCCCGCATCGCCCGCGGCGAAGGAGGCACCCGCAACCCGAAGTCGCCACGATGACGGGGCCGGTTGAACGGGTCAACCGGCGACTCCACGACCGCCCCGAACAGCCGATGGATCTCCCCGGCGTACCGCTGCTCCAGGAACGCGAAGTACGCATCGATCTTGCTGATCTTCGCAAGGACCGTCGACCGGGCACGCTTGCCCGGACCCGCGAAGTAACGGTCCAACGCGGCCGGCGTGAGCTGCCACGGCACGACGTCGTAGTGCTCGCACAGCTCGATCACCGGCTTGACCAGCTGGTCAATCGACGACGGCATCAACCCCGCCGCATCCCGCGCCCACTGGTACTCCGCGAGTGTGTCGAAGAAGTACGACCGCTCATCCTGCTGCCCCGAACGGTTCCGGTAGGTATGGAGAGAGAAGACCTCTGCCAGACCGACCGCATCACGTCCAGGGGGCAGGGAACGGGTTTCGGATTCCCCCATGAACCCGCAGATTACGAGTGCCACTCGCAGAATCTGCGAGTGATTGCGGGAATCTCACACCCCTGAGGGACGGCTCGAACATGGGTCTCCTACCTGCTGACTTCACCCGATCGTGCCCCTGGTCCCCACTCAGGAACCCGTGCGTACTCCAGTTATGTAGGACGCCGGGAGCTGTGCGGCCAGCAGCCGCGCCCGCGGCACACTGGACGCCGCCCGGGACTGCGCGGCCCCGAAAATCCAGGCGGCCGTTCCGCCAGATCACCGCCTCGCCGTTTATGCGAGCCATCACAGCTGTCTCATCAACAAGCGTGTGTTCCACCCCAGATCACCACCGTGAGTGATCTGGGAAAGGAAGAAGGGCACCGATGCTCCTACTCTGGGATGGTGGCCAGGTCCGGATCGAACTGGACCCCCGTCGGAGAGTCGTGTGGTCGATTTCGGCTACGAGCCCGGGGGCGGCGTTCCCCCGGTATCGGTGCTCGTTGGATTCGTCAGGATCGCGCTCGCGACAACGTCGAAGAGGTGATCGGCGCGTGGGGCGAGCGAGGGTTGATCGCCGAGCCACGCGAGCGCCGCTATCAGCGCGAACAGATCCGTGCCATCGATATCGGTCCGCGCTGTGCCTGCGGCCTGGGCGCGGGTGAGGAGTCGCGCACCGGCTGCGCGCAGGGTGACGCATGAAGCGTGGAGTGCGGATTCGGTGTCCTCGATGGCGGCTGCCATCAGCACTGTGACGCCCCGGTACTCGGTTGTCCACGCGACGCAGCCGCGTAGCCACGAAGCGAGAGCATCTTCGGGCGAGCTCGACGTCTCGAGTTCGGCTGCCCTTGCCGTCAGCTCGTCGAAGCTCGAGCGGAGCAGGGCATCGAGCAGCGCCTCACGCGTCGGGTAGTGACGCAGCAGCGTGGCGAGCCCTACACCGGCCCTGCGCGCGATGTCGCGCAGTGACACGTCGACGCCTTGCTCGGCGATGGCGGTGCCCGCTATTGCGAGCAGATGGTCGCGGTTCTTCCTGGCGTCGGCCCGCATCTGTTCCCCTTGACTATCCGGATCAGTGGTCCATATATTCGCACCAGTGGTCCGCTTATGTGGATCGCTGATCCGAATAAGTCTATCCCGCAGCGCGGGCAGGAGAAAATGATGCCGACGCACACGATGAGGGCGGTCCGGCTCCATGAGCACGGCGGCCCTGAGGTTCTGCGTTACGACGAGGTGCCGATTCCCGAGCCGGGGCCGGGCGAGGTGCTCGTTCGCGTTCACGCGGTCGGCATCAACCCCCCCGACTGGTACCTGCGCGACGGGATGTCCAACCTGCCTCCGAAGACGAGGCCGAAGTTCAGCTTGCCCGTGATTCCAGGGACGGACCTGTCGGGCGTCGTCGAGGCCGTCGCCGCGGATGTGGACGGCCTCGCCGTCGGTGATGAAGTCTTCGGTCTCCTTCGCTTCCCGAGCTTCGACGGCAGCACATACGCCGAGTACGTGGCCGCGCCTGCGTCGGACCTTGCGCGCAAACCGGCCGGCATCGACCACGTACACGCCGCCGGGGCGCCCATGGCGGGGCTCACCGCGTGGCAGTTCCTGATCGAGGTCGGACATGATCACCCCTCGCCCTTCCAGGCGGCGCGGCATCGTCCGACGGCTCTCCACGCCAACGTGACGGTGCTTATCAACGGCGCCGCGGGCGGCGTGGGGCACTTCGCGCTACAGCTGGCGAAATGGAAGGGTGCATGTGTCATCGCGGTGGCATCGGGCGCGCATGAATCGTTCCTGCGCGAACTCGGCGCCGACGAGTTCATCGACTACACCAAGAGTCGTCCCGAGGAACTCGTGCACGCCGTCGACCTCGTTCTCGACACCGTCGGCGGCCCCGACAGCAAACGCTTCCTGCGCACGCTCAAGCGCGGCGGCGCCCTGTTCCCGGTGTTCTTTGGTGAATACGACGACGAAGAGACCGTGAGGCTGGGCGTCACGGTCTCGGGCGCCCAGGTCCGCTCGAACGGAGCGCAGCTCGCTGAACTGGGACGCCTGCTCGACGCGGGGACGGTTCGCGTCGCGATCGACAGCACGTTTCCGCTCGCGGATGCCCGAGCCGCGCACGAACGCGCCGCCCGAGGGCACATCCAGGGCAAGATCGTGCTCACGGTCGCTTAGAAGCGAGCCGTTTCACCGACGCGTCCGGCGCCCGTCCGCGGTCACCGGTGGCCATCGAGACGCCGATGCCGAGAGCTTGGGGCGCGTCTGGGGCGCCGCGTGGGGCCAGCCACGGAGCAGCGGCCGGGTGGGTGATCGGGTCGGGCATCCGGCGGAGGTGCGACGGGCGCGATCGTGTCGGACGTGTGTGGTCGGCGCAGAGTGAATTACGTGGAGCTGAAGGCGCCGCTGATGGGGAATTGCATGAACGCTCACAGTCCACGCCCTCGCGCCGTCCCGATGGCCGGTACCGCCGCGATCGGGGCGGTTGTGCATCTGCCGGCCACCGTCATCAAGGAGGGCCGGGACCTGTCCTCGATGGGCGGCCTCCTGGCCGACACCGCCTACCGTCTGCTGCCGGCCTGGCGGCCCGGCCTCACTTCACGTGCCGGCCGAAGAACCGGTTCCCGTCCTCCACCTCGAACCACGGGGTACCGGTGTGCCCGCCCACAGACCGTTGTCCGAGCCGCGGTCAGGCCCGGTGACGAAGCCGCCGACGAAGACCGAGATGTCAGCGATGATCCGTGTCATGCCGGGGCAGACCCGATCCGTCGCACGAACCGGTTTACGGGCGCGCATGCGCAGTCAGCAAGCGGGCGCGGCCTACGTCTGAATGCCGGATCGGGCGCGGCGGGTTGGGGCATGCTGGGGGTGCGCTCACGCGCTCTACTTCGGTGGCAGGAGGACGGTCGGTGTTACGCATTCACTTCACGGCGGAAGACCTCGCCCGGACACGGGTGGCCGCAACGATCGGCGTCGCAGCGGAGGTCTACTACAGCCTGGAGCTGCTGAGAGAGAACCGGGAGCTTCCTCACTTCCGCTCGTGGCGGTCAGCGGTCGCGGGCCGGATGGGAGCGGACACGCGCCCCCTGACGTCCCTGGTTCCGGTGCGCGGTCCCGGGCTTGATCTGCTAGCCCTGATGGGCGATGTGCCCTCTCTGGACCACGCCGTGGACAACCTGCTGCACGCCCCGGTGTCCCGGCTGCGACGGGAGTTCGAGGGTCTCGACTTCCGCCCCGGACACCTGCCATGGGCCAGGCGGGTGTCCGAGGGCGACCGCGACGCGCGGCGGGAGCTCGCCGAGGCCGTGCGCGCCTGCCATCGGCTGACGGTGGAGCCCTACTGGCATCGAGGGCGGTCCGAACTGGTCGCGCTGTCCACCCGTTGCGCGAACCTGGTGTTGGAGGGAGGCATCGATCTGCTGCTGCGTTCGATCTGCGCACCACTGGTCCGCTGGCGTCCGCCGGTGCTCGAAGCTCCCTACCCGCGCCGAGTTGAGGTGCGTCTCCAGGGAAGGGGACTGATCATCACGCCCACGGTCTTCTCGAACCGCCCGGTGAGCTTTCTGTGGGACCCGCTCGATACCGCCCAGCCACCCCGACTGACCGTGCCGGCTCTCCGCCGGCCGCTGACAGGTACCGGACCGGCAGAAGCGGACGGCTCCGTCGTGCGGAACCTGGAGTCTTTGCTCGGCCGCACGCGAGCTGCCGCCCTGCATGTGACAGCAGAAGGCTGCACGACGAGCGAACTGGCCCGCCGCCTCAACGTCACGGCCGCAGCGGCCAGTCAGCACGCGACAGTGCTGCGGAACACGGGCCTCATCACCACCAGCCGCCGAGGCGGGTCCGTGCTGCACCTCATCACCCCCCTCGGGCTGGCCCTGCTGCGGACCGGTGCCCTGACGGAACCGTGAGGCCCGAGGGCACCGCGGCGTCAGACCGGTGAGCGCAGTGCCGCCCTGCTCGGGTGCCACCGGACACTCGTGCCGAGGTGCGTGAGGGCCGCGCCTGCCGTCCTGGCCCCCTTTAAGCCGTGACTTAAGAGGTAGGCCGCAGGTGGCCGACCCGCCCAGGATGTGAAGCCGCAACCGGCTCATCCCATCCTGGAGATCGCATGAAGACTCATCTCGCCGCCGCCCTCGGTTCCGTCGTGCTGACCGCGGGCACCTTGCTGGGCGCTCCCGCCGCCGGCGCGCAGACCGCCGCCTACCCGACCACCGCTGTCGACGTTACATACGGGGCCAGCTACGTCCGCGGCACCCTGACTTGGTACAACCGGTCGGTCGGTTTCGATGGAACACTCCGGGCCGTCGGCTGCCGCAGGGCGTGGTTCGGCGCGTACGGTGCCTCTGGCAACGAGCTCGGCGCCAGGAGCACCAGCACTAAGTGCGACGTGACGTATCCGATCAATATCGGAATCCCTGCGGATGTGCCCGGTGGGGCCGCGTATGTCATCGTCTGTGTTGACGATGCGAACGCGAACCCACTCAAGTGCGTGCAGTACAACCGGCCCTGACCCATCCGGCCGGTCGGAAAGTGACGTTGCCACACCAGCCCCGGGGCGGAACAACACGCGACGCCCCGGAAGCTCATCTCGCCGCCCCACGAGGCAGCGATTTCTGCCATCGACGGCCAGGCCCCCAAAGCACAGCACGGAGTTCCGCTTCGCCAGGTCGCACACTCGAGGCGAGCCGGACGCAGCAACCTGCCAGGTGACCGACCGCTACCGGTCCGGTCATGAGCCGATGCGCCAGCCGCTGCCGCATACGGCAGCGCAGAACTGACGTGGGCACAGAAGCAAAGCCGCTGACCATCAATGTCCCCTGGCATGCCGTGTGACGGCCTGCCAGGGCTCGGGTGTACCCCGAGCCTCTCGGAGGGCAAGCTGCGAGTGCACTGGGCTCACCAGCACCGCGGACGCCGGTCGGATACGTGGACCGGTATCAGGCCACTCCTGGCCATGCGGGCTCGACACGGGTATCACCTGAGGTCGACTGGGTACGCGCTTCCGTCCAACTTCCAGACGTCGGTGCCTTCGCCGATGTCGGCCACGACGACGACGTCGATGAAGTGGTCCTGGAAATCGTCGTGAGTCGGCTCGCCGGCCATCCAGAGTTCTTGATTCCGCTCCAGTCACTCCGCCGCCCTGCGCGTACCGCGTACCCCCGACCTGCCGCAGGGATCACCACATGTCACCCGCGACAACACTCCGAAGAGATCAGTAGGGACGGTTTGGCCCGGGCCTGGTACAGCTACGACGATGCCGCCGCCATGAGCCTCCGTGGTGGGCCGGGCGCGCCCCTGGCTCCCGTTTGCCACGGACCTCCGCCACCATCCTTTGACATCGAAGTAAGAGGGTGTCTCACGTGGCGAGTTGATGATGCGGCATGGTGCTGCCTTGTGAGGGCTGATCTGTCGCACCGGCTGGTACCGGACGAACTGTGGGAGCTGGCAGCTCCGTTGTTGCCGAGGTTCACGTCCCGTCCGCAGGGAGGAGGTACTGGTCCGGTGGACGAGCGGGCGGTGTTCGCGGCTGTGGTGTATGTGCTGACCAGCGGGTGCGCGTGGCGGTATCTGCCGGAGTCGTTCGGTGTCTCGCCGGCCACCGCGCACCGCCGGTTCACTGTGTTGGACCCGCATCGGTGGCTGGAGCTCAGGCGGTTTTGCGGTCTGTACGAGACCGGCACGACGTAGCCTGACCGAACACTCCTAGGTCTTTACAGATCAGACCACAGGTGCCCTTCGGAGTCGTGCCAGCCCCGGAAGAACCAGCTGGCCAGATCGCTGATTCGTTCAGTGCAGTCCTCGTAGTAAGCAGGGGGGGTCGGCCTTGGGAAGTTCGGATGCGAGGTCCACATCGGAACCCACGACGCGACCTCATAGAACCCATCGACCAACCACCGATCGAGCATCTCGTTGCCTTGGGAGTGCTCGCACGCAGCCCGCATCGCCCGCTCAAGACGGGTGAAGGCAGCCCGGTCCCACTCCAGATCCCCACGCAACCGCAGGAGGAAGCTCCCCTCCTCTGCGTCGAACTCCCGCCTCAGAACCCCGATGACCTCGTCCATGAACGAGATCATGACAGTCCCTGAAGGGATCCTCTGCACGGCCCGCGACCGGTAGTCAGTCCATCCCGCCGACATGGCTCGTCCGCGTTGCCCCCGGCCCGCGTGGTTCGCCACCGGCATCTCCCGGTGCGGGGAGGGGTCTGCCTGCTCCCGGCCTTAGCTCTGGTGCGAGACGGCGCCCGCCGGAGGGGGACCCGGTTGCACAGGCCCGCCCCGCATGGAGGAGGATGCGGAGCGGGAGGGGATTTGAATGCGTTCAAAAATGCAGGATCCGGGGCAGACCCAGGCGCGCGTGAGGGAAAGATTCGGCGTGGTGCTGACGGCTTCCATGTCGGTGCTGTTCGTCGAGGCTGTGATCGGGGCGATCGCGCTCTACGTGTGGGGGGAGACCAAGGAGAGCCCGGGCCTTCCCTACAACTCGCTGGGGGTCTTCATCCTGATCGTGGTGGCGCCGTTCGTGGCGGCGGCCGGAGCTATCCTCGGCGCCCTGCTGTCGGTCGGTGTGGTGATGCCGCTCCTGGTCGTGGCCGGATGGCTCGGCCGCAGGCTCTCGGGACGCGAGGTGTGGTGGTGGGTCCCGGCGCTGGCGGCCGCCGGAACGGCCCTGCCGTCCCTGGCAGCGGCGGTGCTCGCAGAGGCCGGTCTCTTGGCGGGCCTCGGCGGGTGGCTCGCGGTGACGGCGGCGCTCGTCGCTACGGCGCTGGTCGCCCGCAGGCTGCTGTTGGCGGACCGCCTGTGGCTCTCCGGTGGTGCGATGTTCGGGCGGGTGGCGTTGTACGGGACGCTCGCTGTCGTCGCCGCCGGCACTCTCGCCGGCATCGGTCTGTACGCCGGGATCGGGTACGAGCCACCGCGGCTGAGCGCGGAACGGGTCGCCGGGACGTGGCCTGACGGAAAGGGCGGCACGCTCATCCTCACGGCAGACGGCAAGGCCACGGCGACCAGCGTCGACACGTTCGACTTCGACGACTCCTTCGAACCCGTGGTGCACAAGTGCACTGGCACCGGAACCTGGGAGTACGACCCGGGTGCCGGACCGTGGTCCCAGGAGGTGGACGTATCCGTCGACAACTGCTCCATGGACACCTGGGAGGTGTTCGGGACCCCCGAGCATCCGAAGCTGTTCGTCTACATCGGCGACCCCGACTCCTGGGACCTCTACATCCTGCAACGCCGCGGCTAGGCTGCGGGCCTCGACACCGCCCCCGCTGCAGCGCCGACCTGCTGCTCGCCGCTGCTCCTGGCCGTGAACGGTCCAAGGCACGTCTGTTGCTCGTGCTGCTGCCCGGCCGCAGCACGGGGCCGCTCGCCGGTACAGCGCAGCATTTGCACGAACCAGGCGGCTGCTCGTGCAGCGAGCCGGCTCGGACGGGCAGCAGCCGGGTCAGAGCGGTGCACGCATATCTGTACTTGGCGGAGCACTCAAAGGGCTCTGGCAAGATCTTCGTAGCCGGAGATCATCTCGGCAACAGGGTCGGCCGGTCCGCGGGGCGGGCAGGATCTGGTTGTGCCCTGTTGAACTAGATTCCCTGTTACCGCACTTGACGAGCGTGCTGGTCGTCTCGGTCGATTCCTCTGGCCCTGTGCTGATCATCCGGGCCAGGACGCGGGCCTGTGCTCCCGCAGGCTGCGCAGGGTGTGGGACACCGAGTGAGTGGGTCCACAGCCGCTACGAGCGGCATCTCGCGGATGCCGCTGTGGGCGGTCGTCCTGTCCGGATCGATCTGATCGTGCGCCGTCTGTACTGCGAGAACCCGGCCTGCCCGAAGACGACCTTTTCCGAGCAGGTACCGGGGCTGACCGTCCGCTATCAGCGGCGCACGCCGCTGCTGCAGCAGGTGGTCGAGGCGGTCGGCGTCCTGCTGGCGGGCCGCGGCGGGGCCCGGATGCTGCGCGTCATCGACGTCGCGCTCTCGCGGTGCACCGTGCTCTCCCAGCTGATGCGGGTGCCGCTGCCGCCGCTGGTCACACCCCGCGTCCTGGGGGTGGACGACTTCGCGCTCTACGGCGACACCTACGGCACCCTCCTGGTCGACGCCACCACCCGCCTCCCGCTCACACTGTGGGAGGGCCGGGACGCCGAACAGCTCGGCCGATGGTTGCGCGGATATCCTGGCGTCGAGGTCGCCTGCCGCGACGGCTCCCTCGTCTACCGGCAGGGCATCACCTCCGGCGCCCCGGACGCACTGCAGGTCAGCGACCGCTTCCACCTCTGGCAGGGGCTGTCCCGGCAGATCCAGAAGATCGCTTCCGCCCACCACAGCTGTCTGCCCGCAGCCCTCCCCGAACCCGAACCACCACCCGCCGAAGCGTCAACAGCACCTGACCCCGCAGAAACTCTCGCAGGCCGGCACGCCCGCCGGCTGTTCGAAGCCGTGCACACCCTCACCGAAACGGGCCGCTCCTACAGCAGCATGTCCCGCGAACTGGGCCTGGACCGCCGCACGGTACGCAAATACGCCCGCGCCCGCACCTGGCAGGACGTCATGCGACGCTCTCCCCGACGCACCACCACCCTGGACCCCTACCTCAACTACCTGCAACAACGCTGGGACGAGGGCGAGCACAGCGCGAAGATCCTCCATCAGGAACTTCTGGCCAAGAGCTACTTGGGGCACTACCAGCGCGTGAAGACGGCCGTCGCGCCCCTGCGCCGTGGCCTGCCCCTGGACGCACCGCGCGAACGGCCGCCGTCCCCGCGCGAGGCCACTCGCTGGATCATCACCGCCCCCGACCGGCGCGCACCACACGCCGCTCAGCGCCTGCACCGGCTCCTCGACCGCTGCCCCGAACTCCAGCGCGCCCACCACCTGGTCCGCCAGTTCGCCGTCATGCTCGACACCCGCAACGCCAACCCGCTGCCGGAGTGGCTCGACCAGCTCACCAACAGCGGCCTGCCGCCCCTCGTCGGCATGGCGAAAGCCCTGCGGGAAGACCAGAGCGCGGTCATCCAGGGGATCACCACCCGCTACAACTCAGGCGTCAACGAAGGCCGCATCACCGACGTCAAACTCCAGAAAAGCCTCATGGCCGGACGCGCCGGCAAACCGCTCCTCCGCCACCGCGTCGTACTGATTGCCCACCTCCGCCGCCGTGACGCGGACCGGCCGACCCCCACCCCGGGATGATCTCCGGCTACGAAAATCTTGCCAGAGCCACGACCACTTGTACGCCGACAGCCGGTCTGGCCAGGTAGGCGCTCACCGGAGTTTGCCTCCAGAGCAGCCCAGCTGAACCGGGACACGATAGGTGGAACCTGGCCAGGCATGTGGAACTACTGGCTAGTGCCGGCCCGCGTTGATCCTACGGGGGGGCGCTGGGCGGACGAAGGCGTGTATTTCAACCGCCGAGGGTCACTTGCTGTCCAGCCGCCCCAGCGCGTGGGCGTCGGCGAGGACGGATCGGGCCATCTGCCAGTCGGTGTTGTCGATGCCGGTGATGTGGCGTAGGTAGGCGAGGGTGACCTGCTGGACGAGGGCGACGCGGCCGGGGTCCTCGTCGGTGGTCTCTGCTGCCCGGTAGCCGGAGATGCCGCCGAGGAAGTGCTCGCCGCCGTAGACGGTGAGCAGGCTCTTGTTGCCGCGGCTGAGGGTGTAGGGGTCGCTTGTCCAGGCGGGTCCTCGGGTGGTGAGCGGGAGATCGTCCTTGTCGCCGGCGACCACCAGTCCGGGGGCGGCGATGTGGGAGAAGTCCTGGTCGCGGAGCCAGGGAAGGTTCTCGTGGGCGAAAGGGGTCAGTTCGTCGCCGCCCTCGCCGGCCGTGGCCAGCTGGATGCTGGCCATGACCCGGGAGTCGGACAGGTCGTCGGCGGTGCCGGTCTGGGGGTCGGTGACGCGCAGACCTACCAGGATGCCGGCGGTCTGGCCTCCGAAGGAGTGGCCCGCTGCGACGATGCTGCTGTGGTCGACCCGGCCGGACAGGCCGGGCACGGATGCCTCCAGCGGCTTGAGCTCATCCAGGATGCGCTTCATGTCCTGCACGCGGTAGCGCCATAGGTGGGGCCTGCGGGAGTCGTCCGCGGCGATGGCGACCCGCTTGGAGTCGAGATGCGTGGCTTGGATCACCACGAAGCCATGAGAGGCCCAGTGGTCGACCAGCGGTGCGTAGCCGTCCAGGTCGGACCCGAATCCGTGTGCGAAGAGCACGATCGGCAGGCGTGTGCCAGTGAGCGGTGCGGAAACGCGTACGTGCAGGTCCTGGCCGCGCTGGGGTGCGGGCAGCACGATCGGCTTGACCGTTACGGTCGGGGTGGGAGCGGGGCCGGTGAGGCCGGTCGTCTGGTGGGTGGTCACGTGCGTGCTTCTTTCCGGTGTAGTGCGAGTGGCGGGTCAGGTGATCTTGAGGTTCAGGATGCGTCCGGCGTTGATCCGTGACGTATCGGGCGAAAACCCCGGGGTCATGTCAGCTACGCTAAAACTTGACGTCGACGTCAAAGGCAAGTCGTTATGGCGTAGTTCACATGGAGCTCAGAATGCGCATTGGGGAACTCGCCCGCCGCACAGGCGTCAGCACCCGGGCCCTGCGGTACTACGAGGAGCAGAACCTGCTCACCGCCGAGCGCAGCAACACCGGCCAGCGCCACTACCCGGAAACCGCGGTCGCCCGGATCCTCCTGGTCCGGGAGCTGTTCACCGCCGGCCTGTCGAGCAAGACCATCGCCGAGCTCACGCCATGCGTCATCGACGGCAAGGCCACACCCGAACTCCTCGACCGCCTGGCTGTGGAGCGCGGTCACATCGACCAGCACATCGCCGATCTCACGCACACCCGAGACCGGCTCGACTCGGTCATCGCCAGCGCCTCCGCATCCATGGACACCGGGACCCCCTGCCAGCCCAGCCCGGCATCGACCGCTCCGGCGCAGGTCAGCGGCGCTACCCTCCGTGGTATCAAGCTCGGGAAGGTGGGGGATGACGTCGTCCAGTCCGTTTGCGGTGCTCTGGAACAGTGACCAGCGCGCACTGTTACGAGAACTGGCGAGCTCGCGAACGGCGCCGCTGCGGCGGGTGCAGCGAGCGCATGTCGCCCTGGCCTGCGCACGTGGCACCGCGAATGCCGTCATCGCCCGCACGCTCCGGCTGCACCTGGACACCGTGCGCCGCTGGCGTAAGCGGTTTACCGCCGAAGGACTCGCAGCTCTGGAGGACCGTCCTCGGCCGGGGCGCCCGCGCCGCTACGGTCCCGAAGTGCATCTGGCCATTGTGGCCACGGTGACCTCGGCACGCCCCGCCGTCGACAGCCAGTGGACCCATCGCGCCATCGCTGATCACCTGGCCAGCACCGGCATCTCGGCCTCCCAGGTCGGACGCATCCTCGCCGGCCTGGACCTCAAACCGCACCTGGTACGCGGATGGCTCACCCGCCCCGAGGACCCCGACTTCTACGCGAAAGCCGCCGAGGTCTGCGCTCTCTACCTCCATCGCCCACCGGGCTCGGTAGTCCTCAGCGTGGACGAGAAGAGCGCGATGCAGGCCCGCTCACGCAGGCATCCAACCCGCCGCGCGCACCCCGGCCAGCTCGAACGCCGCGAGTTCGAGTCCTGGGGTCGAGGACATCACGCGCAACGACTCGGTCACCTTCATCGCCTTCCTGTGATTGCTAGAGCACGCTGTCCCAGCAGATTCGACGATCCACCTGATTTTGGACAACGGCTCCTCGCACACCTCGAAGGCGACCCGGTCCTGGTTGGCCAAGCACCCGCGCTTCGTCGTCCACCACACCCCCAAGCGCCTCCTGGCTGAACCAGGTGGAGATATTCTTCTCGATCCTGGCCCGCCGGCTCCTACGCCGAGGCGAGTTCGACTCCCGCCAGGACCTCGTCGAGCAGATCCGCGAATTCACCCTCGCCTACGACGACCAGGCGCGACCATTCCGCTGGTCCTACGACAGCACCCCGCTCAAGGCAGCCTGACCCCCGCAGGATCAGCGCGGCGAAGCACTAGCGGTGGTTTGTTAGACCGGGGAGTAGAGATCAAGTGGGTGTCCTGCGCCGACGGCGTCGATCAGTGCTTGGAGTTCGGGTGGCGGGGGTGCGTTGGTCCAGGCTCGCCAGCAGCGTTGGAGGGTGGTCCAGGGGTCGAGCCAGGCCCGGACGGCGCGGATCGCCTTGGGCCAGCTGGCTGGATGGGGCTGGTGGGTTTCGCTTGGGCCCCCTCTCAGCCGGTCCCGCTGTCGGCGTGGCAGTCACCGGGACCGCTGGGACGACGACGGGCTCACGGTCTGGGGGTCGGGCGAACCAGGTGTCCCAGCAGAACGAGAACGCGCAGGTTCGTCCTTGACCTGCTTGTAGCTCTGTTCGATCCAGTGTCGGATGCCATAGATCCGTACGACTTCGTGCAGGTCGGCGGCGGGTTCGGGGCTGTCGGCCTCGCGGGGGCTGCCGGGGCGGGGCAGGTCGGTGGCCAGGTACCAGGTGGCCTGCGCGGGCAGTGTGTCCGGGTCCGCTGTGGCCACGACCAGGCGGACGTTTCCGTCGGGTCCCCACCAGCCGAGGTGGGCCTCGGCGGCCCACCAGGTCTCGGTGTGCCCGTCGCGGAAGGTCCGCTCGACGGCGGCCCAGTCGCCTGGGTGCTCGGTATCCGTCCAGGTCAGGGCACGGGCGGCGTCGGCGGGGGTGTAGGCGTCCTTGCCGTAGGCCCAGGTGCAGTGGCTCGGCTTGAGGGCCATGACGAACGGCAGTCCCGCCGCGGCGAGTTGTCTGCGGAAGCCGTCCTGGTCGCCGTAGGCGCAGTCGGCGGCCACGGCTCGGAAGGTCGCTCCGGTGGCCTTGGCTGTGCGGGCCAGTTCGGCGGCGATCTGCAGCTTCGTGCGGAAACCGGGGTCGCTCCTGCCCTTGGGGAAGTGATGGGCGGGGGTGTAGGGCACGGCGTGCAGCGGGTAGTAGAGGTTCTCGTCGGCCCAGCAGGTCGTCACGGTGACGATGCCGTTGTCGGTCTTGCCCAGCCGGCCCAGCCACTGCCGGCCGATGTGCGCGGTCGCTTTTCCGTCCTTGCGGTCCCCTGAGTCGTCGATCACCAGCACCCCGCCAGGGTGCGGCGTGGTCGCGGGATCGGCCAGCAGCAGTGCCACCCTGCGGGCGTTGACCTGCTCGTGGTCCCACGTCGACTCGGACAGGAAGAACTGCAGCCGCTGCACCGAAGCATGTTGGGCACCTACGATGGGTTCAGTGCCGGCCAGGCAGGTCAGCGTCTTGTTGCGGTCTCGCGGCAGCAGCAGCCCCGCGAGGTACTCGCGGAACCCGCGGCGCTGTGCCAGCGTGGAGAACAGGTCATCGAAGCGTGCGGCGTAGGCTTCCAGTGGGCCCGGAGCGGGCGGACACGGCACACGGCGGGTCATCACAGCTCCTCGGCGGCGAGGCGACGTTCCTCTGCTACCGGCCTACTACGGTCCTGACCCGCCGTCAACAAACCACCGCTAGAGACGTGTCGCAGTGCGGACAAGGTCGGCGACGGCTCTGGACCGGCTGTGCGGGGGCCAGGCGATGACGGTGGTGACTTTCGGCGCGTCCAGCACGGGCACGGCCGCGAGGTCACCGTGCAGTTGGGCTCGGCACGACTCCGGTGAGACCGCGCAAGCACGGCCGAGCGCGACGAGCTGCAACAACTGCGCGTGGTCGCGGACCTGCGGGCCGGGGCCGGGCGGGTAGGTGCCGTCGGGGTCGGGCCAGCGTGGCAAGGGCAGGCCCGGCAGCCCGGTGATGTCGGCCATGCGCACATGGGCCCGGGCGGTGAGCGGATGTCCGGACGGCAGGACCACGACCTGGCCCTCCGTGCCGAGCTCTTCTGCGTCGAACCCGGCCGTCGAGTCGAACGGCCGGTGCAGCAGCGCCACGTCGGCCCGGCCCTCGCGCAGGAGTCGTTGCTGCTCGGCCGGGCCGCACAGGATGACCTCGACGGGGACCGCGCCGGGTTCGGCGGCGTATGCGTCGAGCAGTTTCGCCAGCAGTTCGCGGGACGCGCTGGCTTTCGTCACCAGGACCAGGCCGGGATGGCCGGTCGCGGAAAGGGCGGCGCGGCGGGTCCGGCGCTCGGCGGCGTCGACCGCGTCGAGGGCCGCCCGGCCCTCGACCAACAGCACTGAGCCGGCCTCGGTCAGCGTGACCGTGCGGCTGGTCCGATCCAGCAGCGCTGCCCCGAGCCGGCGTTCGAGCTGCTGGATGGCCCGTGACAAGGGTGGCTGCGCGATCCCGAGTCGCTGCGCTGCGCGCCCGAAGTGCAGCTCTTCGGCGACGGCGACGAAATACTGCAGTTCCCGGGTCTCCATACAGCCACGCTACCCCGGATCAATACCCTGCCGGTATCGTTGACCATCGGATCGGTCTTGGACCCCCGGCGGGGTCCAAGGGCAGCATGGTCCCTATGAGCGAACGAACGATTGCGCTGGTCACCGGTGCGAACAAGGGAATTGGCTACGAGATCGCCGTGGGCCTGGGCGCCCTCGGTTGGAGCGTTGGCGTCGGCGCCCGAGACGATCGGCGCCGTGAGGCAGCGGTGGAGCAACTGCGCGCGGTCGGCGTCGACGCGTTCGGCATACCACTGGACGTGACCCACGACGCGAGCGTGACCGCCGCCGCGCGGCTGATCGAGGAACAGGCGGGGCGCCTCGACGTGCTCGTCAACAACGCCGGCATCACCGGCAGGATGCCGCAGGAGCCCACCCGGGTCGATCCCGCCACCATCCGGACAGTCGTGGAGACCAACGTGATCGGCGTTATCCGCGTCACCAACGCGATGATGCCCTTGCTGCGCCGCTCCGCCTCGCCGCGGATCGTGAACATGTCCAGCAGTGTCGGCTCCCTCACCCGGCAGTCAGGAACCGCTGCTGAGCTGACGACGGGTCCGGTGGCCGTGGCGTACGCGCCGTCGAAGACGTTCCTGAACGCTGTCACCCTGCAGTACGCCCGGGAGTTGAGCGGCACGAACATCCTGATCAACATGGGCTGCCCCGGCTACGTCGCGACCGACCTCAACGGCTTCCGCGGCGTGCGCACCCCCGAACAGGGCGCGGCGATCGCCATCAAACTCGCGACCCTGCCCGACGACGGCCCGACCGGCAAGTTCTTCGAAGACGCCGGCGTAGTGCCCTGGTGAAGTGCCCGGCGGCTATCAGCCGCCGGACGAGGCGGCTTCGCCCGCCCGTCTCGAACTGTCGTCTTGGACGATGCCCATGGTCGGTCATGACATGTGCCGTTCCTCAGCGGTGCTCGTCGTCGAACGGCTGACGACCGGTGTGGCCGCGCCGGCTCACCCCCATGCGACGGGTCACTTCATCAAGGCCCTGCCCGTCATCGAGCCGTTCATCAACTGAACCTGCGAATAGTGCCGCGGTGTGCGGGACTGCCCAGTCCCGCACACCGCTGCCCTACCAGGCCCCTCCGCCCAGCTCCGAACGGGGGCGCGGGCGCAGGGGCCCGCCGTCTGCCGCACACTTGAACCCTCCGCGACCGCGTCCCGCTCGCCCACGCACGAACGAACGGACTCATGAACCCGGAAACGCTTCTGGACGTACTACTGGACGCGGCCCGTCAGTCCCCCGAACAGGTCGTCGTCCACGTCCGCGGTGACGGCAGCGAGGCGGCAGTCACCTTCCGGCAGCTCCTCGACGAGTCCCTGCGCGTCGCGGGCGGCTTTCGCGACGCGGGGGTCGCGCCCGGTACCTGCGTGCCCTTGCTCGCGGAACGCAGCGAGGACTTCCAGCCCATGTTCTGGGGTGCGCTTGCGGCCGGTCTGGTTCCGGTGCCGCTCGCACCCGACGCCCGGCGGGTCGGTCCGGTGTGGGAGCATCTCGGCCGCCCGCCCGTTGTGGTGAACGCGGCATGCGCGAACGTGGCCGGCGAACTGCCGCAACCGGTCGAGGTGTTGCGGCTGGAGACGTTGCGGGAATGCCCCACGCCGGCCCAGCTCGCCACGCCAACCCCCGACGACCTGGCGTTTCTTCAATTCTCGTCCGGCAGCACCGGGGCCCCCAAGGGGGTGGAGCTCACCCATGCCACTGTGGTGGCCAACCTGCGGCAGATCATCGCCGCCTCCGCTCTCTCCGAGCGGGACGTCCTGGTCAGCTGGATGCCCTACTTCCACGACATGGGTCTCATCGGTACCCATCTGGCGCCGCTGGCGGCGCACGCGAAGCAGGTGGCAATCGGTCCGCTCTCGTTCGCGAAGAGTCCGCGCCTGTGGGTTGACGTGGCCGCCAGGCACCGGGCCACGGTCCTGTCGGCCGCCAACTTCGCGCTCGCGCTGGCCGTTCGGCGCATTCCCGACGAGGTGCTCTCCGGGCTCGACCTGAGCCCCGTACGGCTGATCCTGGTGGGTGCCGAACCGATCTCCGCGACGGTGTGGCGGGCCTTCGCCGCCAAGATGCGGCCGGCCCGGCTGGACCCGCGGGCGGCGACTCCCGTGTACGGACTGGCCGAGGCCACCTTGGCCGTCACGTTCCCGCCGCTGGGCGAAGTGGCCGTTCCGGTCGCCCTGGAGCGGGCGGCGTTCAGCCGGGGCCGGGCCGTGGAACGCGAACCGGGCGGCGACGCCCTGGAAGTGATGGACGTCGGCGTACCGGTGCCCGGCTGCTCGGTCCGGATCACCGACAACGCCCGCCGGCCACTGGGCGACCGGCAGGTGGGACACATCGAGGTGAGCGGCCCGCAGGTCGCCCGCGGCTATCACCGGTTGCCGAAGACGACGGCGGGGTCCTTCACCGGCACCTGGCTGCGCACCGGGGACATGGGATTCCTGCGGGACGACCGGCTGTGTGTCAGCGGCCGCCACAAGGACGTCCTCTTCCTCAACGGCCGTACCTTCCACGCCCCTGACATGGAGGAGGTCGCGAGCGTGACCCCCGGGCTACCGCCGGGAAACCCGGCGGTGATCGGCTCGACCGACCCGGCGACCGGCGGCGAGCGGGTGATCGTCTTCATCCCCTGGGCCCGGCCGCCACGCGGCGCTGCCGAGGTCCTGGATGAGGTCGCACGGCGGATCCGTGCCGCGCTGGGCCACGACGACGTACGCGTACTCGCGCTGCCGCCGTCGGCCTTCCCGCGGACCACGAGCGGCAAGTTGCAGAGACATCGAATGCGCGCGCGTTTCGAGGCGGGTTCGTACCGGCCCCTCGCGTCCTCCGGGATCCCGGACGACGCCGCGGCCAAGCCGTCGATCGGGCCGAAGGGGCCGTGCCCGGTACCCCGCCACCGCGGCGACGTGCGGCAGACGGTGCGCGACGCCTGGGCACGCGTACTGGGACTGTCCGACGCGTCCTTCGGAGACCGGGACCGGTTCGCCGATCTGGGCGGCACCTCGCTGAAAGCCATGGAGACGCTTGCCGAGCTGGAACAGGTCCTGGAGATCACCCTGGGCCCCGCCGTGATGCGCAACGACACCGTCGCCACGCTCACCGATCATCTGCTGGCCGCGACGGAGGAGAACACGGCGCCGGGGTCGCCCACCGCGAACGAACGGGCGGTACCGCACACGGCGGGCGACGTGAGCGCGACAGCGGTCGTCGCGATGGCCTGCCGGTTCCCCGGCGCGAGCACGCCGGAGGAGTTCTGGGAACTGCTGACAGCCGGCCGTGACGCCATCACCGACGTCCCACCGGACCGCTGGGGCACCGCGCTTGCCGAGGAGGTGCCGGCCGGGCCGCTGCCCACCGTGTCCGACGGACGCCGGGGGGCATTCCTGGACGACCCGTACGCTTTCGACGCCGGACATTTCGGCATCGGCGACGAGGAGGCCCGCACGCTGGATCCGCAAGCCCGGATCTTCCTCGAACTGGCTCACGAGGCCCTGGAACGAGCCGGTTACGCCGGACCCCGACGGCTCGGCCTGCGGGTCGGTGTCTTCGCCGCCGCCGGAGACAGCGGCTACCGGCAGATCCTCGCAGGTGCCTCCCCCGCCCCGGCACCGTCCGCGACGACCCTGACGGGCAACCTGCCCAACCTGATAGCCGCCCGGGTCTCACACTGCCTGGACCTGGACGGCCCGGCGCTCGCCGTGGACACCGCGTGTTCATCGGGTCTGGTCGCCCTGCACCTGGCGCGGCGCAGCCTCGCGGACGGTGAGTGCGACATCGCAGTCGTCGGCGGGGTCAACCTTCATCTCACTCCGGACGGGTACCAGGCCCTGGAGGCCGCACAAGCTCTGTCGCCCGGCGGACGCAGCCGGGCCTTCAGTGCGGCGGCCGATGGGTTCGTACCTGGTGAGGGAGGTGCGGCCCTCGTCCTGCGACGCCTGCCGGACGCCCACCGGGACGGCGACGAGGTACTCGCCGTCGTGCGGGGCACCGCAGTCAACAACGACGGCGCGTCGCTGAGCCTGATGGCGCCCAACCCCCTGCGGCAGCGGGAGGTGATAACTCGCGCGTACGAGGTCTGCGGCGTCGACCCGGCGTCCGTGACCTATGTCGAGGCCCACGGGACGGGCACGGCCGTAGGTGATCCCATCGAGCTGCGGTCCCTGGCGCACGCCTTCCCGGTCAGCCCGGACGGCCGGCCGCGGCTGCTCGGATCGGTGAAGACGAACATCGGGCATCTGCTGAACGCGGCTGCCCTGCCCTCACTGGTGAAGGTGGTGCTGGCGCTCGGACACGGCAGGCTGCCCGCCTCCCTCCATCACACGCCGCCGTCGCCCGCAGTCGAGCGGTCCGGATTCGCGCTGGTCACCGAGTCGGGTGCGTGGCCGTCGTCCGGCCCGCGCAGAGCCGGCGTCAACGCCTTCGGGTTCGGCGGCACGAACGCGCACGCGGTGCTGGAGCAGGCGCCGCCGGCTGCGGGGCATGCTCCGCGCCGGGGCGGCGGCCCTCACCTGATGACGCTGTCGGCGGGCAGCAAAGCCGGTCTGGACGCCTGGGCGTCCCGTCTCCTGGAGCACGTGTCCAGCCACCCGGAGCTGGACGAGGGCGATGCGTGCCTGGCCGCGGCGACCGCTCGCGACGAGGGCGCTCACCGCCTTGCTGTGGTGGCCGACGGCGACCTCCGGGAACGCCTGGCCGCGGCGACCGCTCCCGGCGGCGACCACCTGCCGGGAACAGTCACGGGGACGGTGACGAACCGTCCGCGGACCGTCTTCGTGTTCCCCGGCCAGGGCGCGCTCCGGCCGGGCCAGGGCCGTGCGCTCTACTCGACGGCGCCGGTCTACCGCGAAACACTCGATGAGGCGTCCGCCCGGGTCGGCGCGGTGAACGGGCGGGAGTTGACCGGCTGGTGCGTCGATGCCGAAGTGGACGCGGGAGCCCAGGCCGCGACTGAAGTGGCGCAACCGCTGCTCGTGGCCCACGGGGTGGCGCTCGCCCGGCAGTTGCTGGCATGGGGCGTACGGCCGGATGCGCTGGTCGGGCACAGTGTCGGCGAACTCGCCGCCGCCTGCGCCGGCGGGTTGCTGTCGCTCGCCGACGCGCTGGCATTCGCGGCGGAACGCGGACGGCTCATGGGGACGTCGACCCCGCCGGGCGCGATGGTGGCGGTGCGGGGAGCCGACGAGGAGAGCGTGGCCGCCCTGGTCGCGGCGGCTCCGGGGGAACTCGCGGTCGCCGCGTACAACGGTCCCGGCAGGCTGGTGCTCTCCGGAAGCCCCGGCGCGATCGGACGGGCGGCGGAGAAGCTCTCCGCACAGGGGGCGGCCATACGCACGCTGGAAGTGTCGCGCGCCTTCCACTCGCCCCTGATGGAACCGATCGCCCAGGCCCTGGCCGACGCGGCACGCACCGTGGAGGTCACAGCTCCCGACCTGCCGGTGATGAGCACCCTCACCGCCGAGTGGCATCCGCCCATGGACCCGGACCACCTGCGTGAACACGCTCTGCGGCCGGTGCTGTTCGGGCGGGCCGTGACGCGGCTGCTGGAGGAGGGCTACGACACGTTCGTGGAACTCGGCTCGCAGGCGAGCCTCGCAGGTCTCGTACGTGCGGCTGCCGCCCGGCACCGGAGTGCCGATACGGCCGGCGTCGACGGAGATGTGCTCGTGCTTTCCGCCCCCTTCGAGCCGGAGCGCCCCCGGGCGCCCCGGGACGCTGCCGCGGGCGGAGCGCGGGAGCTACTGGCAACGGTGGCGCACTTGTGGGCTCGCGGTGTGGGGCTGAATCGTGCGGAACTCGACGCGGGCCGCAGGCGGGCTCCTCTGCCGCCCTATCCCTACCAGCGGCGCCGCTACAGGCCCGGGGCAGGGGAGCACGAGCTGCTGCGCCACGTCACCTGGCGGACTGAGCCTTTGACCACGGACCGCCGCTGCGGACCTGTACTGGTGACCGGCGCCGACCCGACGGCCGTGCACGAGCTCACGCGACGTCTCGCGGAACAGGACGTACAGACGGACGTGGCCCCCGGCACCCGCCCCGAGACGGTGCTTCTCCTGGCCGGACCGGCCGGTCACGGCACGGCAGCGGATTTCGACCGGATCCAGCGTGCGCTGGTCACGGCGTTCCAAGAGGCTCTCACCCTGTTCGATCTGACGAGGGCCCGTCGGCTGCTGGTCGTGACCGAGGACGCGCACGTCACCGGATACGGATGCGAGCGACCGGACCCGGCACAGGCGGTGCTGGGCGGTCTGACACAGGCCGTGCCGTCGGAGTACGCCGGAGCGGCGGCCAACTGGGTCGACCTCTGTTCACTGGACGATGCCGGGCAGCGGCTCGCCGCCGTCCTCGCCGAGGCGACGGCGCCGCAGGCGGCCGGAGCCGTCGCCTGGCGGGACGGACAGCGGCTGGTGCGGACCGTCGCGGCGGAAGCGGCGGATCTGCCCGACACCCGGGACCGGCTGCCCGCCGACGGCACCTTCCTGATCACGGGCGGCGGTGGGGGCCTCGGTTCCGCACTGGCCCGGGAACTCGCCGTCCGTGGTCGGCCGGTGCTCTGGCTCACGGGTCGTTCCCCGCAGCCGCCCGCGGGTCTGCTGGAGGAGCTCGCCGGACTCGGCGCCGACGCCCGTTACCACCGGGCCGACCTCACCCTGCGGGACGACGTCGAGGCGCTGGTGGCCGCGCTGCCTCCGGTGGACGCCCTCTTCCACGCGGCCGGAGTGGTGCGGCCCGGGAGTCTGCGCGGGACGAAGGTGCAGGAGACGGTAGAGGCGCTGGGAGCGAAGACGCTCGGCACCGTGCTGCTGTCCGAGGCGTTGCGCCGACGGGGTCGGTACCCCGAGGTGTGCGTGGCGTTCTCCTCCGTCTCCTCGGTACTACCCGGACTGGCCGGGGCACTCGGTTCCTATGCGGCCGCGAACTCCTTTCTGGACTCGTTCGCCGGCGCCGAGCGGCAGGCGGGGCGGCCATGGCTGTCGGTGAACTTCGGGCCGTTCGCGGAGACGGGTCTCGCCGCCGCGTTCGCCGGCGATGTCCTCACTCATGAGGGGGGCCGGCCGCTGGCAACCGCGCCGGCCCTGGCGGCCCTGATGTCCGCCTGCGGCACGGACCTGGCTCAACTGGTCCTCACCGACAGGGCAGTCCCGCCGGATCGCGCGTCCACCCGGCCTGCGCAGCCGCGCGGTCCACTGCCCGCGCCACAGTCCACGACCGGACACACGTCCGCCGCGGCGGACGTGGTGACCTCCGCGTCCGGCACCGCCGCGGTGCTACGGGAACTGCTGTCGCAGTCACTGGGAGTCCCGGCGTCCGCCGTGGACGACGACGCGCCGTTCCTCGCGATGGGGCTGGACTCGCTGGGCGCGGTCGACCTCGTCAAACGGCTCGAACGCAGAGTGGGGCGGCAGCTGCCCGCCACGCTCTTCTTCGAATACCGGACCGTAAGCGAGCTGACAGCCCATCTGGACATGGCCACCGGGGCCATCGCAGACACGGAGGGGGTGCGAGAGCCCTCTCCCAAGCCCGTAACGGACTCCGCCTCGTTCCCCCTGACACCCGTACAACTGGCCCTGCACACCAGCAGTCGGCTGCACCCCGACGTACCGGCCCGCGGCCACCTGCGGATGACGGTCCGCGGCCCACTGGACACCCATGTACTCGGCCTGGCACTGGCCGAACTGGCGGAACGGCACGGCATGCTGCGCGTGCGGGTCGACGACTCGGGCACCGGGCCTGTGCAGCGCCTGGCACCTGCCGCGCCGCTGTCGGCCTGGTACGAGGTCCGCGAGTGCGGTGCGGAGCAGGTGGCCGGCCTGGAGACGGTGTTGTGCAACCAGCCCTTCGACCTGGCCGCGGGACCGCCGGTGCGGGCCGTACTGCTCCGTCAGGAGCCCTCTTTCGCACACTTGTTGCTGGTGGTGCATCATGCGGCGGCGGACGGGTACAGCCTGAACATCCTGGCCGAGGACCTGTGGTCGCTGTATACCGTGCTGTGGCAGGGGGCGCGTCCGGCCCCGGAGCCGGACGCGCCGAGCTTCGCGGCGTACGCCGCCCTGAGCGCTCGGTCCGCCGACACCAGCGCGTCGGACGCCGACCGCCGCTACTGGGCAGATCGCCTGGCCGGGAGGGGCGAACCGCTGCGGCTGCCGTACGACGGTGATCCCGACGCGCCCCCCTCGGGCCCCCTCCGGCAGCACTACGGCTCGCTCGACGCGACGCTCACCGCCCGCCTGGAGCGGCTGGCCGCCGCACACGAGGTGTCCCTGTTCCATCTGCTGCTCGCCGCCTACGTACGCTGCCTGGCGCGGTGGACGGGGCGCCAGGACATCGCGGTCAACGTGGCTCGTGCCCGGCGTGAGGAACGTTTCGAGGGTGTGGACCGGCTCGTCGGTCCCTTCGCCGACACCCTTCCCCTGCTGTGCGAGACAGCCCTCGACGAGCCGGTCACGGCGCTGGCCGAACGGCTGCGCCACACCTGGCTGGAAAGCGAACGGCACTCCGCGGTGAGCAGTCTGGATCTGGCCGGCCTCCTGCCCGGCGGTGGTCCGCGCACGGCGAGCCCGGCGGGCTTCAGCTTCGCCCGCTTCCCGGCACGCCTCGGGCCCGACTGCCCGGTCGAGATAGGAGCCGACGCGGCCGGAACCGGATCGGCCGCAACCCGGCTGAGCCTGCTGTGCTGGGCGGACGGGCCCATGCTGCGCATGTCGTGGAACTTCCCGAACCGGCTGTTCGAACCGGCGACGGTGGCCCGTCTGGACCAGGAGTACCGCGAGGAACTGGCCGCGCTGTGCACATCCCCGGAACAGTCCGTACCGGACCCCGCCGTCCCCTTGGCACCCACGCCGCCTCGTGAGGCGGACGCACGGCACGGTGTGGTCGGCCGACTGCTGAGGCAGTTCCGTGCCACGCCCGACGCGACCGCCGTGGAAGGCGGCGGAACGCCTCTGACCTACGCGGCACTCGACCGCGCCTCTCGTCTGCTCGCCACCCGGTTGCGCGCCGACGGCGTACGCACAGGCCAGTTGGTCGGACTGCTCACCGAGCCCAGCCCGGACACCGTGATCGGTGTGGTCGGCATCCTGCGTGCCGGGGCCGGCTGGGTTCCGCTTGACGCGGCGCATCCTCCCGCCCGGCTGGCGGACCAGCTGAAGCGTGCGCATGTCTCCACCGTGGTGTGCCACGCGCCGACCCTGCACACCGCCGACTCTCTCGACGGCGTGCGGGCGGTACGCGGTGACGGCCCGCTGTATCCGGGGGCGGACGACCGCGCCCCCGTAGCCGTGCCCGACGCCGAGGCCACCGCGTACGTCATCTTCACCTCGGGTTCCACGGGGCGCCCAAAGGCGGTCCCGATCACGTACCGGGCGATGGAGAACTACCTCGACTGGGCCGTCGCCACCTTCGGCTACGGCGCCGGTGACCGCCTGGCGCAGACCGCGTCGCCGTGCTTCGATGCCTCCGTGCGCCAACTGCTCGCGCCGCTCCTGGTGGGCGGCACCGTGGTGACCGTACCGCGAGAGCTGTTGAGGGACCCCGAGTTGCTCCTGGCCTACGCGGAGCAGACCCGGATCACCGTGTGGAGTTCCGTCCCGACGCTGTGGGAACAGTTGTTGTCGGCCGCCGAGGAGCGGGTGCGACGGGGAGCGGGACGACCGGACCTGTCGGCGCTGCGCTGGGTGCACGTGGGCGGTGAGGCATTGCCTGCCTCGCACGTACGCCGATGGTTCGACCTCTTCGGCGCCGGACAGCGCATCGCCAATCTGTACGGCCCCACTGAAGCGACCATCAACGCCACCTGCCACGTCATCTCGACGCGTCCGGACGATGACCTGAAGACTCTGCCGATCGGACATCCGGTCACCGGTACCGACCTGTCGGTCGTCGGAACCGACGGGGCACCCTGCCGTCCTGAAGAGCCGGGTGAACTGCTGATCGCGGGAGTGGGTCTGACGCCCGGCTACCTGGATGAGCCCGAGCTGACCGCTCAGGCGTTCACGGTCCTGGACGGACGCCGGTGGTACCACAGCGGCGACCGGGTCCGGCGCCGTGGAGACGGCACTCTGGAGTTCCTCGGACGGATCGACGGCCAGGTGAAGATCCGTGGCAACCGGGTGGAGCCGGGAGAGGTCGAGGCAGTCCTCCAGACGCATCCCGGCATCGCGCAAGCCTCGGTCATCGCACGCGAGGGGCGGCTGCTGGCGTACGTCACCGCCCGTCCCGGAGCCGGGCGACCGGAGTCGCGCACGGTACGCCGCCACTTGACGGGCCTTCTTCCGCCCTACATGGTCCCGGCGCGGATCACGGTGATGGACGAGCTGCCGCTCACCGGGACAGGCAAGGTCGATCGCCGTGCGCTCGCCGATCTCCCCGCGCGGGAGGAGAGTGCCGGTGATCCGCCCGAGGACTCAACCCTCACACCGACGGAGCAGCAACTGGCTGCTATTTGGCAGGAGTTGCTGGGGATCGACGCCGTCCGCCGGGAGGACGACTTCTTCGATCTGGGCGGAGACTCGATGCTCGTCCTCCAGGTGTTCGCGCGGCTCGGCGAGGTCAGGGCACCGCTGCCCCGGCCGACCGTGATCTACGAACACCGCACCCTGGCCGAGCTCGCCGCGGTCGTGGACGCGACCGTCACGGGACGGCACGGCGGTACCGCTGCAGCCGGTGCCGCCGAGGCTGCCGCGACGACGGCGCACCATCCGGCCCCCTTCCCCGTCACGCCGGCCCAGCGCGGTTTCCTGCTCGCGGAGGCCATCTCGCCCGGCGGAAGCGGTTCCTGGCCGGCGCGGCTGCGGCTGTCCGGCCGGCTGGACCCCGAGGTGTTCCAGGCTTCGGTGGACCTGCTCGTGGAACGCCACGGCATGCTGCGTACTGTCTTCCCCTCCAGTACCCGGCCACCCGTTCAGCAGGAACTTCCATCCTCGCTGCGACTGCCGGTCGTATTCGAGACGCTCACCGACCGCGCCGAGGTGGCCGAACGTGCGGCGGCCGAGGCGAAGCGGCGCTTCGAGCCGTGGGCCTGGCCGCTGCTGCGGCTTCGGGTCCTCAGTCTCGGGGAGCATGAGCACGTGCTCCTGGTGCACGCACACCACCTCATCGGCGACGGGTACAGCGCCGCGCTGCTCGTACAGGAGCTGACCGCGGTCTACGACCGTCTGGCCGCGGGCCGCACCGCAGACCTGCCCGCGCCCCGCGCCACCTTCCGCGACCACGCCCTGCTGCCGGCCGAGGAGCGGCCCGGCACCGCGCCGGGCACTGCGGAGCGCCGGGCTCGGGTGGACGCCCCGTACCGGCGTCCGGTGCTGCGCGGCACCGAAGGAGACAGTGGCGCGGGGCGTGAGGCCGCACCCTTCCGTTCATCGGGGTTCGTGCTCGACGCGGATCGGGCGGCTGCGCTGCGGGCGCTCGCGGCGCAGGCGGGGGCGACACTGTACGCGCCGCTGCTCACCGCTTACTACCAGCAGTTGGCCCAGATGACCGGCCGTACGGATCTGATCGTCGGCCTGGCGGTGAGCGGCCGTGACCGCCCGCTGCCCGACGTGCACCGGATCTTCGGCCCGTTCGCCACCGCCGTTCCCGTACGGCCTGCGGCCGGGCAGGACGACAAGCGCGTGGCAGTGGACTTCGGTGAGGCCCTGCGCCGGATCGTGACCGAGGCCGAGGAGGCGCGCAGGCACGAGGACATCGTGCCCCGCGATGTCGACGGTCTTCCGCTGACGTCGCAGTTCTTCTTCACCTTCCTCGACTTCTCCGTGCTGGCCACCTCGCACGAGCAGTCGCTGACCGTGTCGTGGGACGACGGGGACAGCGCGTTCGCGCCGCCGTCGTCGGCGACGGACGTCTTCCTCGCCGTACGGCCGGAGGGCGCCGGGCTGCGGGTGACGGTGCGAGGATCCGCCGCGGCCTTCTCCTCGGCCGCGCTGGAGGACTTCGCGCGGGCGCTCCAGGAACGGCTCGCACGAGCTGTGGGCCGGCGTGGCGCGAACCGCCCGTCGGGTCCGAGGAAGACGATGGATGCCGCGCTGGTCGGCTATCTGCCGGCCCCCGGTCATCTGGCGCGACTGGCGGGGCTGCCCGAGGACTCGCTGCGGCGGGAACACCTGCGCGAGCTGCTCTTCTCCGACGGCGCGCCGCGCCTGCTGGAGACGGTCCAGACCCCGCTGGGGAGGTCGGGTTTCGTCTGCGTGCCCCTCTTCGCTGACGAACTGGACCGGGGTGCCGGGCTCGTCGCACACTCCGCCCGTGCGGTGTCGCTCGCCTCTTCACTCGGAGCCCGGTGTGTCTCACTGGCCGGGATGATTCCGTCGCTGACCGGTTACGGCTTCGATGTGCTGCGCTCCGCGGACGGACCGGCGGCCGTGACGACCGGGCACGCGGCGACCGTCGTCTCGGTGGTCCGGACGGTGCACGCGGCACTCGAAGCCGCAGGGCAGGATCTCGCGGACCTGGATGTGGCGTTCGCCGGGCTGGGCTCGATCGGCGCCTCTTCACTGGAGCTGCTGCTCTCCCGGGCCACCCGGCCGCCACGGCGGCTGGTGCTGTGCGACGTACCCGGCAGCGGGCCCCGGCTGCGGCGGTTGGCGCGACGGCTGCAGGAGCATGGCCAGGTGGGCGAGGTGGAAGTGGCGGAGTCCCGTTTCGCACTGCCCGACGCGGTGTACGAGGCCGGTCTGCTGGTGACGGCGGTGAGCGGCTCCGGCGCGGTTCTGGACGTGGACCGGCTGGCGCCCGGCACCGTGGTGGTCGACGACTCCTTCCCGCATTGCTTCGACACCGGCCGGGCACTGGCGCGGATGCGGGAACGCAGAGACGTCCTCGTGCTGGGCGGTGGTCTTCTGCACCTCGGCGAGCTGAGCCGTGAGGTCGCCGAAGGGCTGCCTGCACCGGCTGCGGCCGGCTATCTGGCCCAGCCGTGGATCGAGGGAACCCTCGCCTCCTGCCGGGTGGAATCACTTCTGTACGCGGCGGACCCCGAACTGCCGCTGGTGCACGGCCTGGTGGACGGGACAGTGGCCCTCGCCTACTGGGAAGCCGTGGAACGCGCCGGGGTGACGGCGGGTCCGCTGCACCTGCTGGGCCATACGGTCGGGCCGTATCCCCTGGCCGGTGTGCCGACAGGTCCCTGAGGTGCGGGTGGGGGCGGCGCTCCCGCCCGCACCGCGGGGGTGGCCCTCCTGCCGAAGTGACCGTGCGATGACCAGAGTCTGACCTGGCCGGTCGTCGTCCGACCGCACATCATCGCAGGTAAGGACCACGCCCGTGGACGGAGTGGGCGAGCACGTACCGCAGAGGACCTTTCGTGACCCTCGCACGCAAGCGCATCATCGTGACAGGCGGCTCGCGGGGCGTCTCCGCGGCCGCCGTCGCGGCCTTCGTCAAGGCCGGGGCTCAGGTAGCCGTTCTCGGAGTGACTAAGGAGCCCGGTCGCCGGCTCGTGCGAGCCCGTGGCGGCGGGCGAAGCCGGGCCACCGGGGACGGCACTTTTGCCCACAGCGGGCGGCAGGAGTGTCCTTCGGGCCGCAGTGCTCTTCCTGGAGGGCTTGGAGTCGACGATGCAGGAACGGACGACCGTCGGTCCTTGTCCATCCCCGACAGGGCAACCCTGACCTGGCGGACCGCGATTCCAACTGGCCGCGGTCCGCGTGTCATCCCTTGTCCGGTCGTCGTGCGACGAGGTGCGCTGGTAGCTGATGTTCTGTAGCCGGTCTGCCGATCGGACCGGGAGTGTGACCGGTCGGCCGATGCGGTGTCGCGGGGGGTGCGCCTAGCGTCGTTCGGACCAAGCCACCGCTTCGAGAGGAATGTTCGATGGACCAGCGAGGGACGACCGGAGCACACGCCGACGCCACGGCCGTGGTCGGAGCGACCACAGAGTTCGAGCCGGACGTCATGGACCTGCTCGTGGAGACACTGCGCCGTGCGGTCAGGCGCGAGTTGCCGGCCGTGGGGACGGACACCCTGCTGGGGGAGCTTGTGATGGGGGACACGGACGCCGGTGCGGCGATCGCCCCGGGGATGCGGAAGGCGGGTTCGCTCAGCGGCATGATCACCGGCCGGGCGGGGCGCGGTTGGGTGAGTGACGACGAGGCGCACAGTGCGCCGGTCGCGGCCCGCGTCGATGAGGAAGCCAGTCAGGAAGCCGGTGAGCAGGAGGTCGATGCCGCCTGGCGTGATGCACGGTGGCGCTTCGGCCTCGGTTCGCGCGGATCGGCCCCGGAGAGCGGCTGTGCGCTGCCCGGGATGACCGGGGCGATGCGCGCGTGCCTGCTGCTCGCGCTCAGGTCGGCCCGCGCAGAGGAGACGATCTCGGTGCGCTGTCGGCATGTGGCCCGTGCCCTGCTGGACCTGCCGGACAGCAGGGCGCGGGAAGCCCTGTTGCTGCGAAGGCTGGATCCGGTCGCCGCGGCAACCGCGCTCGACGGACTGGACGCGAGCGCCCCGGCGGAGACCGAGGGACCGAAATCCCGCGGCGTCACCCTTCTTCGCCGGGCCGGAGCGCTGGACAAGAGCGGTAACCGTCTGACACATGCGCTGACTTCGTGGACCTCCGCGACCGCCGTGAACGGCTCACCGGTTGTGTTCGCGGTGTCCGTCGAGGCCATGCGGCAAGCGGTACGGTGCGGGCGTGCGGCGGCGGAGCCGGTGGATCTCCTGCTGGGGATACTGGCCATGGACCGGGCACTGTCCGTTGCCGGGCGCTCGCTTCCTGGGAGTCTGACGGCCGCCAACGCCGCTCCGGCTCTGATGCGCCGACACGGCGTACGGCAGGCCTCCCTGGTCTCTTCGGCTTCGGCGACCCCGTCCGCCGCTGTTCCCGACGGTGGTGTGCGGCTGTCCGCTGCCGCCGACCGGGCCGTGGCGGTCGCGCGGCTGACCGCCGCCGAGCCGGCCGGCTCGATCGTGTCGTACGCCATGGGCATCACCGACCTCGACCCGATCGAGCACGGGCTGATCTTCGAGCGGTTCCTGAACCCCGAGCGCGTCTCCATGCCCGACGTCGACATCGACTTCGACGAGCGCAGGCGCGTCGAAGTCATCCGGTACGTGACCGAGAAGTACGGCGCCGACAAGGTCGCCATGATCGGCACCTACGGAAAGATCAAGGCCAAGAACGCGATCAAGGACTCCGCCCGCATCCTCGGCTACCCGTACGCCATGGGTGACCGGCTCACCAAGGCGATGCCCGCCGACGTCCTCGGCAAGGGCATCGACCTCAACGGCATCACCGACCCCAAGCACCCGCGCTGCAGCGAAGCGGGCGAGATCCGGGGGATGTACGAGAACGAGCCGGACGTCCGCAAGGTCATCGACACCGCGAAGGGCGTCGAGGGCCTGGTCCGGCAGATGGGCGTGCACGCGGCCGACTTGAACAAGTTGGCGCGGCCGAAAGCCACCTCGGGAAGTGAGCCCCCTTGTCCTTCGACATCGAAGATAGTCGCGTGCAGCGCGCTGATCTGGGGCGACTGGGTTGGATGTCAACGGGTGCGGCTCGTCTCGAGTGAGCTAGGTGTGCTGTCTCGTGAGGTTGGTGCCGCTAGGCGGAACTGGTGGTGCTGGTCGGCGGAGCCTGCTGATAGAGCGCCACCAACACGCCGTGCACGGGCTGGTCCTCTGCATTTTCCTCGGTTTCGTCGACCGGTTGGGCGAGGGTCTGGCCGAGTTCTCTTGCCTTCGCGGGGCTGAGACGCAGGTGGCGCAGTGTCAGGTGGGTCTCGGTGGGTGAGAGGTCCAGCTCCTGGGCGACCGCGGCGAGCATCGCGGCGGTGCCTGCTGCTTGGGGTTCGGCGACGACCATGTGGCGGGCCGTGCGCTGGTAGTACTGCTCGGTGCCGCCGCGGACCTGGCGGGTCTCGGCGACGTGGACCAGCCCGGCTTCGCGGAGCACTTTGAGGTGGTGGGCCACGTTGCCCTTCTTCGCGTCGAGCTGCGCCGCAAGCTGGCTGGTGGTGGCAGGCCGGTGGCCCAGGGCGAAGAGCAACTGCTGACGCAACGGGTGAGCGAGCGCCGCGAACTGCTCAGGCGCACCGATCTCCAGGACGTCCTCAGGAGGCGGCAGGTAGGGAGGCTGATCACGCATACAGAAAGTGTCTAACTCTTTGACGCTTTCGCAAGGGCAGTGCTCTACTCCCTGCCATGACGACTCCAACGAAGCTTCCGCCGGCCCCTGTCATCGACGAGACAGCCCGGCTGCTGACCGAGCACTACGTTTTCCCCGAGATAGCCGAGCAGCTCGCCGGCCTGCTGCAACGACGCCTCACCGAGGGCGCCTACGACGTCGACGACGCCGAGGAGCTCGCCCGTCTGGTCACCGCGGACCTGCAGTCCGTCAACGGCGACGGACACCTGAGACTGAAGCACCACGCCGACCCGGTGTCCTCGAAGCAGGGGGCGGCCAACCTGGATTCCATGCGCCGGGACTTCGACACCTCGCTGGGCGGTGCGCCCCGGGTGGAGTTGCTCGGCGGAGGGGTCGCCGTGGTGGAGCTGGCACCGATGCTGTTTCCGCTGGAGTGGGCCGCCGAACCGCTGAGCGCCGCGCTCACCCTGGCCTCCCGCGCCCAGGCGCTGATCGTGGACCTTCGCGCCAACCGGGGCGGCGACCCGGACACGGTCGCCTTCGTCTGCAGCTACCTACTGGACGAGCGCACCCACCTCAACACCATGTACTGGCGCGGCGGCGAGCGCAGAGAGCAGTCCTGGAGCCTGCCGCACGTTCCCGGCGCGTGCTTCGGTGGCAGCAAGCCGTTGTATGTGCTGTCCAGTGACAGCACCTTCTCTGCCGCTGAAGAGCTGGCGTACGACCTCCAGCAGCTCGGCCGCGCCGTAGTCGTCGGCGAGCGCACCCGCGGCGGCGCACACCCGTGCAAGGGCTGGACCGTGCACCCACACCTGGAAGCCACTGTCCCTGTCGGCCGCGCCATCAACCCCGTCTCCGGCACGAACTGGGAGGGCACCGGTGTGCAGCCGGACGTCCCTTGCGCTGCTGCTGACTCCCTCGACCACGCGCACGCACTGGCCCTCGCCCGACTGGCAGGATGACCCAGTCCAGCTCATCGACAGCACTGCGCGCAGCGCCTCCCCCTATCCACGTCGGCGGCTGACTCGGCGGCGGCCCCAGTCTCCGGCGGCCCCCAGCGTGCTCACCCCGCACGACTAGGTTCACTGTCATCGAAGCCGAAAGGGCTGGGTTCGCTGCCAAACGCCTGGATTGGATGACAAGGGACACCCCTGCTCAACTCGCCAACTGGAGCACTCAGTCACACCCGGTGTGACTTAGCGGCACATTTGGCCAGTGAGTGCCCCATTTGGCCGCTTGAGCGTGCGCGGTCCCACTTCATGTGACTTTTCGAGATAGGTGCCCACCCGGGTGGGCACCCGATTTCCGGCGCCGAAGCCGTACCGGTCGGTCTTCTGTCGTGCCGGACTGACTCTAACTGTGCTGTCTCGGAACGTTGGTTACGCAGAACTACGTCGTTGCCGCATGATTCCCTCTAGCCTCGGGCCATGGATTGGTTCATGGCTGCGATGGTGGGAGCGGCCGGGGGCGCCTCTATGGAGGCCATCGACATCATCAAGGCCATTAACCTCGCCGTTTCAGTTGGGGTTGCTGGGCGGCTGAGCGAGTTTGTTTGAGGCCGTGTCGGCCGTGGACATGGTGAGAGCCCGACGCGGGGT